>DATJMI010000097.1:0-30088 GCA_035508775.1 Methylacidiphilales bacterium
CGCCGGCACGCTCAAGACCCAGGCGCAAAACTCGCGCGGACTCGTTCCCAAGAAGGCAGCGGCTCTTCCGGCTGATCAACAAAGCACCATGGTCACGGCGTATCAAAAGAGCATCGACGATCTCATCCAGTCGATCGATTCGCTCACGCAGGCGATCCAGAACAGCAAATGGGATGACGCGCGTAAAATCATGGCCAGCCTCAAGCAGCAGATGGGCGCTGGTCACAAACAATTCCGGACCAAAGATTAGATCTCACGCCAGCCAAAGCAACAGAACGGGAACCAATATCCCGAGGGCAAAGGCCGTTATAACCAACGCCTTTTTCTTAAGCTGCCAGGCTAGAACGAGACCGAGAGTGATGGTGGCCATAAGAGCTAGGCACATCGAAACCACGAGAATCTGGAAAGGCAGGTGGGAATGGAGACTGGCGCCCGCGCGCGGAAGATAATCGTTCATGTGCACATTGGAGAGATTTTGCATGAGCGTATGCACCGCGCCGCCCTCGGCCTCCTTTTCATCATCGGTCGTCACCGTCTGCCACCATCCGGTGATAATGAACATCAACAGAAGCGGCGAAAAAAAGACGCCAAGAAACAGATGCGTCCGCCGTGCCCAATGCAACCATAGCCATTTGCCCTTCATGTTTCAGGAGTAAACCTTAATTTTCTGGATAAAGCCTGAAAATATTTTGGAAAATCGATTTGGAGCAAAAAGCGGAAAGAATAAGCAGCACAGCGTGAAAATGAAGCAGCCCAGCGCCCCCACAGACGAATTTCCCAAACGGTCATTGGATGCAACAACACCATAAAAATGAACGTTACAAATTGCGGTCTGGCTTGAACCGGAACGGAAAAATTCTTACTCTTGTCCCTTGCGATGAAATCAGTCGGTAAGCAGCTTCAGGAAGGACGTTTAGCCCGCAACTGGACGCCCGAACTGGCGGCGCGGGAGACCAAAATCAAGGTCGACCGGCTGCGCGATCTCGAAGCGGACGACTATACTCACTTCTCGAGCCCGACTTACGCCCGCGGCTTTGTCCGCACCTACGCCCGGGCGCTCGGCCTGGACGAATATAAAATTTTGCGCCAGCTCGATACCAAACTGCCCGAGGACGAAACCTCGAGCTTCGGCGCGGACGCGGGCATTCCCTATGTGCCGGAACCATCGGCAAAGTCCCGAATCAGCCACGAAGGCAACACCGGCCTCTACGTGGTTCTTTCCCTCGGCATGGGAGTTATCCTGGTGATTTCGTTCATCCTCTTCGAAGCCTACCGGGCGGGAGTCTTGCCAGGTTATTTCGCGGAAAATTCCTCGACGGAAGAGAGCAACGCGTCCACCACAAACATCACTGCAACTACGACGGAGCCAGTGCCGGCCCGGGCCAAACCGGTCGATGCCAATGCGGCCGTACCACCGATCACTGATAACGCAGAGACCAACACCGCTCCCCGAGCCCTGCCGGTCAATGCGCCGGTGACGGCCACAACGGCGACCGCTACGAATACGAATACGGCGGAAATGGACACGAATGCGCCAGTGCAGGCGATGCGCGCGCTGCCGGTCGATTTGAACGCTCAGAATACAAACGCCAGCGCGCCGAATAGGGTCCCCGCTGTCACAACCAGTTCCGACATGCCTTTCCAGTCCGTGCGAGCCCTGCCGGTCGATTCCTCTGCATTGACCAACGCGGCGCCGCTGGAACCGGTGGGAGCGTCATCCCCAACCCAGACCTCTTCACCGTCCGCCGATGACGGAGCAAACCCGCCCATGCAGGCAGTACGCGCGTTGCCGGTTAATCCGAGTGAATTAACCGGAACCAATCCATCGGCGGCCAATGGTCCTCCAGCCAATGTCCCCAACCCAGCGCAGGCTTCAACCGCGACTAGTCCCGTTCCCTCCACATCGGCGCGGCAAGCAAACGTAAGTTCCGCTCCCGCGCCAGCCAGTTCTGTGATACAATCGGCGACAACGGATGATCCGCCACCGATGACACCAACGAATGATCCCTCCCCGGCAACCACAACCACTGCGGCTTCGGCGGGAAAACCCTTGGTGCTGACCGCCTCGCGTGATTCATTCGTCCGGGTAATGTCGGAAGACAGCGCCAATCCCGACAAGGTGCTTTACGCCAGCGTCATTCACACCGGGCAATCGGTCAGCTTTGATGGACACAAATTTTCGATCAACATCGGCGTTCCAGCGGCGGTCAACATCACCCTGGATGGCGTGAATTACGGGCCGCACAGCGATCAGGAAGCGCCGGAGACCTTTACGGTGGAGTCACGCCAACCGTGAGCGGACCAGCCATCCCCTCACCCGTCCGCGCCCGCGTGAAAGTCGGCTTGGTTTCGCTCGGCTGCGCGAAAAACCTGGTCGATTCCGAGATCATGGCCGGTCATCTGCGCCAGGCAGGGATGGCGCTGACACCAGATCCGGACGAGGCCGACGTGATGATCGTCAACACCTGTTCTTTTATCGACACGGCCAAGGAGGAAAGCATCGAGGCCATTTTCGAAACCAACCAGCGGCGCGGCCTGCGCCGCCGTCGCCCTGCGCAAAAACTCATCGTGGCGGGCTGTATGGCGCAACGTTTCGCCGCCGAATTGCAAAAATCGATGCCCGAGGCCGATGCCTTCATCGGCTTGGACCAGTTGACCCAAGTGGTGCCGATTATCGAAGAGCTGCTGTCCCGGGAACAAGGCGCCGGGACGCCGGAAAATTTTGTGACGCCGCAACCGCGGTTCATTCCCGATTTCGACACGCCCCGTTTCCGGCTCACGCCGCCGCACCTGGCTTACGTCAAAATCGCCGAGGGCTGCAATCACCCCTGTTCCTTCTGCGTTATCCCCAAAATGCGCGGGCGGCACCGCAGCCGGACGGTCGAGTCGGTCGTGGCCGAGGCGAAGCAGCTCGTCGCCGAAGGCGTGCGCGAACTCAACTTGATTTCCCAGGACACCACTTATTTCGGCATGGATCGCTGGGAGGAGAAAGCGGGGCCGCGCGCGCCGGTCGATTCAACCCGGGGCGATTCGCTGGTCCGGCTGCTGCGCGAGCTGCAAAACATCGAGGGCGATTTTTGGATCCGCCTGCTCTACACCCATCCGGCCCACTGGAGCGATGAACTGATCGAAACGATCGCCGCCTGCCCGAAAGTGGCGCGCTACATCGACATGCCCCTGCAGCACATTTCCGATCCGATGCTCCAGGCCATGCGGCGCGAGACTTCGGCCCAGCATATTCGCCACCTGATCAAACGCATCCGTGCCGGTGTGCCGGGCATCGCGCTCCGCACCACGTTCATCGTGGGATTCCCAGGCGAAACAACGCAAGATTTCAAAACCCTGCTCCAGTTCATCGAGGAGACCCGCTTCGAGCGGCTCGGCGTTTTCCGCTATTCGCGCGAAGAAGGAACGCGCGCCGCCAGGCAGCCGGGGCACCTTCCCTCGCGCTCCAAGGAATCCCGCTGGAAAAAGGCGATGGCGCTGCAACGGCGCATCGCCTTGGAACAGACAGCCGCGGCGGTCGGGCGCACCATCCGCGTTCTGGTCGAAGCGCGGGGCCTCGCCCGCAGTGAAGCCGATGCGCCGGAAGTCGATGCCCATGTCTTCGTGCCGGATCACTTGCCTGCGGGCAATTTCGCGCAAGTCACCGTAACTGCGGCGAAGGAATACGACCTTGTCGCTGAATGACTTCATGGCCAAGCCCTTGCCCCTCTTTATCCGCTCTCAGATGATTGACAGAATGCAGGCGGCCTCCTTAGTCTGACTCATGCCTTGGCTGGCGCTTCTTGTCCTAACCGCGTTTCTCGCGGCGCTCCCGGTATGGGCACAAAGTACCGTCCCGCCACCGCCCCCTCCGCAATCGCCCAAAGTGCCGTCGGGCTTGCCCAAGGCCGTGGCCGAACCGGCAAATCCAGGCGCTTACGGAAGTCCGGTACCGGCGACGCCCACAGGGCCGACCGCCGCGGACCGCGGGCCGGCGCAAAAGCATTTCGTTCTCGCCTCGGAAACCGACGATCTGGAAGAGACCCAGGTCCCGGACAACAAATTCATGTCGGCATCCCAAAAAACGGCGTTCGACAAACGGATCCGAGTGCCACTGATTCATGACATCCAGGATGACGCGAACTATGTGGGCATGGATAATCACGCCCTGGCGTTTGAAATCGAATATCTCAACTGGGGCGCGGTGACAAGTGAGCAGTTACAGGCGCGGCGCGGCCATTATTTCACGATTACCTGGGTCAACGGCGGTCCAAAGGCCGATTTCACCGCCAGATTTGAGTACCGGCAGGTTAAAAGCCAGGCCATCGTGCGAACCTTATATCAGGCCATGCCCCAGGTGCATGGCGCCACGCGTTCCTATTTTGGCGTGGTGGGCAAAGCTTATCTTACCTATGGACCGGTCTGCTCGTGGCGGTTTTCCATCCTCAAGGGGGACACCGTGGTCGCGCAAACACATTCTTTTGTCTGGTAAGTTATGATCTCCTCCCTCTTTGCCCAAATCGCCCCGGTTGAGGAAAAAATCAGCCCGTTCCAAATGATGCAGCAGGGGGGCTGGCTGATGGTACTCCTCATTATCTGCAGTATCGTCGCCGTGGGCGTCTTCCTCGAGCGGCTCTTTTTCTATCAACGCTCCAGGATGAACGTGAGCGAATTCCTCGCCGGAGTGCTGGCGCTCGTCCGCCGGCAAAGCTACGCCGAAGCCATTGAACGTTGCGAAGAAGGCCACGGCCCTGTGGTCTCGGTGGTCCGCACCGCGATCTACAAGCGTCATCTTCCCGCCGCCGAGTTGCGGGAAGTCGTGCGCGAGGTCGCCCAACTGGCCATTCCCGATCTTGAAGCCAACGTCTCCATCCTCGGCACCATCGGCTACATCGCGCCATTGCTCGGCCTCTTTGGCACCGTCACCGGCATGATCGATGCATTTGAGCAGATCAACCGGACGAGCGGGACAGCCTCCGTCAGTGAACTCTCCCAGGGAATTTACACCGCCCTCGTCACCACCGCCGCCGGTCTCGCCGTGGCCATTCCATGCTATCTGGCGCATAACTTTCTCGTCGCGCGCGTGCACGCTCTTATGGCCGATATGGAACGGGCCGGAATCGAGACGATTCATACGCTCACCGATCTGCCCCGCAAAGATGTCATCGCCGTCCCCTTCGCCTCCGAATCCAGCAAGGAAAAGGACGGAGACAAGGGTCTCAAACAGGCTTAAAAGCGCGTTCCCCGATAGACGAATTTGCTTCCCTCCCAAGCGGCCCATCAAAGGCAGTAAATTTTTCATCTATCGAATTATTTTTTTGGAATTGTATTGTTTCTGTTTTCCATTAATTACTTGTCTAAACATCAGTTCTATCTTGCGCCGGAGGGTTGCTTTTTGGGGGTGAGAGCAAACAGGCCTGGAGAAAAACCGGTTCCAAGTCTGAGTCCATGAGTAAATCGACCATCTCCTCTCCGAGAAAAGATTCCTTCGCTTCGCGACTTTGGCTGGCGGGTTTGGCTTTCCTCTTAGTTTTGACATTCCCCGCGACAGCGCAGGCCCAATTAACAAATATTCAATACACCACCGAGTCGGATGGAAACGGCGGGCTCATTATCACCGGCTTTTCCGCCAGTGGCAGCGGATCGCTGACCATCCCGAGTACAATTAATAGTTTGACAGTTACCGGTATCGCTCCCGATGCGTTTTCTGGCCTGACATACCTAACCGGCGTAACGATTCCCAATAGCGTCACCCATATTTATGAGTATGCGTTCGCATCCTGCACCAACTTAACCAGTGTAACACTCCCCACCGGGATCACCATTATCAATGAGGGGGAATTCAATGGATGTACCAGCCTGACCAGCATAACGATTCCCAACAGCGTCACCTCTATTAACGGTTCTGCGTTCGCATACTGTACCAGCCTGACTAGCATAACACTCCCCACCGGGCTCACGAGCATTGGAGAATCAGCTTTTAACAATTGCGCCAAACTTGAGAGTGTGACGATTCCCAACAGCGTCACCTCTATTAACGATTCTGCGTTCGCATACTGTATCAGCCTTACCAGCGTAACACTCCACACCGGACTCACGAGCATTGGAAACTATGCTTTTAGCAACTGCACCAAACTTGAGAGTGTAACGATTCCTAACAGCGTCACCTCTATTAACGACTATGCATTTGCATTCTGTACTGGCCTGACTAGCGTAACACTTTCCACCGGGCTGACCAGTATCAATGAGGGGGTATTCATTCAGTGTGCCAGCCTGACCAGCCTAACGATTCCCAGCAATGTGACCAGCATTGGAGAGGTAGCATTCGAATCCTGCACCAATCTGGCTGGCGTGACGATTCCCGCCAGTGTGACCTCCATCGGGGGGAATGCATTCGGATACACGAGCCTGACGAGCGTTACGATCTCCAGCAATGTCACCAGCATGGGAGCTACTCCGTTTATTGGCTGCGGCGACCTGCAATCGATTACGGTTTCCCCGCAAAATACCTTCTTTAGCAGCGTAAATGGCGTCCTCTTCGATTATGCTCAGGCGACTCTTCTCCAATATCCGGGAGGCAAAACCGGCAGTTACACCATCCCCAACAGCGTTACGAGCATTGTACCCGATGCGTTTTATGGCTCTGTCAATTTAACCGGCGTCACGATCCCCTCCGGCGTAACCAGCCTCGGGGCAGGAACATTTTATGGATGCACGGCATTAACCAGCATCACCATTCCTAATAGCGTCACCAGCATCGGAACCACTTCCGATTTCACCGGCGTATTTCAACAATGCACCAGCTTGAACAACGTAACGATACCCAGCGGCGTCACCACTATTGGGGAGCTGGCATTTGAGAAATGCACCAGCTTGAACAACATCACAATTTCCAACAGTGTTACGACGATCGGGATTGAAGCATTCGGCTATACCGGTCTCACCAATCTGACGATTCCCTATGGTGTTACCTCTATCGGACAATCTGCGTTTTTTCAATGTCCCAACCTAACCAGTATAACCATACCCGCCAGCGTCACCGAGATTGATGCTGGCGCATTCTATGACTGCCCCAGCCTGACAGCGGCGATTTTTCAGGGCAATGCCCCGGCGACCATGGGAGGTGGCGTATTTTGGGGTGCCGCCAGTAATTTTACCGTTTATTACTACAATGGCGCGACAGGTTTTACCTCGCCGATTTGGGAACCTGATTCAGATGACATCTATCCGGCAGACGATTTAGGCCCTTTGCCGGTCGATTTCAGCCAATGGGAGGGACAACCGGGATTCTTTACCTCCACCCAGATCGAAGATCCCGCCATCAGCGGTCCCACTGCCACTCCGCAAAACGATGGCGTCCCGAATCTGCTGAAATATTTGTTCGACATCGATCCGGCTGAGGTTATGAGCGCGGCGGACCTCGCCGCGATGCCCACGGTGGGCATCACCACCTCGGCGGGCACATCCTATTTGACGCTCACCTACCGCCAATATGCCGGCGAGACCGGGATCACGGTCAATGTGCAGACCTCCCCCGATTTGCAGAACTGGACGACGCTGAGCCAAAGCCAGACGGAGACACCAACCACAACGACCTACACCCTTACCCAAACCGGCACCGATCCCAACACCGGCGATCCGATCATGCAGGCGCAACTTGTCGCCAGCGGAGCCAGTGAATTCATCCGCTTGAACGTCACCCAGCCGTGAAGCCGCCTGGTGCTTGGAGGCTGTCCGAAAAGCAGGTCAGCCTCCCGGTTCGGACCGCCACGGACTTCGTATAACCCCGAGTGCCCGGCGATGGATCCGAAGTTTACTCGGAAAGTTTCACTGTAGCGCCGTTGCTCGATTTCCCCACCGTGCCGAGACGGGTAAACATTTTCGAGAAATCGTTCGAAGGCTGGTTCTTTCCGCTGAGCAGATTGGAACGCCCGATGAAAACGACGCCATCATCCATGGCCAGGCGGTTGGCGTGGAGATCGCCGTAGACTTCCGCCTTGCCGCGCAGCTCGATGCGCCCCGTCGCGTAGATGTTGCCCTGAACCTTGCCGTAAATGAGAACGTCGTTGACCCGGATCTCGGCTTTGATGAGGGCTTCCTCTCCCACCGTGAGGGCGCCGCCTTCGGATTCGATTGTGCCTTCGAGCTTGCCGTGGAGTTGAAGCTCACCGGAAAATGCGAGAGCGCCTTTAAATTCGCAGTCAGCCGTCAAAACAGTGGTGTTGCGCGCACCCGCGGATGCTCCGGGCCGGGTGGAATCAGAGGGAAGAGGAGGGCGCTTGGAGGTATCGGTAAATGTGGACATAATACGGGGAACTTTACCGCGAGACGAGCGGCAAGGTCAAGCCAGAGGCTATTCAAAAATAAGCATGGGGGCGGAGGGCAGACAGCAAGCGAACCAGTGCCGGTCAAAGCAATGACTTGCGGATCATCTCTTCCGAATCTTTTTCGACGATTTGGCGCTTGATGGGATGGATGATATGGGAAAGGGCGAAGTCTCGCAGTTTGCGCATCTCCGCTTCGGTGCGCAGCGGCGGAAAGAGATATTGCTCCTCGATGGCCAGGTCGATGAGATCGCGTCCGGTCTGGCCCAGAAATGTGACGCAAAGACGGCGGAATTGTCCGGCAAAGCTGTCGTCGGATTCGTGCGCATCCTTCAGCGAGCTCTCGGCCATTTGGGCGACGGTGGCGATGGTGCGGCTCGATTCCAGCGCCTCCTCGGTGCGCAGGGCGCGGTCGAGCACCAGGACAGCAAGGTTGAGTGGCTGCCGGAAATCGGCCGGTTCCATGCTCTTTTCCATGAAGACGACCAAATAAAAATTCTTGGCGAAGAGACGCGTGTAGACGGCGTACTTGTCATAGACCAGACGGAATTCCTGGGTCGCCACGCGCGTCTTCCAGCTAAAACGCGCGAGATGATAGAGCTGAAGCGCGATACGCTTGAGGATGTCGTTGCTGTATTGGCCCGGAACGTCGCGGGCCACGATGCCTTGAAACTGATCGAAGACAAACGCTGCTTTTACGCCCGGTAGGGCGGTGATTTTACGCAGGGCGTCTTCGAGTTTTGTCGCCATATCCGGTCTTACATGCCGTCAAGAATGGTCTGGACGTCCAACTCGAGGTCGTTTTGCACCGCATCCTTGCGCCGGACCAACGCGATAAAACTCTCGTCATGGCGCAAGCCGACGACTTGGTATTTCTCCGTGTCCACGGTCCATTTATCACAATTGCCGAAGCCAAGAGTGTCTCCCACCGCTTTGACACTGGCGGCAAATTCGCCCAACCAGTCTGTATTTTCAGAATCGCCCTTCTCCGCGCCGGCGTCATGGATGATGGTCTGCTTGTTTTTTTCGAGATGGACGAGCTTATGGAGACTGGCCACCGCTTTAAACCGGTCAAACGGACTCGAAGAAGAGGTCTTTTGCGCCCGAAAGCTAGGCAAAACGGGCATTTTTCCGCTGGGCGTGGGAACGAGACTCGGATTAAGAAGGAATTCAAGTCGGTCCCATAGCGAGCGCTTGATGCCGAGCGGCAACGGGGCGACGGTGCGCTCCAGGAGTTTCCAGGTCACAATCTGCGCCAGGGCATCCTTGCCCCAGAGAGCGGCGTAGTTGGCTTCAATCAATTCGCCCTCTTTGAAATAAAGAAAAGCCGCTTCGCCATTGGAATCGGTGACAGTCAGCATGCAATCACGCAAGGGGAGACATTCCAGGCGAATAATTTCTTCGAGGGACTGCGCTCCGGCCATATATGGTATTTACCTAAGCATGGGAATAAAAAAAAGAAAGGCCTGAAAGAATGTCACATTCTTTTTTCAAGAAAGACGTAAAAAAGGGCGGTTTCATTATTTGACATTTAGGCAATAATACGATATATCACTGGCATGCTGAAAGTTATCCGTCCTCTATTCGTGCCCATCCGCAAGCTCAAACTTTCCCGGGCGGGTTTCACTCTTGTCGAACTTCTGGTCGTTATTGGTATCATCGCTATTTTAGCCGGTGTCGCCCTTGGCCCAATCACCGGCGCTATTAAAAACGCGAAAAACAATGCCGCCATGCAAACCACGCGCACTCTCGCGTTGGCTGAGTTCCAGTACGCCAACGATAACAACCAAAGTTATCCCGACACCGGCACTCAGGGGGCCTCTGGCGGAACTCAAGCGGCAGGGGTAGCCAACTGCCTGATGTCCGGCGGTTATATTCAGGATCCAAGCATCTTTTGGATCAGCGGCTCCCAAGAAACCAAATATACCGGCTCCCTGAGCACTCCCACCATTGCGCAGAGCAATATCTCTTATGACTTTACCGGCAATTCGAATGGCCAGGGTGTTAATCCCAATGCGCCAGATACGCTTCCCTTGGTTTGGACTTCTGTCTCCCCAAACACACCTACCTTGACGAGTTCCGGAGCAGTCAATGTCACGGTCACCAATACCAATCCTCTTGGAACGCAGGGTATTGCCGTCTGCTACAAAAGCAACAGCGCCCAATTCATGAAGGCGAGCGCGAGCAACAACCAGCCTACGGTTTATAACTTTACTCCCCAGGTTTACCCTGGATGGAACGCGACGGTGTTGTCGGGCGGCGGTTAAAGATTTAAGTTTGCGTTTTGTGCAAAGGCGGCCTGGAATTTCCCGGGTCGCCTTTTTTGTTTTAGGCCAAAATGGCCTCGTCAACAGCGCAAGCCGCCCGGTATCCGCTCAAGATGGCGCCCTCGATCGTGGCGGGCAACCCCGTGTTGGTCCAGTCACCCGCCAGCCAAAAATTAGACCATTCCGTTCCAGCACTGGGCCGCAACGGCTCGGTGGCGGGCGTCGCGGCAAAGGTCGCGCTGCGAGCTTTGTAGACCATGCGATGCAACACCCGAACATCTTTTGCTGTCGGCAAAAAACGGTTAAGTTCCCGCAGCGTGATATCTTCCAGTTCGGCGGCGGATTTATCGATGAGATCACGCGCTCCGCTGACGACGGCGGTGATGACATGCCCCTCCTGACCAGGATGGGAACCCTGGATGTGATCGCGGCTGAAAACCCAATGAACGGGGGAATCGAGCAGTCCAATAAAAGGCTCGTCCAAGACCGGACGATCAAGCCAGAGATGAAGGCTGACGATGGGCGCATCGGCAATCTGGCGGCAAGCACTAGCCAGCTTACTTGCCTCGGGCAAAAGAGCGCGCAAGACATACCACGGCAAGGCGGAGACCACTACCTCCGGACAAAAAGAGGAACCGTCGCTGAATTTGATTTCGCGCACAGCGGCGCCTTCAAAGCGAAGACCGGCCACGGGAGACTGAAGGCGAACCGTTCCGCCGCACATTTCGATCAGTCTCTTGGCTTCGGGCGCGAAAAGCTCGCTTAATCCGGTGCGGCTGAGAAGAATTTTGGAATCATCCGCGCCACCAAGAAAGGACCGGCGGATTACGTTCGCAAAGAGAAGCGCGGAAGCGGTGGCCACAGGCTCGTTGAGCGCCGCAATGCAGAGGGGTTCCCATAACGCGCGAACGATGTTGGGCGTTTGTCTCCAACGTTCCAGCCACGCCCCTGCCGTTTCTTCGGCGCGGGGTTTTCCGCCCAGACGAAGACGCAGGGCCAGCCGGACCGCCGCCACTTTGTCTGCCATCGCGAGTTCGCCATAACCGACCAGGGCGGAAAGAAGATGAAACGGAGCGGGCGAGGTGGCGGCCAGCACGCTTCTCCCTTTTCCGCTGAGAAATGGCACTTGGAGATTGGGCGGAGCATAGAGGCGGGCACTGACGCCAAGCTGACGCAACAATGCGAGCGTTTTGTGGTAGCAACCCATCAGCACATGCTGGCCGTTGTCGAGAATCTGCCCGCTCTTGGAATCGACGAAGCTGTGGGCCCGACCTCCCAATAGGCCGCGGCTCTCGATCACCGTAACGTCATGCCCACGCAAAACGAGTTCGACCGCGGTGGCAAGTCCGGCAAAACCTCCGCCCAGGACGGCCACTTTTTTGGGCGCGGGCGGACGAGGCAACGCGCGCCTCTCGCGGAGCTTGGCGCGAAAAGGAAGGAGTAAATGCTTCTCGAAGGTGGGCATCTTGACGGGCGCGCGCATGACATCAAAATCGTGGCGCTCGATCTTGTCGAGCAGACCTTCGTAAACCTCGCGCATGATTTCGGCGGCGAGAAGCCGGGGCCGGTCGGAGGGCGCCGTCAGCCGGAGCGATTTGGCGTAATAATGCCGCGCGCGATGATGTTGAAAGCGGAAGAGCTGGCGCATGTTCTCCGACCAACGCCCTTGGATAATGTCGGCCTCGCTCACGCCGAAAGCGACCATCTCATCAAGCGGCAGATAGATGCGTCCGAACGACGCATCCTTTTTCACGTCGCGCAAAATATTGGTGAGCTGAAAGGCCATGCCCAGCGCCACGGCGTAATCGCGCGTGCGCGCGTGACGGCAGCCGAAAATGTCGATGCTAACCAACCCCACGGCACTGGCCACGCGGTAACAATATTGTTGGAGGAGGGCGAAAGTCGGATAGCGGGTAACGGTTAGATCCATCTCGACTCCATTAAGAATCTCTTCCAAAGGGGTCGGCGCAATGAGGTAGGTGCGGATAACTTGCGCGAGTTCCTGGCCGAGCGGCGTGACCGGCTTGTCGAGATAGGCGCGGCGAATTTCCTCGCGCCATTGCCCAAGCTGGCGGCGTTTTTCCTCGAGAGGCAGTTCGGTGGAGTCCGCCACATCATCGACGACGCGGCAAAACGCGTAGAAAACGATCATGGCGCGCCGTTCCGCCTTGGGCAAAGAGGCGAAGGCGAGGGCCAAATTCGATTTGCTTGACTGGGTGATGGCTTCGCTGCCCGGCAGAGGCGCCGGGATACCGGACGGAGAGGTATTCATGAAACCAAGGCTTGGAAAAAGAGCATCGCCATGTCGCTCTTGCCCAGCGTGGGGCGATGATGAAGCGTATCGTAGCCGAGCGCCTCGATCTTGCGCAGGATCTTGGTGCCGCCGAGCCAGGTGAGGCGGATCTCGAGACGAAGCAAACCATGGAGTTTTTTCGTTAGTGATTCACCCTGATTGAAAATTTCCTGCGTGCGCTCAACCTGAAACTGAAGGAGGCTGCGGTAGGCGTCATCAAAGCGGCGGGTAAAAAGAGCCTCCTCCGTCACGGCATATTTTTTGCGCTCGTCTTCGGGAAGATAAATCCGGTCTTTTTCCAAATCGACTCCGACGTCCTGCCAGAAATTCGCCAGCTGCAGCCCAGTGCAAATTTTGTCGGCCAGCAGATGGAATTCCTCGTCGCGAACGCGGTGCAATAAGAGGACGAGCCGCCCGACTGGATTGGCGCTGCGGCGGCAATAATCGAGCACTTCGGGAAAATCGGCATAGCGGCGCTTGGTGACGTCCTGTTTGAAGGCGGAGAGCAAATCGGTGAAAAGACCGGCTGGCAGACTGAGTTGCCGGATGGTCTCGTGCAATGCGATAAAAATGAAGTGAAGGCCGGGCGTTCCAGGCGCAGCCAACAATTGTCTTTCCCAATCATCGAGCGCGGCCAGTCGCTGTTCCGGCGTCATGATGTCATGAACGCCCCGCGCCCGGGCACTGCCGGCATAGCCTTCGTCGGCGAGATCGTCGGCATGACGGGCAAAGGCATAAATGGCATGGACATGGGGTTGCATCTCGCGCGGCACCAGACGGCCAACGGGAAAATTTTCATAATGAGCGCGAGTCAATTTCGTGCAAGCCTCGTACGCCTCGGCAATGGCTGGCGTGTTGGGGCTGATTTTCGGCTCGTCCATGACGGTTTCGGCTGGCATACCTTATAGTATCCAAAACTGTCCCGCACATGAAAAGCCCCATCCTTTTTCAAAATCAACCCTCGTTTGAGCTGACGAACTCAACCGACCGGGTCATTGTCGCTCCCGGCCATGGCGCACGCGTTCTGCAATGGGGACGCAAGGGGCGGGAGATTATTACCTGGCCCAATGATGCCGATTGGAGCCGTAATCTCAAAGTGCGCGGCGGCAACCCGATTCTTTTTCCTTTTGTCGCGCGCCATTTCGTCGATGAAAAAAATGAGTTTTGGCGCGACGCGGACGGGACGGTCCGTCCGATGCCGCAGCACGGGTTTGCGCGAGACGCCCATTTCTCGGTGGTGGAAGGCGAAGCGGAAGATACCCTGCGCATGCGCTTGACCGACTCGGAGGAGACGAGGGCATTTTATCCCTTCGTCTTTCAGTTCGATGTGGTGGTGAGTTTATTGCCGGAATCACGCCTCGAAATCCGGTTCGAAACGACCAACCGGGGCGATCTTTCCCTGCCCTATTATGCCGGTCATCATTTTTACTTCGCCATGCCACATCGCGAACGCGTCGACTGGACATTGCATATTCCATGCGCCTCATGGGGACGCCAGAGGCCGGATGGCTCCATTGCCGAGGAGGAAACCAAAAGCGAGCTCGTTTGTCTGGGCGACACCGCGGCGATCGACCGTTTTCAGATCAAGCCTCTAGGCGCCAAGGCCACGCTGTTGCACCGAGACAAGCAACGGCGGCTCGTATTCGAACTCAAACCGCCCGGCTCGGTTCCGTGGTACGCGGTAACAACGTGGACTCAGACGCCGGAATCCGATTTCTACTGCATCGAGCCATGGCTCGGATTGCCCAATGCGATTCATCACGGCTTGGGTCTGCGCCGCCTGGCCCCAGGCCAAACGGAAATCGCCTCCTGCATTCTCGACGGCAGCGCTTGGTAAAGACTACTCGACTGCCGTCACCACGATGGGGCGGGAATCGGCGCGCCCGAGATCATCCACGGCCCGAATGACGTGATGGCCCGGTTGCAGTTTCCACAAAAAAGCGGTGCTGGGCGCCGATTCGCCAAGGTAAGTGTCATCGACAAACCAATGGAGGCGCTCGAGACTGGTCTCGGCGGTCGCCTCAAGGTTAAGCACAGCGTCATCATCGGATCCGATTCTGACGTGGTAAATCAGTCCTTTTTCCGGTGAAACGATGCATGGACCTTTGGTTTCATCATGATTGGCGGTAAACGCGGCATGGCTTCCATCCGGAGTCAAGGCGGGTGGAGCGGCGCGAGGCACACCCGCTGCCTGAAAAAGCCTGGCCAGATCAGACGGCCAAAACTCACAGACCTCGGCATGAGCGGACGGCGTATCATCGGGTTGGCCGGAAAGTCGCAAGCCGGTGCGATTGTCGATCCAGACCCGGCGATGGACATCGCATACCGCGATAGGCGATTTACCGGGAATAAACCAGCCCTTGATCGTATGCGGACAATTAGGCCCGGCGATCATGCCGGAGACGGCGCAAAGATCGACCCAGCGCAAATTGAGACTGGATGTAAGAGTAAAGCAGGTCTTCTCAGGAGCCGATTCGCGCGCCTGCAAAGCATCGGCGATAGAGAAAAAGAGAGGCGCCGCGGCGGTACGGCCCACAAATTCGGGATTGGCCTCGCCGTCAAAATTCCCGACCCAAACGACAAGAACATAATGGTCGAAAACGCCCGCGCACCAAGCATCACGATAGGAAAACGACGTGCCGGTTTTCCAGGCGACGGGCCGGGCTCCGGAGACAAGGAGCGGAACATTGACGGCATCGGGCCGCGTCGCATCCTTGAGCATATCGAGCGTCAAGTAGCTCGCTTCGGGCGAGAGAAGCGGGGTTCCCGCGGAGGACGGATCCTCGAGGGCAAGGCGCAAGGGGCGCAATGCACCGCGATTGGCCAGCATGGCGTAGAGCATGCCGATCTCCTCCGGTGAAATATCAGCGCTGCCTAGGGCGATCGTGAGGCCATAATCCGATTCGGGTTGAAGTCCGCGAATGCCGGCGTCGCGCAGCAAGGTGTAGAGATTGCGACTGGGATCAAGGCGGGACTCGAGATCAACGGCGGGCACATTACGGCTTTGAATGAGGGCATCGCGCGCCCGGATCGGTCCGGCAAAATTGTGGTCGAAGTTTTCCGGATCGTAGCCGTCAAAGCTGGCGGGCGCGTCTTTCAGCAAGGTGTCGGGCTGAATGAGACCCTCGTCCAGCGCGAGCGCATAAATGAAGGGTTTGAGAGCCGAACCGGGTGATCGCCGGGCATGCAGTCCGTCGACCTGTCCCTGAATATCTGTCCGGTAAAAATCGGCCGAACCAACGGCCGCGCGCACTTCCATCGTTGGATAGTCGATCAACAAAACGGAGGCGTTCTTGAAACCATCGATCCGCCGCATGGCCAGGTATTGGGCTACCTGCCGCTCGGCCAGATTTTGCAACTGAAGATCGAGCGCCAGGCACGTTTCGCCATGAGGCACATTTTCTCGCATCATGATTTCTCCGACCAAATGCGGCGCGCGAAAAGGAAGATCGCGCGGCAATTTCATTTCCAGCGGCATGGCCATAACGCCTCGCAACCGCTCGTCTTGCGGATGGATGACGAGCCATTGCGCCAGCAGAACACCGCGCGCCTGAAGCAGTGCCCGATTGTGCACCGGAGTGCCGGGCGAACGCCGGGCGGGGCTTTGCGGAATGACGGCCAGCGTCATGGCCTCCACGGGGCTGAGATCGGACGGCTCCTTGCCAAAGTAAATCAGGCTGGCCGCGCCCGCGCCCTCGATATTCCGGCCATAAGGCGCGAGATTGAGATAAGCTTCGAGAATATCGTGCTTGGAACAATGGCACTCGAGATAAATTGCTGCAGCGATTTGAAGCAACTTACCGCAAATCGTGCGGGTGTTGAGATGGTAACGAAGCCGAGCCAGTTGCATGGTAATCGTTGAGGCGCCGAGACGCGGCCCGCGCGCCCGCCAATCAAAGAGCGCGGCCCGGGCTAGCGCCACCGGATTGAATCCGGCATGTTCCCGGAAATAGCGGTCTTCGTGGACCAAGGTCATCTCGACCAACTCCGGCGAGATTCTTTCCAGTGGAACGTAGACGCGGTAACGGCCATCTTCCGCGAGGGCGAGACGGAGCAGTTTGCCGTTGCGGTCTGTATAGCAAGGCGAAAAGTCGGTGGCATCGAGCAAACGCGGTTTCGGCATCGACATGGTCATAACGGCCAAGGCCACGGTCAGCAGCAGGCCGGCTTTGAGCAGTGACCGGAAAGGAGCGGCAAATTTCATGGCTCGATTCAATTGGTAACGGTCAGCGTCCCCGAAACACCACGGGCGCGAATCTTCTGGTGGTACATCGCCTCGGCTTGAACGGGAGGAATGGCATAGGTGCCGGCGTTGGTCGCCTTGATGCGGTACTTGATTTCTGTTTCCGTTCCATCGATGCTTCCAAAAGCGAGAAGCCGGTCCTCGCGCACATCGACATAGCCGATTCCACCCCAATCATACATACACCGGCCCGTCTGGACCGAATCTTCGGCGATTTCAAAGCCTCCGGGAAGCAGGTCTTCGATAGCAACGTTGTCCAAATGCTGGCCGTCGGTGCTGCGCACGCGCACCACGACAGTCAGATCTTCCCCCAATTTGGCGGTGGTGACCGGCCTACCATCCCGGTCCCAATATTCCCGCGAAACTTCGATGCCTTCGCTAATCGGCTGAGTAATCACTGCATCGTCAAAGCCGCTTTCCGTAACCTGATAAAATAAGCCGGGCACATTGTTTCCGCCCGGCGCTTTTTTGAAGATTAGCGCATCGGCATTGAGATTGAAGCTTGCCTCGGGATAAAGTCCCGGGGTGAGATTGAGTTTTTTCGTCACGGCGCCCGTGACCTGGTCAATCTCAACATCACGGGTGTCGAAGTTGGTTTTCATGGCACGCGCATAGCTGTCGAGAGCCAAGATTGCTTCCGCCGAGGAGACTGTGTTGTATTCATCGTCGATGATCGGATACGCCAAAGTCGTCAAATCGTCCTGAGTCAGATTCTTGAGCCGCTCCGGAAAATGATGTGCAAGAAGATAGATGTACTGCGCGGCGCGGCCCAAGTCGTCATCGTAATCGATCTCTTCTTCCGGCCAGCGGTGCTTCGGGTTGCGAAGATGGAACTGGCCGATGAGCGCGTCCGCCTGATCCTGATCTTTCAGCAGCGCGTAGGCCGCCGCTTCGTAGACCGCGGCGATGTCGTCCGACCACTGGTCTTTCGCATGTTGCTCGAACCAGGCGTGATTGTGTTCGAGGGCGTTGGTCACCACCGTTCCGTTACGCGCGAGAAGATAAATTTCGTAGGCTTGATTGCGCGCCTCCGCAAAATCTCCGGGCGTACCGTTGGCATCCTGCTGCAAGTGGGCCAGTCCACGGGTCATCAGATCGGAGGGAACATCATAGCCCTGCTCCTTCGCCTCAGTCATGAATAACATGACGTGAGCCGAGGGGAGATCGAAATGAAGATCGGGCGAGGCGTACCATAGACCGAAAGCGCCATCGTCGTTTTGGCGGGTGGCCGCCACGCCGAGGGCTTCCTCGATATGCTTCGCCACTTCGCCGCGGGGAATCCCCATCTGCATGGTCTCGTCGGTGACCAGCGTCGGAAAGGCCTTGCTCACCAATTGTTCGGTGCAGCCATATTCGTAGTGCTCAAGATATTCGCCGAGACCGCGCACGAGTCCCTGCGGCACCGGCGACGCCAGCGCGTTGACTTTGCGGTATTCGGGATAAAGCCGCTGCCGCGGAATCGGAACATTTTTTTCGTCTTTTTTGAAATAACCGGTGGTGAGCGTGGTCAGATAGGGGACGGGCGGCCGAACGCTGAGATGCGAAACAAGACTCGATTTTTTTCCGCCGTTCTCCGCCGTGATCGTGATATCGGCATTGCCGAGTTTTTCTTTCACGCGCAAGAGCCAATGGACGCTGGCGTCACGTCCCTCGGCAATCGTCACCGGCGACGCTGGCTGTTGGACAACTTCCAATCCATCGCTGACCTGAAGATCGATATTCACCGGCGCGGCAGGTCCGGAGCCTTCCACGTTATTGGCAATCGCGGCGCTCAGATCGAAAGTGTCACCCGGCGCAAGCACGCTGGGTACGTTTGGACTGATCACAAACGGCCCGCGTACCTGCGCCGTAGCCTCTTCAGAACCAACTGCGCCGCCATCGCCAGTATCGGCGACAACCATCACGCGGATCGTGCCGGCGAAATAATCGGGCACCTTATAGGTGAATGTTTTTGCCTGCGGACCAATATCGACAATTCCCGACCAATAAGCGACCGGCGCTTCGTGTTTGCGCTTGAACGGATTGAGGTGATGCGCCAAGGCATCCTCGCCGGAGTCGCCACCGGCGGCGGCAACTTCCCGAGCAACGGAATATTCGGGCAAAATCAGGTCGACTGTCTGCCGGGTGCCGACTTCGAGCGCCTGTTTGCGAAAGAAATAACCGAGTGGGTCGGGCAACGTGTAGCGCGCAACCTGGAGAATGCCTTCATCGACCGCGTAGACCACGGCCTTTGTCGGACGGCTGGCGGTGATTCGCATGTTAAGCGGCGCGTCAGGCCGGGCAAGTTTGGGCGCATCAATGGCGATGTGCGTATGGCGCGCCTCCTGGTCGACTTTGAAGGGCACCACCGCGTAGCTAAGCGGACTCATATAGATTTCGCGGGAATCGAGCGCGCGAACGAAGGTGACGCCGAGATAGCCGTTGCCTTCGAAATCCTTCGGCAGAATAATTTTCTGTACGGTGCTCGTCGTTTTCGCCTGGAACCAGGCATAAGCGTAAACTTTATCGCGCTCGATAGTAATGAGTCCGGAGCCGGTATAGGGAGCGGTAATCTCAACTTCGATTCGTTCTCCAGGTATGTACTCCTGCTTGGAGAGCCGCACGGTCAATTCGGCGTCCCGATCGAGCGAGCGGGTCACGCTGCCGGCTCCAGCCACCGAATAGCGGATATCGGCCACGAGATCGCCGTGATCGTCGTAAAGCCGCGCCGCGAAATCGCCGGGCCGGTCCGTGTCAAGTGGCCACGCGAGGCCCGCCGGCGGGATGGCGATCTCGCTCTCGCTCACCGGAATTTCCTTCAAAACGGATCGATAGGCGTAATTTCCATTGGGCTGCTGAACAAGGACGGAAACATAGCGGCGCTCGGCGAGTTTCATCTTCAGATGTTCAACCGAAACCGGTTTAAGTTGCGAATCGACAGCCAGTAATTGCACCGAACGTCTGCTGCCAAGATGAATAAAGCTGAAATCGCCATCGGGTTTCACCCCGACCAACCAAGCCCTGGGCGAGACCAGAACTTCGGCGCCGGCGGTCACACTGCGCCCACCCTCTTTTTCAAATCCCTCAGCGAGAAAAGAGAGGCGGTAGGCCGATGGTTCCATATTTTTCAGACTCAAATCAAACGTGGCTGAACCCGCGTCGGCGGTGGTTTGATCGGGTAAATCCTGCTCTTGCGATTTGCGCACGACATCCGGATTGAGATACGGATCTATAAAGGTATAATCGGAATAACGGTCGAAAGTAAATTGGGACGGATCGAGCATGACTTTTCCCGTCACGCGATGGCCCGCCGCGGGCGCGCCGTAGAGATTTTGCAGCGACACGAGGCCCTTCAATGCGCTGATCGAAACCCAGCCCTCGGGCGAATTGGCCGAGAGCGTCGCCTTGATCTTCATCCGGTCGGGCAAAAATTCGGCCACCCGGAGTGTCTCGGAACCAAGAAGAGTCTCGTCGTTTTCGCTTTTTACGAGATAGCAATCGACTTCGTATTTTCCCGTCGCCGATGTTTCTCCCGTAACAAAATTCGATTCGATGAACCCTGACGCGTCAAGTTTCAGCGGGCGGCTCTGCACAACCGTGCCGCGCGGATCAACCACATTGAGCCGAAGCGGCAGGCCGTCCAGTTTTCCCCGCCAATTCCGTTGTTTGACGATAAGACCGATTTTTGCTTCGTCGCCGGGACGATAGATGCCGCGATCGGTGAAGACAAAGGCGGTGAGGTCGTTCGGCGTCAAACCGCTGACTCCCGATACATCGAAGCGGGAAAAATTCAATTCGCGGTCCTGCCGTCCAAAGGGAAGAAACGAAACGTCGTTGTCCCGGCGTACAACATAGGCGACCGGTTCTTTTTCGCGGGTAAAATCACGCAGCGACGGGATGGAGGCGCGGCCCGTGCCGTCGCTTTCCGCCGTCACCACCGGGATGCCGTTCTTGCCCAGCACCTCGACTTGCGCGTCATCGACTGGTTCGCCCGTCTTGATCGACTGAACGAAAACATCATGGGTGCCGTCGGCGTTGTCCTTGACCAGAATCCCAAGATCGGTAATGAGAACGAGCCGGCGGTCGGCGACCATGTCGTCGCCATCGGTTGGGTCTTGCTGGCCAGAGTTGTCTCCGCCGGCGGGCTGTTTGGCCGGGTCGGGCAGAATGCTCCCATCCGTTTTGTAATAGCCGTTGTCGTCGTGTCCCGTCCGCGCCAAAATGCGCAGGATAAAGAGGCCCAGTTTGCCGTGGTTCTCGTCGTTATCTTTGACAAAATCGGAAAAATCGAGCGCCGAGTAATCATAGCGGGACGTGTCATCGCCGGCGATGTCCTGATGAAGGATGGTTCGCTCCGTGATGTTACTCTCGTCGAAATTATAATTCGTAAAAATCGGGTTTTGAAAATCGCCCTCCGACTGACTGACCAGATGATTAATCGAGGAGGGCGTCACGCGGGCAAGCCGGAATTCCAATTGTCCCACGCCCCGGCTTTCAATCGAGAGCTTGCGTTCGCCGCTAAGCGCCAGAAGAGAGCCTTCGTTCATAATACGAACTTCACGCGGATAAGGCGGCATCTGACTGATCGAAACAAACTTGTCTCCGAGTGTAAATCCGCCCACTCCGGCAAGCCCATGATCGATCTGCACAAAAATCCACGCATTCTCCGGCGCCTTAAGCTTGAAGGAATGCAGCGTGGCGTATTCTTCCTCGCTCGGCATGGCGGTCAAGTTAACCGGCGCTGACTTCGCCAGGATGGCCGGGGTGATTTCAGATGCACTCTGCCAGATTTCGACCTGCTGGTCGCTGTATGAGTCATAATGCTTTGAGGGCTTGGGTAAGACCCAGGCATGAATCCCCGCAGAAAGCGCCTCGGTTTTCACCCCGACTGAAGTAATCACAACGAGCGTCTGCTCCGGCTCGCCTGCGCTGTTAGCCGCAATCACCGCTGAAGAGGAAACGATGTGAAAGAGGTCCGATGCGCTCGGTACCAGCACGTCGGCCGTCCGTGCCGAATCGAGCGAAGTTCTTCCCTCGGTAGTTATAACCGAGGTGGGCACGGTAAGAATGGCGTGCTCCGATTCCACCGGAACAGAGATATCGGATGAGCGCACATAGGCGACGCGGTCCAGCTTGTCATACGTGATCGCGACATGACCGCCATTTTGGAAGGTCGGTTCACCACTCTCCACGTCAAAAGTCAGGTTTTTTTCGAGGCTGGCGCGATCAACTGGGTTGGAAAAAGTCAGCGTGGCAGTGATTTGCTTAGTCGCGGGATCCTTCGGATTCACGTAAAACATCGCGTCACTAACGATCACGGTAAAAGGCGGAGTTTGAAATTCCCTGCTCAAACTGTCGAGACGGACATGAGATGAGAAGAGAGAGGGCGAAAGGGTGATGCGAAAAGTCTTTCCCGCGGGCCAGTCCTCCGTCGGCCAGAAGCGCAACTGCGAGCCTCCCATCCAAAACCACTTTCCCTTGATTTCGGGCGAGAGCTTCACTCCATCGGTCACATTCTTGCCGATACTTTCCAATTTGGCCGCGGACTGATCAAATGAGACTGTGAGGTCCTGCTCCCGAAAACTGTCATCGGGAGCAGGCTTTGGGTCCAAATTGATAATCCAGTTCACGGTGGGCGGCTTGGGCTGATGAAGATACCAGTCAAGCGCCCATCCGCCCGCGATCAAAAAAGAGAGCGCGCCGAGCAGCGATAGGGTGGAAACAAGAGGCCGCCGGACTATCCCGTCTTTCGCGGCGCGCGCCCAGCCAGGCGGATGCCAGGTTATGTCGCCGATGATGAAAAAGAGGAGATGCAAAATTTGCCGGGGAAGCGAGGTGATCATGGCAAGAGAACGTTTCATGGAATTAGTCCTGAATCGCAACTGCCGTGCGGCATCTTTCACATGCCGGATTACTAATTTTTTAACCACGATCCCTATCGATTTCCGATATGACTCTTGTCTCAATAGCCCGCTTGTTCTAAAAATGAGTTTCCAAAATTCTTATGAAATATCTTCTCCGGCTGGCGGCCTTATGGGCCGGTTGTTCACTACTTAAGGCCCAGGACGCCACGCCTGATCTTCTCTTGCATCCGGAGAAAGAGCTGGCCGCTTCAATCCCGGCTTCGGCGCCGGTTACTCTGGCGCCAACGCTGGATGGACAACCCGTTTCGTTCTCCAATCCGCAGATTCTGCTGCAGAAAAGCTCCGGACCGGCTGAATTTATTTCCGCCGTTTGGAAAGGCTCCGACGGTAAACCGCTCCATTCGCGCGAGGTATTTGTCGTCAAGCCCGATTATGAAATCGTCGTCGATCACCTCTATGGAGCGGCAGGCGAACACTCGATTGTCCGCAGCTTTGTCCTTCCCGCCGGCCCCGTCTCCGCCGATGCGCTGGGCGTCCAGGTGATGCTGGATGGCGGCAAGGTCTTCCGCGTGCAAGCCAACGACACGGGACATGCCGAATTGCAGGCCAAGCCCACTCAGGTCGGTTTACAAAATATTTCCTCCGCCAAAACGCTCATCTTGACCTCTCCGGCCAAGCTGCCCCTGCCGATATCGACAGTTCTGGCTTCCTGGACGGGATCATCCGGACCAAAAATCGAGATGGTTCGGGCCGGCAATCCCCTCGTGGTCAAATTCAAGGTCACTTTTCCCAACGGGCGTGTGGATCTGATCGCTTTGGCCTGGGAATCGCGCCTTCTGCATCTCGATGAAAAAATGCCCGATCAGAAAGCATTTCACGGCTGGGCCGCTCTTTGGCAAAGAGGGCCGGCAGGCGAATCGACCGTTGAAATCAATTAGAAACTATTTTCTCACCGGCTCCCTTTATTTTGTTGTTCCATCGCTTGCGCCCGGGCCAGATCGTTTTGGGCATCGCTATCGTCCGGCTTCAACCGCAAAGCCTCCTGGAACTGGCTCACGGCCTCATCCACCCGCCCTTTTTGGATGAAAACACCGCCGAGAGCGTTGTGGGCATCGGCATCGCCGGGGGAGATAGCCAAGACTTTTTGAAACTGCTCGATCGCCTCATCCACCTGATTCCTTTGCGCAAAAATCGAACCTAGGTTGTAATGATAATCGGGATCGAAAGGGTTGATTTCCACCGCTTTTTGATACTGGGCAATCGCCTCATCCACATTTCCCTTTGCCAAAAAAGCGTTGGCGAGATCGTAATGGGAATCGGCATCGGCCGGATTAATTTGCAAGGCCTTTTGCAACTGCGCAATTGCTTCGTCCACATTCCCCTTTTGTAAAAGAACATTACCAAGATTGGTGCGAACATTCGCTTGAGTGGGGTCAATTTCCAGGGCTTTTTTGTACTGAGTAATCGCCTTATCGAGCTGCCCTTTTTGCAAGAAAATATTACCGAGATTGTAGCGAGCTTTAGCAAAATTTGGATCGATTTCCAGCACCCTTTGATACTGGATAACCGCCGCATCCATCTGCCCTTTTTGAAGAAAGACATTGCCAAGGTCATAGCGGGCACCGGTCAAATTAGGATCGATATCCAAAGCTTTTTCATACTCGGCCATGGCTTCATTCAATTGCCCCTTTTTATCCAGAGCAACCCCGAGACCGTGGTGGGCAAACGCCTGGTTTGGATTAATTTTTAGGGCCTCTTGATAACGAATGATTGCTTGATCCACTTTCCCTTTTTGCAGAAGAAAACGGCCCAAATTATTACCGCCTGCCCAGCAAGCTGGATTTTTGGCCAGTGTATCAGTCCAAAGTGTCCCTTCATTCTGGTAAATCCACGCCCGCTGCCAACTCAACACCGCACCCACGAGCAGTATTCCAGCGCTGATTGTGCATTTCAGCCACCGCGCTTTTGCGGCAAAAAGATCTCCCAATCGGACTAATCCCGCTCCAACGAGTGCGAGAGGACCCATGCTCGCCAGATACTGAAAATGGTCAAAAACAAGTGAATATCGAAATATATAATTATCGACCAGTCCCAATGCTGGAAGGAGTGCCGCCAGGAAGTAGGCAAAGACGAAAAAGTATGGACGAAGCCATGACTCACGTTTAAGCCATAGCACGAACAAAACGGCGATGACAGTCGCCAAGGGCAGATATGAAATCGGTTGCCCGGCATTTATCTCCCAACGCGGGTAAATGGCCATCAATGGATGGGGCCAAAGTAACTTGCCGAGATAAAACCAAATAGCATCGCCGGCCGCTAGCAAGCGCTCGGGCCAAGACCGCACCCACTCTGCATCGGTGAAAGATACCTGTGATCTTTGCGTCCAGGACCTTTGCGTCCAAAGTGCCAACACACTGGCGGCGAAGGATACGGGAAAAAGAGGAGTCACTCTGATCAGATTGCGCCAAGACCAATGGCCTTCCACCCACCAGGCGCATAAGCAAAGAATCACCGGCAAAATCACGGTGGATGACTTGCTCGCCATGGCCAGAGTGGCAAAAAGCAAAACCAAGGCATAGTACCATCCGCCGCCAACGCCGGACCATCCTCCGCCATCTTTTATTCTTAGCCATTTCACAAAGAAAAGAATGGAGAGCAGAAAAAACAAACCCGATTGTGTATTCTTCATCTCGGTGATCCACGCCACCGATTCCACCTCCACTGGGTGGAGAGCCCAGAGCGCCGCCCCCAGCCACGCTCCAGGTATTTGCAAATTCCGCAACACACGCCAAAGCAAAATCGCGCATGCTCCATGCATAAAAACATTGACCAAGTGATAGGGCACTGGAGCCGCGTCCCACAATGCATGTTCTGCCCAGAAAACTGTCAACACCAAGGGACAGATATCCGCCGCGTCTGATGTCCAGATCTCTTTCAACCCATATCCATGCAAACCAATGATACACGGGTTAGCGGTGATGAGCTTATCATCATCCCAATTAAATCCCGCCCACCATACCGGAGTGTAAGTCAAAAAGACGGCCAGAATGAGTACCACCGTCCAAAATCCATCACGGCGAAACCATGACTGCGGCTTCGAAACGACAGCATTTATCGCAGAGGTTAGCATAGGGGCTATCCGAAAAGTAGGCGTGGATTCTGGATTCAATAATTCAAAAGGAACGGCCCGGCTTCCCGCACTGCTTCGAATAGACCCGACTTTTGCCGGATCGAATCGAGATTGGCGCGTTGGACACGAGCTAGCGCTCCGGGCGGATCGTTCGTGCGGAGAACCTCACGGTAAAATGCCTCCATAAAATCGGCAGTGGTGGCGTCTTCAACTGTCCAGAGGGTCATGAGCAGATTCTGCGCGCCAGCCTCGGTGAAACCACGCCGCAAACCAAGCACCCCCTCACCCGCGCTAACCTCGCCGCTGCCCGAATCGCAAGCCGAGAGCACGACTAACCAGGTCTGATCGAGATTCAGGGCGGCGACCTTCCGAGCCGTCAGCAAACCATCGTTCTCCGCCGGCGGAAAAACGCCTTGCTTCCACTTTTGCATGGTGAGGGATGCACCAGCAAGGGCGAGCAAACTGCGTGACATCGGCTGTCCCGCCAGAGGCATATTTTCCTCCGAACCGGATGGCAACCGCGGCACCTCCTCCTCTGAAAGATAAATTCCATGCGTGGCCAAATGCAAAATATAAGGCGAATTTTGTTGGGAAAGATTCGCCTCGGAAGCCTCGGCCCCGCGATAGAGACGCGCCCCAAGTCCCCAACCGGCTGCCTGTTTGAGCAAAAAAGCCGCCTCCCGTTCTGTTCCTGGCAAAGGTGAAAAGAAATCGCCGTCACCGGAAGAACGACCGTAATTGGGATCGGCGAAAATAACCAATTCCCGGCTGCGCGGAGGACGTGTTTGTCGCCGGAGCAAATCGCGTCCGCTGGAAACATATTCCAACTCAAAGTCGTCGCCAAAAAACCGGCCTTGCGGGTCCAGCAACGTGGCGAAGGAAACAAAATCGAGCTCTCCATCGGGGCTGATCACCAGGCGATGAACGTCTCCGGGCAACGCCGCCAGCACAGGCTGGCAGGTCGATTGCCAAAGACTCTGCAGCAGGTTGGCCAGAGTGGTCTCGTGGACGCGCCTGCGCACATATTTTTGGTAAAGCCGCAGCTTCGCGTCGATCTCCGCCGCCGAACCGAGCGGAATCCATTGACAGAAACCCTTGTGCGTAAGAACGAGAGCACCATAGCCGGGTTCGTAGACGAGATGGCCGAGATAGCGGTTGTAGGCGACATATTCGACCAGAGCGGCATCGCTGGGAATGGCATCATACACGTCGGAAACATCCGTCGCGAGCGCCCGGCGGGTTTTGCCGCTGCTGATCCCTTTTTCCGCCAGGCTGGCTTCCAGATCCTGTTCTTCCTTGTCGATCTTTTGGCGTTCGGAGGTGGCATCTGGCGTAATCCCACCCTCGAAGGCATTGTCCTGTTGCAGCAACTGAGCGGCAAGAAGTCTTCGCTCTTCCATGAGTTTGCGCACTTCGGGATCACGCGCCGCCCGCGTCATCGCCTCGTCCTCGAGAAGTGAATCGAGCACGACACCTTTGGTGCGAAGGACGACCTGCGAAATCAAATCGGCATCGCCCAAAGCGGCGGGAAGATCGCACGGTTCGATGGTCTTCTCAAAATTGATCCGCTGCCGCTCGGGAGCGAAAGCGAAAACGCCGTTGAGCATATCCTGCTGTGCCTCGGCTACGTCACGGGCGAGAGCATCGGCTTCCGCCTGCCGCCCCATATCGAGCTGTAAACAAGCCAGCCCAGTGGCCACCGTGAGCGTTTCGGGATGGTCCTTGCCGAGGGTGTCTTCATCTATCTTAAGCGCCTGTTCGTAAAGCGGTTCCGCTTCGGCTAACCGTCCTTGGGCGTGATCGAGATGGGCCAGCGCGGCCAGGCTGGCGGCAAGTTCGGGATCCTCCGGCCCGAGAATGCGCCGGCGAATGTCGAGCGCCTGAACGAGCAGCGGCTCCGCTTGCGCGTAGAGTTTGCGGCGCAGGTACAACATACCGAGCTCGTGAAAACTTCGGGCCACGTCGGGATGATCGATTCGGTAAGTCTTCTGCTGGGCTTGGACGGCGCGTTCCAGTAACGGCTCGGCGCGAATATCGTCCCCCTCCAGCACGTAAAGCAGGCCAAGCTGCCCCAACGTTGCGACGATGGCGGGATGATCCGCCGGAAGCCGGGCGGTGCGAATGCGCAACACCCGCTGAAAATAGCTTTCCGCCTCGTCGTAATCGCCGAGACTGCTGTCGAGCAGCCCGAGATTGTCAAGAGTCATGGCGACTTCAAGACTGCCCGGCCCGAGCACTTTTTCGCGCACGGCCAGCGCCTGGCTAAAATAGGTCTGGGCCTGGGCATAATCCCCGGTAATCCAATAGAGAGTCGCCAAATTGTTCCAGGTCGTCGCAGTGTCGAGATTCTGCGGTCCGAGCACTTTTTCCCGGATCGTGATGGCTTCGTCGTAAAAGGCTTCGGCCAGGGTAAAATTACTCCGGTTTTCCTCAAGCGCAGCCAGCGCATTGTAGGCTTCCGCCACAGGAGCCGATTCCATCCCCGTCAACTGTTGGCGAATCTCCAAGCAACGATCGAGAGCCTCCTGTGCCTGTTCGTAGCGGGCCAAATCATTATAAAACCACCCGAGATTGAGCAATGCATCGGCCACGGGGAGCGAGTTCCGCCCCGCGTGCGTCTCCTCCAATTGTACGACACGGAGGCGGAGCTTTTCCGCGGAATCGAATTCGTGCAGTTGCAAATATCCATCGGCTTCGTCATTGAGGGCCGCGACCAAGGCCGGAATGTCTTTACGCGCCTCGGCGTCAGTGGCCCGTTGCTGGGCCTGCGTAATCAGCAAGATGGGTGGAATCTGGACTGCCGAACCCACCGGTGCGGGATTAGCAGCCTCTAGCCGAAAAAATTCGCCAATAACTAGCAGGAGGAGCGGGCAGAACAAAAAAATGCGCATGAAGGAATGACCGGTAGAAAACTAGTACCTATTTAAAATTTAGCCAAGAAGCGCAGCGGGCCAATTTTTAACTTGTGTCAAAATGACACCTATTGTATCATAGGAACCGTAATGGCACGTTGAGTGCGTGGACTGGTTAACGCTTATGAAGTTTGACTCGTCCTCACTTCCTATGCTTCCCACGCCACAGCAACTCACGGAACTCAATGACCTGCTGGTCAGCACAACGGAGTTGTATAAGCTTTACGCTTCGCTTGAGCGGCATCCCCGGATCATGGGTTCCCCGCGCTCACTCGAGCTTTTTTCCACCTTCAGCGACCAACTCCGTCAGGACATTTCCGTTTTGGACAAGCAACTCGAGATATTGCTGAGCTTGGCCCGCCCCCAAAACGAAAGCAATACGGGCGGAATTCCCTCCACTCAGGCAAGTTATGGCCATACAAGTGAGACGGACGCGCCGAGCCCCTTCTTGTCCATTCCCGATGTAGAGCCAACCGATATCAATAAGTCTGTTTTTGAGACGGTGAAAAAAGCTTTCCAGATTGAAGACGTTTTCAGCGACCAACTCAATGCCTGCTTGCGTTCGGCCCAGCAATATAAGCATCTCAAGCTCGAGCTCCAGCTTAAGATGATCATCCTTTCCTCCGACCAGCGTTATAAGCTGCTGGAAGATCGGTATGGCTATGCCAAGACCAAAAATGCCCTCTTTCAAGGTCTGCAGCGCCAAACTACACGCTTTCTTAGCGCCCTCAGTGGGGAAAATCGGACAGATATCGATCAATAGCGCTTGTCTAGGCAACTCAGTGACGGCAAAAAGTGCACTGATCTGTCCTGAAAGCCGACAAAACAGTCAGATTCTTTAAAAGACAAGAAGTACAAGCGGCTGGACTAGTACTTTTGATAAGATACTAACCTTTGGCCGCGCCAACTTTCTTCTTGTTGGCGTCAATCTGGAATTGATCGTCGATCGGCGCGATTTGCCGTTGAATTTGAGAATCGTCATCGATGTCATGCGACCGTTTGTTATTGAGGTCGTGCATGGCGGCAAAAATCAATGCTTCCTCGTCGTATTTCAGCCAATAACCGGGCGGCACGTCCTCCGCATCGACAAA
>DATJMI010000098.1:0-21970 GCA_035508775.1 Methylacidiphilales bacterium
AGAAACAAATTCACACGATGATCTGGCGGCTTCTCATTCCCGGCCTTTGGCTTGCCTGGATTGCCTACTGGCTTGTCAGCGCCACCGGCAACAAAACCATCGTTCGCAGAGAATCACCCGGTTCCCAGCTATCTTACAAACTGCCGCTTCTCATCGGCGGCCTTCTTTTGACAATTTACCACTGGCCCGGCCACTGGCTATCGCGGCCCTTTCTTTTTCCTCCCCATATTCTTTTCCCACTCGGCGCCATTCTCGTCGTGCTCGGCCTTGGTTTCTCCGTTTGGGCCCGAGTTCATATCGGCGGCAATTGGAGCGGCATTGTCACCCTGAAAAAAGACCATCAATTGATCCGCACCGGGCCTTACCGCTGGGTCCGCCATCCCATTTACACCGGAATTCTTCTCGCCCTTCTCGGCACCGTACTGGCGATTGGTCAATGGCGCGGTTTGATCGCCTTAGGTTTCATGACTTGCGGTTTCATTCGCAAGCTTCGGATCGAAGAACAATGGCTCGGCGAAGCATTCGGCCCGGAATATGACGCTTATAAAAAGGAAGTCTCCGCTCTTATTCCTGGAGTTTATTAGACGGCGCTTTGCTTTTTTGAAATCCTCTTGGCTCAGGATGACAGACTGTTTTCTTTGTTGATTTTAAATAGGCAAAAATGCCCCGCTACCATCCGGTATGTGTTGCAGGCACACACCGGGAACTCTACTCGGCTGACCGCATGACATTTCTTTGCATGCGTCACTAGACAGTGTCGTCACGGGTACAAGTCATGTGACAGTCATCTTTTTGGATTTAAAAATCCATTCCCGTCTGCCATTCTAGCACACGTTCGTCTCTTTTTTACACGAAACAAAGTTTCGCGTGGAACGGGGCGCACTCCCCAACGAAGTTTGGGAGCAAGGGATGAAAAGAGAAATCTGCCGTATGCGCACCGGTTTGACTTGATGAATCGTCTGGGCCGTTGATCATTTGGGAATCCAGCCCCGATCATGTCCGTCTACCCCGATCTCACCATCGCCACTACTCTCCACAATAATCTGGACCGTTGGATGGAAATGGCCTCTTCCTTTGAACGCGAAGCCGGGCTGCCCGCCGAAATTGTCGCCGTCGACGACGCCTCCGCCATCCCCGCCGTCATCTCCGGGCTTCAATCGCCCGTGCGGATCTTCCGCAATGAAACCGCCCGCGGCTTTTGCGCAGCATCCGACCAGGCCCTGCGTGAAGTAAAAACTCCTTTCGCTTTTCTCCTCGACGCCGATATCACCTTTCTTCCCGGCGACTTCCGCGCCGCTTTCGATTCCTTCAAATCGGTACCGCAACTCGCCTGGTCCAATTTTCAACAAATCAGCGCCGCCGGCACGCCCGGCAGCTCCTGCGAAAACGTGATTGCGCCGGCCTGGATTTACGCCCTCGGCAATCAAATCACCGGCCGCTGGCTCAATCGCGCCCAGCGCCGCTTGCACCCCCGCCCGATCAATGACCGCATCGAAAATGTCCCCATCGCTCATTCCAGTTCCGCGCTCGTCCGCATGAACGCCTTACGCGAGATTGACGGCTTTGATCTTCGCTACTGGCAGTGCCAATCCGACAACGATCTCTGCCTGCGCCTGACCCAAGCCGGCTGGCTCGCCGGCGTCGACCGGCTCTACACCGTCCGTCACGACGGCGTGGGCGGACGGACCGGCGGCCTGCGCCGCATCTACGATCTCTATCGCGGCAAACTTCTTTTCTACGAAACCCACGATCACAACAGCCGACTCTACCTTCGTCTCTTCCTCGCCCTGCGCCATCTTCTCGAAGCCCTGGCGCTTCTCTTCCGGCACGGCGAGAGCAAAGATCACTTGCGTCCCTCCTTCCGTCTCCAGCTTGCCCTCTGCGCCGTGCGCGGCTATCCGCGTAACGCCTCACCATGAACCCGGCCCTCGCAAATCTCCTCCGGCAGGAAATCGCCGATTATCAAAATTTCCGCCGCGATACCGGCTATCAGCCGCCCAACTGGATTCTTCCCGGCCCTTCGTGCGCGCTTCTCAAAAAAATCTGCGCTCTTTCCACCCCACCTATCCAGGCTTTTGAATTCGGTTCCGGGCGTTCCACGATAGCGCTTCGCTCCGTCTGCGCCGGTGTTACTTCCGTGGAGGATTCGGACGAATGGCTCGCCACCACCGAAGGACTGGCTTCGGAATTTCCCAAGCGCGATACCGACTTCACCGCCGTTGTTCCCCTCACCGCCTGTCCCCTCGGTCTTTTCACCTGCAAGAGTTTTGATCTCGATAGCCGACCCGAGCTTCTTGGCCGGCTCCAGCAATCGCACCTCATCCTCGTCGACAGCCCTCCCAATCCCGCCACACGCGAGCACGCGCTCATTCTCGCCCTGCGCCACGCGCCCATCGGCGCGATTATCATCCTGGATGATCTTGAAATCAGGGCCACCTCTAACTTCGCCGCCCGCTTGGCCCGCGATAATTTATCTGCTTTCGACTACGTGACCGTTCCCATCGATCATCATTTGGGTCTTTTTGAAAAATGTTCCCAGTCAAAATTGGTTCTCCGTCCCTCTCTTCGGGAAATCCTTGGTGCCTGGCTTCGAAGTTAATAATATTTTTTTCATTTTAGAAACAATATAAATATATTGGGTATTCCAAACATCTTGATATTGTGATATAATCAACGCAATTTATTTCATGAACCTTATTTCTCTCCTAATTAATGATTATTTTTGCCATTCTCCCCGATGACTCAGCCCCCTGAATAATGAAAAACTCCGCCGCAATAGAAAACCCCGCCTCAGCCAATGGCGCCGGTCTTATTCTAACTGCTTTACGTGAAAATCTTGACGGTGGAAATGATCCCAAGGCGAATCCGGAGCAGATGTATCGCAGCATCTTCGAAAATGCCATCGAAGGCATTTTTCAGACGACCCCTTCGGGCCAGTATCTCAATGTTAATCCTGCCTTGGCGAAAATGTATGGTTACGGTTCCACCGAGGAACTCATTGAAGGACTTACGGCGATTGACAATCAGCTCTACGTCGATCCCAATCGGCGGACCGAGTTCATCAATGCCATGCGGGAACATGGCGTTGTCCGCGGTTTTGAATCTGAAATTTACCGCAAAGACAAATCAAGGATCTGGATTTCGGAAAATGCCCGCGCGGTTTACGATTCTGGCGGAAAGCTTTCTTACTACGAAGGCATGGTTGAGGACATCACGGAACGCAAAAGGCTCGAAGCCCAGGTTGTTGCGTCCGAACATAATCTCTCCGCCTTGATCAATAACGTCGAAGACGCCATCTGGTCAGTCGATTCCGCCTACCGTCTGATCACTTTCAATTCCACCTTTGGCCAAGACCTGGCTGGCATATTCGGTGTCACTGTCGCTCCCGGTGACGTTTTGGTCGATCATCTGCCGGAAGATTGGCGCGAGGAGGAAATTTCCCTCTATGACCGCGCGCTGGCGGGCGAACGCTTCGTCGTCGAGCGCTGTTACCAATTCGAGGATGGCCCCCGCTATTACGAAATAAATTATAATCCGATTCAAACCGATTCCGGCATCACCGGCGTCGCTGTTTTCAGCAAGGATATCACCCAGCGGCACCTCGCGCACCGCGAACTCGAAGGAGCCAAAACCGCCGCCGAAGCCGCCAACCGCATGAAAAGCGAGTTTCTCGCCAACATGAGCCATGAAATACGCACGCCGATGAATGGCGTCATCGGCATGACCGATCTCATGCTCATGACCGATTTGACGCACGAGCAGCGCGAGTTCGCCCGCACCATCCGCATCAGCGGTGAATCCCTTCTCATTGTCATCAATGACATTCTGGACTTTTCCAAAATCGAAGCCGGTAAACTCGACCTCGAAATCATCGACTTCGATTTGCGGGAAGTCGTCGACAGCACCTTGGATCTGCTGGCCGCTCAGGCCCAAAGCAAGGGCCTTGAGCTTGCCGCCTTTATTCGGCCCGAGGTTCCACTTCATCTCCGGGGCGATCCGGGGCGTCTCCGCCAGATTCTCAACAACCTGGTCGGAAACGCGGTCAAATTTACTTCCCAGGGCGAAGTCGTCATCACCGTTGCGCGGGTTAGCGAAACCTCCGAAAACGCCGTCCTTCGCTTCGAGGTTCGCGATACCGGCATCGGCATTTCTGAATCGGCCCAAGCCCGTCTTTTTGAAGCCTTCAGTCAGGCCGACGGTTCCACCACGCGTAAATATGGCGGTACCGGTCTCGGCCTCGCCATTTCCAAAAAACTCGTCTCTCTGATGGGCGGCAACATCCGGGTCGAGAGTAAACTTGGTGAAGGCGCCAAATTCTCTTTCGAGGCCGAATTTGGCAAGCAAGCCACCACCAACAAGCCCGCGGCCAAGCACGACCTCAGCGGCCTCCGCGTGCTTATTGTGGACGATAACGCCACCAACCGGGAAATTCTCGAACATCACACCCGCACCTGGAGAATGACAAGCGCCTCCGCTTCTAACGGCCAGGAAGCTCTCCAAAAACTCCAGGGCGCCGCTATCGCCGGTATTCCCTTTGAATTGGTCATTCTCGACATGCAGATGCCTGAAATGGACGGTCTCATGCTGGCCAAGGCGATCAAGGAAGATCCCGCCATCGCGAGCGCCAAGCTCATCATGCTTACTTCCCTCTGCAATCACTTGGATGCCGCCCAACTCAAGACCCACGGTCTCGAGGCCAGCGCCCTCAAGCCGATCAAGCCGTCCCGTCTCTTTGACCGTCTCGCCGAAGTCATGGCCGGCCGCGTACCCCCCCCGCCCACCGAACCGTGCGCCACCCAACCCGGCAATCCTCCCAAGCCTGTTCCCTCAACACAGGCCGCGCGCGCGCCGGTACGCATCCTCCTCGCCGAGGACAACCGCATTAATCAGAAAGTCGCGCTTGGCCTGCTCCAAAGCCTTGGCTACGCCGCCGACACCGCCGTTACCGGCCTCGAGGTGCTGGCCGCTCTCAAGGAAAAAACCTACGACATTATTTTCATGGATTGCCAGATGCCTGAACTCGATGGCTACGAAACCACCCGCCGTATCCGCGCCACACCTTCCCTCTCTTCGGCCCGCATCATCGCCATGACCGCCAATGCCATGCGTGGTGAAAGCGACAAATGCCGCGCCGCCGGCATGGACGATTATCTTAGCAAACCGGTTCGCCTCGAAACTTTGCGCGACACCATCCTACGCTGGACCTCGCCGGCTGCCGCCGCAAAATAACCGAAAACGACCCCCGGACCAACCGGCAACCTCTCTGTCTTTTTTATTGGGACACGATTTTGTCCATCTCTTGCTTGGGCGCGGCCAACACCGTGGAAGCCCTCAGCATGGGGCACAAGGAAGCCGTTCCGGCGACGGACCCCGCGGCGACCGTGCTCGTATTATGGTAAATGTGGCACGTCGTGCAGGTCTGAACCACTCCGCCCTTCGTGCTGTGGCACTGGAGACAGTTGCTTTGCGGCGGCATCAGAATATCGGAAGTTTTCGTGCTGTGCTTCACCGCGTGGCATTCGGTGCAGGCAACCGTGATATGTTTGGCGTGATCGAACTGTGCCCGCGAATACCACCGATCGGGGATGACTGGCGCGGTGACCAGGGGCGTTCCCGTGGCCGAAGCTTTAACCTCGTGGCAGTAGGCGCATCCGGTCAGGCCGCTTCGCGTCGGCATGCTTTTTTCCTGGCCGATACGCAGGAGTGCTCCGGAATAACGCGCGCTGAAAAAGACTTCTTTTTCGAGCTGCTCGCCGCTGATAAAGCTGCCGCGCAGCGCCACCAACTGCTTTTGCACGAAATCGGCTACGGCGGCCTCCCCCCGAATGCCACGTTTCTCCGCCAATTGAGCATATTGGAGAGGCAAGGTCCGCAAAAAACCGTTCACCTTTTCGGGATCGCCATGCGGGATCGTCAGGTCGGGATTGCGCGGATCAAACTGAAGAGAATGGCAGGACTCACAATCTCTTTCGAAGCTGAGGCGTTGCAGGTAAGCTCCGGTGGCGTCGGGACGGTGGCACGAGCTACACGTCAGCTTGCCCCGCGCGGTCGGAGGCACGTCGGCCTGAAAGTGCCTCTCATGATTAAATTTGAGCGTATCAGGATCGAGCAAATTTTCCCGTTGAATTTGAAAAGCCGGATGACCGTGGTCGAAAGCGGTTATAACCGAGGTGTAGCCGTCCACGGGACGCACAGGCCAAAAATAAACCAAGCCATCGGACGGAGGCCGGGGGAAAGCATCCGGCGGCATCTGGCGGCCACTCTCCGCCGAAGCCTGCATGTTGGCAGCGTCACCGTGGCAGGAAACGCAGTTAACCGAATCGGTCGTGAGCATGGGACCGCTGGTGACATGCTCCTGGTGGCACTGGACACAGGCATGGCCGCGAATGACATCCGGCTGGTGAAAAGTGTGGTCAACGTGGCACTTCAGACAGGCCGCATCCATCGAGGATTGGGCAATGGTCCGCTCCATCCGCCTGGCGTTCGGATCGTGGCATTTCACACAGTCATGCGCAAAACCGGCGTGCGCCTGTGAAATGGGACCGGGACTATAGAAAACCACGGCGTTATTGCGCTGCGACGCCCACCAGCCATAAAAGACATTGATAAAAAGCACGATCAACCCGACGGCCACCACCACACGAAAGCGGAGCTTCCGGAAATAATGGAGCTTAAGATAGTAGGCGACGTTCCCACTATAGCGCTGGATGATCTCCTTGGGGGTCCGAGGCACGGTTTTATCCAAAAAATTGGGCCACTACGGCATGCCACAGAGTCAGCATGAGCAACGCCACCGAAATGGGAATATGAACGATCAGCCAGCCGTGCAGCCAATGGTGATAGTTGGCTTGCAAGTCGAGCTGGCGGCGTTCATCGCAAAGTTCCTGCAATGCAGCAACGGTCGGTTCCAGATCGGCGGGAACTTCGGCGCGCATGAGGCGAAAAAACAGATTGGAATCCTGGGCGTTGCCCAACTTCAGCCGCTTGCTTTTTTTAGACCGAAGATAGGGTATGACCACGTCATCGATTTGCCGCAACGCCTTGGCCGGAAAAACCGCTGGCAAAGATTCCAGCGAAAGGGCGCCGCCGCCCTGCCGCCCGGCGGTGGCATTCATGAAGCGGGCGGAAGGCTTGACCCGTTTTTCACAAATCTCCTGCGCCCGGGCAAAAAGCTGGGAACGCAAATAAGGAATTTGTTCGTAAACCACTTCCATCGGCAACTCATCGGACATGATGCGCGGCAAAAACTGCTGCAAGGCCAGGCCGAAAAAGCCGCTCAGCATCACAATCGCGTAGAGCGTCATCAAAAGCGTGGTCATGATGCCCCCCGTGATAAATCCCGCATGCATCAGCACCAGCGGAATCGTGAAGACGGAAAGCCAAATATGGGCGCGCAGCCAGGCCTGCATGCTTCCGGCGGAAAGCGCCGGGCGTCTGCGGCGCCAGCCGAGCATACAGCAAAAAAGAAAAATAGCCAGAGCCACACTGCCGTAAACCAAACCGAGCGTGGTCCGGCCGGGGGTAATCTGCGGCTGGGGTGCAGCGGGTTGCGGTAAAAAGGAGAGCCAGTCCGGGCGAAACTGGTGGATGTAGATCAGGGACGTCACGATAGTGGCCAGCAGAACGAGCACAGCCCAGTTGCGATGAGAGCGATCGATAATCATGGCGATTGCAGGCTGCTCCAGACGCTAACCGGTGGCGGGAAGATCGATCTTCGATCTTTCCTCCAACAGAGGTTCATCGCTGGTAAATTTGCCGGTCATTCCTGAAAACATTTTCGCATCCGTTATAAGGTTGCCAATGGAACCCGATTCTTTATTTTTCTCCCGTGTGGCGCAAGTCTCATATCGCCTGTTTTTGCCCGGATGGCAAGAATAGGCGTCTTTTCTCCGGAACGTGGCGAATATACAGCCAATGGCTGTTTTTTTGGACTTTTTTAGGGTTAAATATTTTTGTCCTCAAGGGGGGGGTGCGAGCAGCTCCGGACACGCGGTACGAAGGAGAGTTAAGCTGCCAGGCCTCTCTTTGCCACGGGGGCTCGTCGCCGGACCGGGGACAGTTTGTCAACTGGATCTGGTCGCAGCAGGACTATCATTCCCGTTCCTACATGACGCTGACGCAAAGCCGCTCGATGCAGATGGCCCGCGTCCTGGGCATTAAAAATCCTGCGGCGGACAACCAGTGCGTTGCCTGTCATGCCCCGCTCGCCCTGGTGGCCCACGATAGGTTGGCCCCGGATGCGCATGTGGAAGAAGGCGTCTCATGTGAAAGCTGCCATGCGCCGGCTGGAACATGGCTCCGGTCCCACACCCGCACTGACTATACCTACCAGCAGCGCCTGGCCTCGGGCATGGCCGATTTGAAAAGCCTCTACCAACGCGCCAATGGCTGCGTCGCCTGCCATCAGAATATCGATTCGGCCCTGGTCGGGGCGGGACATCCCCTTCTGTTTTTCGAGATGAACCGCCAGAGCGAAGAGGAACCGGCCCATTGGGAGGATCAGGAGCCGTGGAGCGGACCAAGAGCCTGGTTGGTGGGCCAGTGCGTGGCCTTCCGTGAAATCAGTTGGAAACTGAGTCTCGGCGGGCAGGATCCCAACACGCGGGCACAGTGGGAGAGCCTTTATTGGCTGCTCATGATGCTCAGCGGGCCCTTGGGCTTGAACTGGGATTCACCGGCCATGCCCCAAAACGCATCTGATTATCAGCATTGGATGGGCACGAGCGATGCCTGGGCCCGCCAGGCTGAGAAGAGAATGTGGTCCAACCAACAACTCCTCGATTGCCTCACAAAACTGGCTGGGACCGCGGCCGCTTTCGGCCCGCTGGCCGATGATACTTCGGCACGTGATTATTACCGCTTAAAACGTGTTGCCCTGGCCATTGACAGTCTTCAAAAGCCCTTGAACAATCGCGACTTGAAATCGCTTGCTTCCGATTTGATTCTTCTTTCCAGTACCCCGGCCAATTTTGTTCCCGACAAGATTTCAACCACTCTTAATCAATTGGCAACGACGATACCCAAAGTCAGTCCCTGATTTTCGTTCTCAGCTTGGTCCGGTTGTGGTAGCAAGGACACCCGGCGATGAAAAATTTAGGCAAAATCGCGTCTCTTTTTTTCCGGCGCTTGGTGTTGCCGGGTATGCTCGCCGGTTTCGGCTTGGTGTCCCATGCATCGGCGCAAAGTTACCAAATTACCGCGATCAATCCTTTATCCGGCGATGAAACCAGTATCGCTATGGGAATCAACAACGCGGGTACCATTGCCGGCACTTCCTTCGACGCCAACGGAGACAGCCACGCTTTTATGCTGCAGGGAAGCACGCAATCGGCGCTGACTACACTGGGCGGCACGAGCAGCGAAGCCAATAGCATCAGCAATACCGGCCAAATTGGAGGCAGTTCGGCGCTTTCTTCGGGCCTTACCCACGCCTGTTGCTGGATTTCCGGAACACCCACCGATGTCGATCCCACCAACGTCTACGGGCCAAGCCGCGGTTCGGCGATCAATAGCCTGGGAGCATTGGCCGGCTACTACCAAACCAGTCAAAATTTACCGCAGGGCTTTATCTACAACAGCGCGGGCATTACGGCCATCGACTACCCCGCCGCGACCGAGACTCAAGTCATCGGCCTCAACGACGCAGGCGCCGTGGTCGGCACATTCACCGGCGCGAGCGCCGTCAACGCCTTTGTCCAAAACGGTTCCACCTACCAACTCCTGCCCAATGCCAGCGGCGGAAGTTCTGGACAAGCCAACGCCGTTAACCTCGGCGGGATTGAGGCGGGTTGGGTCACCAATAGCAGCAACGACGAACAAGCGGCTATCTGGCAGAACGGAACGCTCACGTTAATCGGCGACCTCGGCGGCGGCTATGGCGAGGCGACTTCCATCAATGATTTCGGGCAAGTGGTGGGGGCATCCAATATTGCCGCTTCCGTCTATAATTACGCGTCGTCCCAATACTACACCCCCACCAACAACGGCCTCGAATCGGCGGGCAGCGTCGCCGCGCTCAACGATTCCCTTTCCCACGCCTTCATTTACCAGAAGGGGACGATGACCGATCTCAACACCTACCTTCCCCAAAAATCGGACTGGACCTTGCAGCGCGCCACGGGAATCAACGACGCGGGCCAGATCGCCGGCTATGGCGTCCTCAACGGCGTGCTGACAGGATTTCTCCTCACCCCAATCACGACTCCTGTTTCAGGCGCCGGTACCCTTTCCCTCACCGCGAATAGCTACAACATCAATAAAAACGACGGTACCGTCACCATCGCCGTCACCCGGACCGGAGGCACCACCGGGGCCGTCAGCGCGTTGGTCGGCGTAACCTCCGGCACCGCACTGGCGGGGACCAATTTCAGCCCAACCTTTGTGACGGTAACCTTCGCCGCCGGCCAAAGCGGTTCGCAAACCGTGACGATTCCCATCATCGACGATCCGAGCATCGTGACGAATGAAAGCTTCAGCGCACAAATTTTCCAGATCACCGGCGGCGCGGCCAAAGGCTCAACCTCCGTGGCCACGGTCAACATCGTTGCTCCTCCCTTCGACACTTGGCGCGGGAAGAATTTTACGTCCGCGCAACTCGCCAACACCGCCATCAGCGGTCCGTTGGCGACCCCGGCCAACGATGGTATCTCCAACCTTCTCAAATATGCGCTCGGTCTCAATCCGTTGGCGCCGGCCAGCAATATTGTCACCGTCGTCCCCGATCCCACTCAGACTTACCTGGAGCTTACCTACACCTCGGTCAACTCCGCCACCGACGTCAGCCTTGCCGTTGAGGTAGCGCCTGATCTGGTTCACTGGTCTTCCGGATCATCGGTCACCACCGTGACCCAAACGGTGAATAATGGAAGTACCCAGACCGTCACGGTCAAAAGTAACACCCCGATCAGTGCGGCTCCCAGTCAATTCATGCAATTGCAAGTCACCCGATTGCCGTGATGTTGCTCCTTTGAAAAGGGTATGGAACTTCGAAATGAGCCTGGAGGCTGATCCCTCGACAATCCTTCGCTTGCTCAGAATGACATTTTGCAACGCGGCTTCGCCGCAGAAAGGGCTTGTGAGGACAGAAGTGCCAAGCTTGGTTTTTCCCAAATCAGACACTCCTGCCCGGCTGGTACGGGCTTAATCTATTCCTTGGGCCGGATTTTCTTCCAAAGCCAGCCGAGCGGATCGTAAAACTCATCCACCACGCGTTCCTTAAGCGGGATGATCGCGTTGTCGGTGATCGTGATATGCTCCGGGCAAACTTTGGTGCAACATTTGGTGATGTTGCAGTAGCCGATGCCCTGTGCCTGCTTGAGTTCGGGCAGCCGGTCCTCAGTGTCGAGCGGGTGCATTTCCAACGCCGCCGTGTAAACGAGAAAACGAGGGCCGATAAACTCATCGTGCTTGTGATGATCGCGCAGAACGTGGCAGACATCCTGGCAGAGGAAACATTCGATGCACTTGCGGAATTCCTGCACGCGGTCGACGTCTTCCTGCTTCATGCGCCAGGTTCCGTCCGGGGCATCGGGCGCGCGCGGCTTGAACTTTTTGATCTTTTCCTTCACCCGGAAATTCCATGAAACATCGGTGGCGAGATCGCGCATGCTGGGAAACGCCCGCATCGGCTCAATCGTCACCGGCTTATCAAGCGGGATCATATCGAGACGCGTCATGCACATCAGACGCGGCACGCCGTTGATTTCCGCCGAGCACGAGCCACATTTGCCCGCCTTGCAGTTCCAGCGGCAGGCCAGATCGTTGGCCTGCGTCGCCTGAATCTTGTGGACGGCGTCGAGCACCACCATGCCCTCGGAAACTTCGGTGGTGTAATCGACCAGCTTGCCGCCGTTAACGTCCCCGCGCCAGATCCTGAACACAGCGGTACTCATTTCATCTCCTCGATGACCTGTTGCAAGTGCTCCGGCAGGACCGGAACCGGTTCGTGCCGCAATTGCATCGATCCATCGGCGCCTTTGAAGACGACGGTGTTGACCTTGGCCGCCCCGGCATCCTTGTTCGGAAAATCGTCCCGGAAATGGCCACCCCGGCTCTCCTTGCGGTCGAGGGCCGAGCGCGTAATCGCCTCGGAAACCGTGAGAAGATGCTTGAGATCGAGCACGGTGTGCCAGCCAGGATTATATTCGCGGTTGCCGTAAACCGCCGTCCTGGCCAGACGTTCCCCCAGCTTGCCCAAACCTTCCAGCGCGCGTGTCATCTCATCCTCGCGCCGGACAATGCCGACCAGGTCCTGCATCATATTTTGCAATTCGTGCTGCAATTGGTACGGCCCGTCCGCGCTGCCCTGACCGGAGGAGCCGCGCCCAAACGGTTCAAGCGCAGCCTGCGCCGTGGCTTCAACCTGCGCTTCATCGATTTGTCCCATTGCGTTTTCTTTCGCATACTTGGCGGCGTATTCGCCCGCCCGTTTGCCGAAAACCAGGAGGTCAGAAAGCGAGTTGCCTCCGAGGCGGTTGGCGCCATGAAGCCCCGCGGCACATTCTCCGGCGGCAAAAAGCCCCGGCACGGTCGACATCTGCGTATCGCCATCGACGCGAATTCCTCCCATCATATAGTGCGTCGTCGGTCCGATTTCCATTGGCTCCTTGGTGATGTCGAGATTGGCCAGTTGCATGAACTGATGGTACATGCTCGGCAGCTTCCTTTTGATGTGCTCCGCGGCGTTGGGAATCTTTTCCTTGATCCACGAAATATCGAGATAAACGCCTCCGTGCGGACTGCCCCGCCCGGCCTTCACTTCGCGATTGATGCACCGGGCGACGTGATCTCGCGTCAGCAACTCCGGTGGGCGGCGAGCCGATTTGTCCCCCTGAGTATAGCGCCAACCCTCCTCGGGATCGGTGGAAGTCTGCGATTTATAATTTTCTGGAATATCATCAAACATGAACCGCTTGCCGTCCTTGTTGCGCAACACACCGCCTTCGCCGCGCACGCCCTCGGTGACCAAAACACCCTGTACGCTCGGCGGCCACACCATGCCAGTCGGATGAAACTGCACGAACTCCATGTCGAGCAACTCGGCCCCAGCATGATAGGCGAGCGAATGGCCATCGCCGGTCCCTTCCCATGAATTGCTGGTGATCCGGTAAGCGCGCCCCAGACCGCCCGAGGCCAGCACAATCGCTTTCGCCTTAAAAATCTTGAACCGTCCCCGCTCGCGGTCGTAACCAAACGCGCCGGAGACTCGGTTACCATCCTTGAGCAAGGTCACAATGGTCCATTCCATGTGAACCCTAATTCCCTGGTGGATGCCGTGATCCTGCAGCGTGCGGATCATCTCCAGGCCGGTCCGGTCTCCGACATGAGCCAGCCGCGGATAACGGTGGCCGCCAAAATTACGCTGGAGAATTCTTCCGTCCTTGGTCCGGTCGAAAACCGCGCCCCAGGCTTCGAGTTCATACACCCGCCCGGGTGCTTCCTTCGCGTGCAGCTCGGCCATGCGCCAATTGTTCACATATTGGCCCCCGCGCATTGTGTCGGCGAAATGAACCTTCCAGTTGTCCCGGTCGTCGACATTGCCCATCGCCGCCGCCATGCCACCTTCGGCCATCACCGTGTGGGCTTTGCCCAAGAGCGATTTGCAAACCAACCCGGTTTTCGCCCCCGCCGCCGAAGCTTCGATGGCCGCGCGCAAACCGGCCCCTCCGGCGCCGATGACGAGAACATCGTATTCAAATGTTTCGTAATTGGTGGCCACGGCAAAATCCCCGGTTGTAGATCAGAAGATAAAATGGAAATCGTGCCAGATGCCCATGGCGCACAGGCGAATATAGACATCGGTAAAACCGACCCAAAAAAGACTCAGCCACGCCCAAAGCATGTGGCGGCGGTTCAAGCAACTGACGCAAGCAAAGCCCTTCGCGCAGGCGGGCGCCTTTGATTGCGCATCGAGAAAACCGCCGATCAGATGTCGCAGCGAATGGCACCCCAGGGTGTACCCGGCCAGCAAAATTACATTGATGGCCAGCACCAAAGTGCCCACGCCAATGCCAATGTGCCATACTCTTGCATCATCCGCAAACCACAGCGCTTTCCAGACGTCATGGCCGAGAATCAGAATGAAAATGAGCGCGAAATAGAGAAAATACCGATGAATATTTTGAATAAGGAGCGGAAAATAGCGCTCGCCCCAATAGACTTTGCGCGGCTCGCCCACCGCGCAATTCATCGGATCAGCCCAAAATGCCTTATAGTAAGCACCGCGATAGTAATAACAGGTGAAGCGAAATCCGGCCGGAATCCACATGATGAGAAAAGCGGGAGAAAATGGCATAAAACCAGGCCACCAGGAGGGCGCCACCCCAAAAATGCCAGGATGCTGCTGCGATCCGAATAACTCTGGCGAATAAAATGGCGAAAGATAATTGGCGCCATCGCCGCCATACCAATAATAGCAGTGTTTTGCGTCCAGTCCCTGAAATGCCGCCCAAGTCGAATAGACAATGAAGGCGGAAAAGCCGAGAAAAACCAACAACGGCTGTATCCACCAGGCATCCGAGCGGGAAGTCTCGCCAAAAGAACGCTGTTTGGGAAGCGCAGCCGTATAGGACATAGCAGACCAAACGTTAGTGACGAACATCCAGGGCGTCAACGCAGGAGCAAAGTTATAAGCGGGAAAAACAAAGCGCAAAAATCCCTCATATGATATTCACCGGCGGGGCGTGCTCCCTGCCTGTCATGAAAGGCAGGCAATGTCCCTCAGCCGGTTTCGATCCACTCACCCGATTGTGTAAAATAGAGACTTCCCCTCACCTCGGCGGAAAGCATTTTCCGCAGCGCGTGGACATAGGCCCGAATCTGGCCGCGGAACCCTTCCGCCAACTCGTTGCTCCCCTCTGGACCGATGTAGTTCGTTTTCCAGTCAATTACGCGCCACGCCGATTCGTCGGAAGCAAAAACGGCGAGATCCATCACGCCCTCAATGCACCGGTTTTCTTCTTCATTCCATAGAAAAGGTATTTCAATTTGAATGAGACGATTCGGCGTCGCCAGCCAATCGGCGAGCGGCGAGCTGAGAAAAAGCTCCCATTCGCGCCGGGAACGTCCGGGCTGCGGCGACCACGCCACCGCCTCATCGAATCTCTTGGACCAAGCCGGCCTCGCCTCCCGCCATGGAACCGTCGCGACAAACTCGTGCCACCAAATGCCGTAGCGGATGCCCGGATTTTTCGCCACGCCGGTGGACAGATAGTCCTCCTGTTCGGTTTGCGTTTCCGGTTCTGAACCGAGGGGCAACGGCCCGGCGAGCGCGTGGGGCGTGATCCGGCGCGGAATCATTTCCGCGCGTTCGATTGCCTGGCGAAGATGGCTTTTTGTCAACCGCACCGGCATAAAAAACTCCGGTCCACCGACAGTTTCCATAGGCCTCGCGGCCTCCTGAACCTCAAAATTTTCCGGAAGAGATTTCCAAAGCACCTCTTTGGAGAGACCGAGAAGCTCGCCTAAAGTTCCCATTTCGCTTCGTTTCGTGCCGACAAAAAGCGCCTCATCGTCGAGAAGAAGCAGCGAATTTTTGGCCCGTGTCACCATGACATAGAGCAGCCGTTGCAATTGTTGCCGCTCGCGTTGATTAACGAATGCTTTTGCCATGGCGGTGAAGTCGGCTTTGTCGCGGCAAATGATTTCCTCCTCTTTATGGCCCCGGACCAGGCGCGGGTAGGCGGAATTTTTGGCTCCGATGGGCCGGAAGATAAACGGGAGAATCACCACCGGCCATTCAAGTCCCTTGGCCTTGTGCGAAGTCAGCAATTGAATCGCATCGTGAGTTTCTTCCTCTGTCTGCGCGGTCTGATCGAGACTGGAACGAAGTTCTTCCGCGAGATCCGAAAGCGTCACCCGTTCCGCGCACCGGGCAAAGATCAACGCGAGAAAATCATCGAGTTCGCGTTGATCTTCACCGGCATCCTCATGGAGAGAGAAAAGCCGTTCTCGCAAGCGCGAGCATTCAACCAGTTCCCGGATAATGGCATGAAGCGGCCGCCCCTCGGCACGGCCTGCAATTTCATGGAGAATTTTCAGCGCGGACGTCATGGCGTCGCCCTGGTCCCGCACCGGATGGACAAGCTGCAACCGGGAGCCGTCCCCACCGGTAAACAGCGCCATGTCATGATCGGAAACACCAAAGACTTCGCGCAACACGCCCGCGATCTCGAATTCATCCTCGGGATGCGCCGTGACCCAAATCAAGGCGGTCAGCCATGCGCGGGCAGTCCGGTCGCCCTGCTTTTCATCGCTTGAATGGACTTGCACCGGAAGCCCGGCGTTGTGGAGTTCGCTCTGCAGTTCAACGAGCCAGTTCCGGCGGGGACAAAGGATGGCGATGTCACTCCAGCGCCCGGCACCGAAACCGCCCAGGCCGGTCCGCGCGATTTTCCCGGCGAGAAATTTCGCCTCGATTTTGGCGCAGTCCTCCATTTTGAGCTTTTTGCCGGCGCGATCTTCCGGCGGCCCGGGACAATTCCACCGGATAACCTGTCCGGCCCCGGCTTCACCGTGCGCCACGAGTTCAACGAAAGGCGACTGCCCGTTTTCGCCATGCAGCAGCGCCGGGAAAAGACGGTTAACGAAATCGATAATCGCCCGGTCGCAACGAAAAGTAACCTGGAGCCGGCTTTGCGCACCACGCGGACCGCTGGAAATTTCCTCATGAATGCGGCGGTAGGCGGCGAGATCGGAACGGGGCGCGTAGATCGCCTGTTGAAAATCGCCGACGATGCAGAAACTTTGCTCCGCCGCCTGGGGTCGCTCGCCGCGCAAACCGGCAACGCGCAGCAGCACTTCGAATTGGAGCGGGTCGGTGTCCTGCGCCTCATCGAGCAGGACGCTGAGGTCATCAGCGGCCAGTTCGCATCGAACGGAACGATTTTCGAGCAGACGCAAAGCGAGGCGAACCTGATCATCGTAAGTCATGATGCCTTCGGACAAACGGAACTCCTCGTAGGCGTTGGCAATTTTGCGGCCAAACGCCAGCGCCGCTCCGCGCAGCCATTCGTGCAACGGCGCGAAAACCGCCTCCCAAAGCGCGATGAAATCGGATGCATTGCCGCCAGGCGCTTTCGGCAAAGCATGGAAACGGTCTCCCCTCGCCCACGCTTCGCTCCAATGCTTTGCCGCGGTTTGGGCTGCCGCGACGCCTTTGCGCGTATTGGCATGAAGTTCCGCGCCGGAATAATCAAGCAGGCGCTTCAAATCGGGTACCGGCAGCGGCCCAACGGCGATTTCAAGCCCGGGCGAAACGGTCTTGCCCAAGGCATAGAGCTTTTCCGGAGAGTAGAAATGAAAAAGATCGTCAAGATTCCCGCTGGCAATAATTTCCCTACCGAAACCGCGAACCAGAAATCGCTCCCACATTTCGGCATCGTTTTGCAGCAGTTCGGCTGAAGACGGCAACCCGAGGTAATGGCCAAACCGGTCCAGAAGCCGGACGCAATAGCTATGAATCGTGCCGAAAAAAGTTTGTTGAAACGCGCGATAGACCTGCGGCGAAATTCTTTCCCGACGCAAAGCCGCGCGCGCACGTTGCTGCATCTGCTGCGCGGCGCGGACCGAATACGTGACCACCACGAGCCGGGAGAGTTGTTCAATCGCCCGGGCTTCGGGAAATTTCGCGAGATAAACAATGCGATCCACGATGGAGCGGGTCTTGCCGACGCCCGCGGGCGCGATCACAGAAATATTTTTTCCACTTTCATAAACAAACCGGTCCCGTTCCATCTGATCAGTCAAGTTGTTCATGTCTCTTCCTCCCCATCAGCCGGAACACCGCCATGAACCAGCGCCCATTTCGTTTCGAGAATGCCGGCGGATACCGGGCGCGTCGCCATGGGATACCTAGGCGCGAAACCATAATCGCTTTCCGTGTCGCCACGCTCGCCAAAAACTCCTCTGCGATGCAAAATGTCGAGCGAGCGAAAGATCGCTTCGTTTTTGACGGCGCGGCCAAGATCAATCTGCCGTTTCAACGGCGTATCGGCGGTATGAAGCGATAGGTAAACCTCGTTCGCGCCCAAGGCGCGGACCGCCAGGGCGTAAAGGACGGCCTGCAATCCGGCACCCTGCGCAATCCTTTTTTCGGTCAGCGTTTGCGCCGCGCCGGTCTTAAAATCGATCACCCAGCCCTCCGCATCCCGAATTACCGCCGGCGTAAAACCGGGCGTTTCCGCGCCGGGCTCAATCAAGAGAAGATCGATCCGTCCTCTGAGCGAAAAATCATTCGGTGCCATGCCCGGCAACGCGACCAGCAAATTTTCCGGAAGCGTGAATTCGGAAGAAAACGCCTTGCCGGGCAAGTGAGGAGCCAGCGTTTCGCCTAAGCAAAGCGCAATGGACCTGGCGTGACTCCGCACATGATCCCACCATGGATGCAATTCGAGACCCGCGGCCCGCGCCCGCCCATGCCAATCCGGCTCCCGGCCGACGATTTCCCGCAACCGCAAAAGAAAATCGCCGGTCGAATTCCGCTCACGGCAAGCTTGAAAAGCGAGGCCGATCCAGCGGTGTGTCCAGATGCCGATGGCTTGCAGCCAATGGAGAGCGCCCTCCGGCCATTTGGCCGCGCCGACGATCTCGCTCAACCAAACCTGCGCGGGATGAGAATAAGCTGTCTCCCAGGTTTTACAGGCAAGTTGGATGGGCTTGGACGGTGGATGCGCGTAGGCAAATTCATAGGGTCCGAAAGGCCGCGACGCATCACGGCGCGCGTCGTATGCGAGCCGGGTGGCCGCAAGGGACGCTTCTTGCGAAGGAGGAGCGTGAAAAAGTTCGTCATGACGTGAACACCAATCCGAAGTCGTTAGCGCAAGGCTCTGAAAAATCGCTTCATCGAGCGCCTGCCCGGTTTTCACCTGAAAAAGATGATTGAAAAAATCGGAGGGAAGCAAGCCGCGTCCCGCTTCGGTGGTCATCGCGGCCAGCGCGACAGCGCAGCGGGTTGAATCGAGAGCCTCGCACAAATCGCGCGCCGCGAGGTCCCGGTATTCCTGTGGCAGGAGGCAGTAGCCGCGTCCGGCCAGCGCCACCGTCTGCCCTGTTCCCTGGCTCCCTTCGCCTGTGCCGAGCCTATTCAACGCCTGTGCCTGCCGGTTGAGTTCAGTCAATTCATAGCGGGAACCGAAAGCGCCTGCCTCAAAAACCGGCGGCCAGACGCTTTCGTTCATGCCGGTCAAAATCAAATGACTCCAAGTTTGCCCCGTCATTTGGGCGTAAATGAGAAGGTGGACGCGTCCATAAAAATGATTTCCCTCGGCGCCCCGGATCTGTTCACGCGAATCGGCCGATACTCTCAGCCATTGCAGAAATGCCCGCCGGGAAATTTCTTCATTCCAATCTTGAAACCACGGCGGTAAATCGGCGGGCAACGCGGCGAGATGCTCTTTCCACCCGAGTCTCTCCGCAGTCTGACGGGTTGCGGCAAGAAACCTCGCAAACGAAGCTTTCGCTGGAAGTTCGGCCCGGTGGCTCAAAAAATCGGCCACTGCGCCCGCGTTCCAGCGGTCCGGAACTTCGCGAAGATATTCCGCAAGAAAATCGAGATCATCGATCAAAGTCTCATCGAACGCGCCTTGGAGAACATCGGCAATCTTACGCGCCGATAGCACCGGCGCCTCTAAACCGCACGATACCCCCTGCGCTTCACAGGCGCGCAGCCAGTGGATCAAACGCGCCACGGAAGGCTCCTCCTGCCAGGCCAGCCATGCCTGCCAAAACCGGCGCTCGAAAAGTCCGGGCTGAATCGCTCCCACACCGTCGTCGAATGGAATGCCCAGACGCCGCAATTCCTCCACCACACCCAGCGCGAGAGCATTCGGTTCCGGAAAGAGAATGCCCAGCCGCGCGCACGAATCGCGCCGGAGATAATCGACCGCTTGCAGAACAACAGCGCGCACCTGCGACGCCAGATCGGGCGTGACCAAAAATACCAGGTCCGCCGCGTCCGCGCCGGGCGGCGTTATTTTTCCTTCGTAGGAATCAGCCAGAGCCGCCAGCGCGCCCGGTTGAGTGTCTTCCTTATCGGGACCGGGACCGGCGCTGGGCAAAACCGCTTCGCCTTGCGCAGCCTCTTCCCATGAACCGATCCACAATTGATCGGCTTCCTCGCCGAAATAGCGCGGCGCTGAGAGCGCGACAATGGTCTCTTCCGAGACGGCAACCACGGCGCGAAGCAAATCCCAAAGCGGCCAATGCGTCGCGTTAAAGCCCACGATGAGCACATTCGCCAGCCGCGTCTCTTTTTGCTCCCGGCCCACGCCGAATAGATGGCGATGGAAGCCGGTCTGGGTTGAAATCTTTCGCCGGGCCAGTTCGTGTCCGAATGCCCGGGCCAGCGGGCGCCCGTAAGACGGACCGTCATCGGCCGGATTCCAGCCCGCGCCCAGCAGCAGGTCGTAAGCGCGCAAAAAGGGTTCCGGGTCTCGCGCAACGCTATTTAAAGTGGCGGCATCCGCCGGATCTCTATCCTGCAATAATCTCTTGACGCAAATACGCGCGAGCAACTGCAAATCGGCCCGGGTGGCCAAAGTCACGCCGGAGGCCAGCGCACCAGACAAAAATTTGCGCGCATCACTGGGTGTCCAAAAGCGAAGGCCCAGAAAAGAGACGCCCTCCGTCACGAGCCGCCCCCGGAGATAAAAACTTTCCGCCCGGCCCGGCGTCAGCACCACGGTGGGCTTCGGATTTTTCCACGCCGAGATCGCCTGTTCCCGCAACCACGGCCCGGCCAGTAACCGCCATTGCTCCTCAACGGACGTCGTTTGAAAAAGGCGGACGGGCATTTCCTTTTTTAGAAGCTACCCTCCCTGATTGAAAATCCGAATGTGCAAACGGACAATCAGTTCTTCGCGGGCGCAGACTGACCGGGAGATTCCTGCTCTTCCACATTCTTGCGATAATTGGCGTAGTGGGGATCGTTGCTCAGGGCCTCTTCATATTGCTCCGCTGCTTCCGCCATCCGGCCCTCTCGAAACAAAAGATCGCCCAAGTTCTTGTGAGCTTCGGTATCGTTGGGATCGATGGCCAGAACTTTTTGGAATTGCTCAATCGCCTGTGGCACTTCTCCTTTCTGCGCGAGAGCCCGGCCCAGGCCACGATGGACTGTAGCGTCATCGGGATGAAGCTCGGAGGCCTTTTGAAATTGGACCAGCGCCTCGTCCACCTGCCCTTGCGACAAGAGGCAATTGGCAAGATTATTGCGAGCTTCCGCATAGTTTGGATTAATATCGACAGCCTTTTGGAATTGGGCCATCGCCCGATCCACCTGCCCCTGGGCATAAAAAACGCCGCCAAGATTATTGCGGCCTAACCAACAGTTTGGATTCTTGGCCACAGCGTCGGCCCAAAGCGTCTCCTCCGTCTGATAAACCCAGATGCGCTGCCAGCTCCAAATCCCGAGGATCAGCAGCAGCCCGGCATAGAGGCCCGATTGTATCCAGATTTTTTTTGGAAGAATAAAATGAATCAACTGGGCCAATCCGGCGCCGGCCAACGCAAGCGGTGCCATACTGGCGAGATACTGGAAATGATCGGCGACCGGCGCATAGTGTAAAAAACTCATATCGACCAATCCCAACACGGGCAACAACGCCACTAAAAAATAGGCCAGTGCAAAAAATGCACCACGCGACCATCGCTCGCGTCTGATCCACAAAACGGCCAGAATAATCATCACGGCCAAAACCGGCAGATAGGCAATCACCTGCCCGGCGCCGACACTCCAGCCCGGATAAATCGCCATCAACGGATGCGGCCAAATTAACTTGCCGAGATAGAACCAAACCGCAATGCCCGCAGTCACAATCCGCTCCGGTGCCGAATCGCCCGCTGTTTGCAGTTGCTCTCCTTGCGTCCAGACCGAAAGGATACAAGCCCCTGCAGACATGATGAAAACTGGCCCCACCCTCGCCAAATCGCGCCCCTGGCACCGGCCATGGACCCACCAGGCACAGAGACAGAGGAC
>DATJMI010000099.1:0-16453 GCA_035508775.1 Methylacidiphilales bacterium
CGGACGGGAATTTCTATGGCACGACATTGGAGGGGGGGGGCGCCGGTTACGGCACAGTCTTCAAGATAACGCCGCAGGGCACAGTGACGATTCTGCATAGTTTTGGCGATGGCAGTGTCCCGAATGATGGGATCATTCCTAATGGTTTAATCCAAGGATCGGATGGAAATTTCTACGGAACAACACTCCTTGGGCCCGTTGCTGGAATCGGAAATTATGGCACGGTCTTTAAGATGACGCCGCAGGGTGTGGTGACGATATTGCACAGTTTCAACTATGATGGAACTGTTTCTAACGATGGAATTTATCCCGAGGCAGCTTTGATCCAGGGATCGGACGGGAATTTCTATGGCACGACATTGGAGGGGGGGGGCGCCGGTTACGGCACAGTCTTCAAGATAACGCCGCAGGGCACAGTGACGATTCTGCATAGTTTCGGCGATGGCAGCGTCCCGAATGATGGAGCTAATCCCTCTGCCGCCTTGATTCAGGGATTGGATGGAAATTTCTACGGAACAACAACCGGTGGAGGCGCCGCCGGTCGTGGAATCTATAATAGTGGCACGGTCTTTAAGATGACACCGCAGGGTGTAGTGACGATTCTGCACAATTTTGGCGATGGAAGTGTCCCCAACGATGGACAACTTCCCAATGCAGCCTTGATCCAGGCGTCGGATGGAAATTTCTACGGGACAACACTCCTTGGGCCCGTTGCTGGAATTGGAAATTATGGCACGGTCTTTAAGATGACGCCGCAGGGTGTGGTGACGATTCTGCACAGCTTTGGCGATGGCAGTGTCCCAAACGACGGAGAATGGCCCCAAGCAGCTTTGATCCAGGGATCGGATGGAAATCTCTATGGAACAACCCGGCTTGGGGGCACCGCTGGTGACGGCACCATCTTCGAACTGTCCCTTCCCAGCAGCGCCCCGGTGATCACCAGTTCCAACAGCGCCACCTTTGCAATGGGGGAATCCGATAGTTTCACCGTGATCGCGCCGGGAATACCCCCCTCGACCTTCAGCGCCACCGGCCTGCCCGCCGGGACCAGCATCAATCCTACCACCGGGGTGATTTCCGGAATACCGACACAAGCCGGGAATTATTCGGTCACCATCACGGCCAGTAACGGAGTCAGCCCCGATGCAACGCAAAGCTTAAGTATCACGGTAGTGGAGGCTCCCCCAACCATTACCAGTTCCAACAGCGCCACCTTTACGATAGGACAGGCCAGCAGTTTCACCGTAACCGCAATGGGAATACCGCCCCCAACCTTCAACGCTACCGGCCTGCCCGCCGAGGTCAGCATCAATCCCACCACCGGGGTGATTTCCGGATTTCCAACACAAACCGGAACTTATTCGGTCACCATCACCGCCAGTAATGGAGTCACCCCCAATGCGACGCAAAACTTTACTATCACGGTGGCGCCTAATCTTGTTCAACAATATGTCATTCTGCACAATTTTGATGACGGCAGTGTGCCCAATGATGGACAAAATCCTTATGCGAATGTGATTCAAGGATCGGATGGAAACTTCTACGGAACAACATATGAAGGAGGCGCCGCCAATGACGGCACAATCTTCAAGATAACACCGCAGGGTACTGTAACGATTCTGCACAATTTTGGCGATGGCAGTGTTCCCAACGATGGAGGTGAGCCCATTGCCTCCTTGGTTCAGGGATCGGATGGAAATTTCTATGGAACAACGTATGGCGGGGGCGCTTCCGGTGATGGCACGGTCTTTAAGATGACGCCGCAGGGCGCGATGACGATTCTGCACAGCTTTGGCGATGGAACTATCCCCAACGACGGAGCTTATACCTATGCCGCCTTGATCCAAGCCTCGGATGGAAATTTCTATGGAACAACAATCGGTGGCGGCACTGCCGGTGGCGGCACAGTTTTTGAGATAACGGCGCAGGGTGTATTGATGATTCTGCACAATTTCGGCGATGGCAGCATCCCCAACGATGGACAAAATCCTTATGGGGGGTTGATCCAAGGATCAGATGGAAATTTCTATGGAACAACAGAGCAGGGAGGGATGGAGGGCACCGCCAATGACGGCACCATCTTTAAGATGACGCCGCAGGGCACAGTGACGATTCTGCACAATTTCGGCGATGGAAGTGTTCCCAACGATGGAAATGGACCCGGGCCCGGAGCGGTTTTAATCCAGGCATTGGATGGAAATTTTTACGGAACAACAACCGGTGGAGGCGCCGCCAATGACGGCACAGTTTTCAAGATGACGCCGCAGGGCACAGTGACGATTCTGCACAATTTCGGCGATGGAAGTGTTCCCAATGATGGCGTTTGGCCCTACGCAGGCGTGATCCAAGGATCAGACGGAAATTTCTATGGAACAACATATGAAGGAGGCACCGCCAATGAGGGCGCGATTTTCGAAATAACGCCGCAGGACACAGTCACAATTCTGCACAATTTTGGCGATGGCAGTGTCTCCAATGATGGCGTTTGGCCCTCCGCAGCCGTGATCGAAGGATCGGACGGAAACCTCTATGGAGCGGCATCAAGTGGCGGCAGCGCCAACTTCGGCATTGTCTTTGAACTATCTCTTCCCAGCAGCGCCCCGGTCATCACCAGTTCCAATAGCGCCACCTTTACGATCGGACAATCCAGCAGTTTCACGGTGACCGCGCAGGGGATACCCGCCTCGACCTACAGCGCCACGGGTCTGCCCTCCTGGGCCAGTCTGGACACCAACAGCGGCATTCTGAGCGGCACGCCACCGGATACGAGCGGCGCGCCCTTTAGCATTACGATCACCGCCAGCAACGGGGTCAGCCCCGACGCGACGCAAAGTTTTACTCTGAATGTGCAGTCGGCGTTCACACAATGGGCCGGTCTCTACTTCACGCCGCAACAACTCGCCAACCCGGCGATCAGCGGGCCGGGCGCGACGCCCGAAAATGATGGAACGCCGAATCTGTTGAAATATATTTTTGACATCGATCCGGCGGTTCCCATGAATGCCGCCGACCTGGCCGCGTTGCCCGCGGTTGGCATGAGCACGATTGGCGGCGTGCACTATCTTACCCTGACCTATCGCGAGAATCCGGCGGCGACCGGCATCACGGTCAATGTGCAGACCTGCGCCGATTTGCAAAGTTGGTCGACCGTTACTCCGGCTATTTCGCAGCAGATCGGCACCGATTCGAACACCGGCGACCCGATCATCGAGGTGGGGGTACCCGCCACCGGCGCGGAGGAATTTATCCGGTTGAATGTGACGGGATCGTAAAACCGGCCTTGTCTTCTCCCCGGCGGGATGTATCTTGACTCTCAACGACGGGGAGCCCAACCGGGCTGAGAGGTTCGCGGATGCGAACGACCCGATGAACCTGATCCGGATTATGCCGGCGTAGGGAGTTGTGGCACTGGCGTAGCCAATCTCTCCCCGGCGTCTTTCGGGACTTAAAGGATAAATTTTATGATCCAACCGCTCAATCCGGCTCCCAAGCCCGCGAAAAGATCACCCGGCCGGCGCAAGCCCGCGAAATCGAAAATTCTCCGGGATGTGACGAAGCCTTTTCCCAATTCGGCCAAAATCCATGTCGAAAGCAACGGCGTCCGCGTCGCCATGCGCGAAATCACGCAGGCTCCGACCCGTGATTTTCAGGGCAAGCTCACGCCGAATTCACCGCTGCGCGTCTATGACACGTCGGGCCCTTACACCGATCCGGCGGTGAAAATCGACATTCGCGCGGGGCTTCATCCTCTGCGTCTCGATTGGATCGCCACCCGCGCCGATACCGAAACCTACACAGGGCGCGAAGTGCAGCCCCGCGACAATGGCTATCTGACCGCCGGCCATGCCGAGTATGCCAGCCAGCGCGAAGCGAAGGGCCGTCTCCAGCCGTTCCCCGGACTGAAGCGCGCCCCGCGCAAGGCGATTCCGGGCGGCAACGTCACCCAAATGCATTACGCCCGCCGCGGCATCATCACCCCCGAAATGGAATATATCGCCACGCGTGAAACGTTGGGACGCCAACAGGTGGCCGCGCAAAATTTCCCGCAGACCGATCTGCGCCATCAGCATCCGGGCGAGGCGTTCGGCGCGAGGCTGGGGTCGCGTCCCGCCATCACGGCCGAGTTTGTGCGCGAGGAAGTCGCCGCCGGGCGCGCGATTATTCCGGCCAATGTGAACCACCCCGAGAGCGAGCCGATGATCATCGGGCGCAATTTCCGGGTGAAAATCAACGCCAATATCGGCAATTCGGCCATCGCCTCCTCCATCGAGGAGGAAGTCGAGAAAATGACGTGGGCCATTCGCTGGGGTGCCGACACGGTGATGGATCTCTCCACCGGGAAGAACATCCACGAGACCCGCGAATGGATCATCCGCAATTCACCGGTGCCCATCGGCACGGTGCCGATCTATCAGGCGCTCGAAAAAGTGGGAGGCCGCGCCGAGGAACTCACCTGGGATCTCTATCGCGACACGCTGATCGAGCAGGCCGAACAAGGCGTCGATTACTTCACCATCCACGCGGGCGTCTTGCTGCGTTATGTGCCGATGACGGCCCGCCGGGCCTGCGGCATCGTCAGCCGCGGCGGCTCCATTCTCGCCAAGTGGTGCCTGGCTCATCATCAGGAAAATTTTCTTTACGCTCATTTCGACGAGATTTGCGAAATCATGCGCGCCTACGATGTCTCCTTCTCCCTCGGCGACGGCCTTCGCCCCGGCGCGGGCGCCGACGCCAATGACGAAGCGCAACTGGCCGAGCTGGCCACTCTCGGGGAGTTGACGCAGAAGGCGTGGAAGCACGACTGCCAGGTGATGATCGAAGGGCCCGGCCACGTTCCGATGCAACTGATCCGGGAAAACATGGAACTGGAGCTTAAGCACTGCGCCGAAGCGCCCTTTTACACGCTCGGGCCGCTCACCACCGACATCGCTCCGGGCTACGACCATATCACCAGCGCCATCGGGGCGGCCATGATCGGCTGGCACGGCTGCGCGATGCTTTGTTACGTCACGCCGAAGGAACATCTCGGCCTGCCGAACAAGGACGATGTCCGCGAGGGGGTCATCGCCTATAAAATCGCCGCCCACGCCGCCGATCTCGCCAAGGGTTTTCCCGGCGCGTCGGAACGGGACAATGCGCTGAGCAAGGCCCGGTTCGAGTTCCGCTGGGAAGACCAGTTCAACCTCGGCCTCGACCCCGAGAAGGCCCGTTCTTTTCACGATGAAACTTTGCCGCAGGAAGGGGCCAAATCGGCCCATTTCTGCTCCATGTGCGGCCCTCACTTTTGTTCGATGAAAATCACCGAAGACGTCCGCAAATATGCGGCGGAAAAAGGGGTTACGGAAGAACAGGCGCTGGCCCAGGGTCTGGCCGAAAAAGCGGGTGAATTCGCCGCCAAAGGCGGCGATGTTTACGTTGCGCCTTAATTATCGCTTCCCAATCTCCGGTTCAGCGCGCTCAGGACCGCTTTGAGCGAGGCGATTTCGATGTTCGTGTCGGTGCCCGCGCCAAAAACCGGGGCGGCCGAAGCGCCTTTGATTTCGAAGTAGGCGACCGCTTTGGCTTCCGCGCCGTGTCCCAGCGAGTGCTCGGCGTAGGAGATGACCTCGAAGGGCTCGACGATTCCGCCAGCAATCAAGCCGTGGACAAAGGCGTCGATCGGACCGTTTCCCCGCCCGCGTATCTGGTGCACCTCGTTCCCCTTCTTGACCCGCACGATGCATTCGATCCCTTTCTCCGCCGGCGCCATCTTGCTCACGCCCTGGAAGGAGAGGGGCTGGTCGCGGTCCAGGTAGACTTCCTGGAACAGCTTCAAGATGTCTTGCGGCGGCAATTCCTCGCCGCGCTCGTCGGCGACGCGGTTTACGATTTTGCCGAAGTCGCGATGCATTGCCTTGGGCAAGACATAGCCAAACTCCTGCTCCATGACGTAGGCGACGCCGCCCTTGCCCGACTGGCTGTTGATCCGGATGATGGCCCGGTAGTTGCGTCCGATATCGTGCGGGTCGATGGCCAGGTAGGGCACCTCCCACGAACCGCCGGGGTGCGCCTGCCGGTCTTTGAGCCCCTTGTTGATGGCGTCCTGATGCGAGCCGGAAAAGGCGGTGAAGACCAAGTCGCCCGAATAGGGCCACCGCACCGGCACGTCCAACTTCGTGCACCGCTCATAGACGTCCCGAATCGCCGGGATGTCCCGCAAATCGAGTTTCGGATCGACGCCCTGGGTCAACAGATTCAGCGCCACCGTGACGATATCGAGATTCCCTGTCCGCTCACCGTTGCCGAACAGCGTGCCCTCGACGCGCGTTGCGCCGGCCAGCAGGCCCAATTCGGTCGCGGCCACGCCGGTGCCGCGGTCGTTGTGGGTATGCAGGCTGATGATCGCCCGCTTCGGATATTTTTGATGGGTGACAAACCATTCGATCATGTCGGCGTAGTGGTTCGGCGTCGACAATTCGACCGTGGCGGGCAGGTTGAAGATGACCGGCTCTTCTTCGGTGCAGCCCCACGCTTCGCCCACCGCTTCGCAAACCTCCAGAGCGTAATCGATCTCGGTGCCGGTGAAGCTCTCCGGCGAGTACTCGAACCGAATCTTCGTGCCCGGCACGGTTTTCATCCGGTCCTTGATGTGGCGCGCACCGCGCACCGCGATTTCGGTGATGCCTTTTTTATCCAGGCCAAAGACGATCCGGCGCTGCGCCACCGAAGTCGAGTTATAGAGATGAACGATGGCCCGGGGCGCGCCTTGCAGCGACTCGAAGGTGCGCGCGATCAGTTCCTCCTTCGACTGGACGAGCACCTGTACCCAGACGTCGTCCGGAATCCGCTTTTCTTCGATCAGGCGCCGCGTGAAATCGAATTCGATCTGCGACGCCGACGGGAAACCGATTTCGATTTCCTTGAATCCGAGTTTCACCAGCAGCGCGAAGAATTCGATTTTCTCCTCCACGCTCATGGGTGTGGCCAGGGCCTGGTTGCCGTCGCGCAAGTCGACGCTGCACCAGGTGGGCGCCCGGTCCACGAACCGGTCGGGCCACGCGCGTTTCTCCATTTTCACCGCCGGGAAGGGGCGGTACTTCGGATGCTCGGTTGTCATACTCTTATTGGATGTGGCGGCTTAAGGCGGCCGCAGATTGGTTTTTCTACTGTTCTGTTTTCATTTTGTCCCGGCGGCCCGCGCTAAAATGAGAGAACCCCGAGGGTCCGCTCCGTTTCAGCGGGGCCATCGGGGTTTGGTTGGCGTTAAAGCGAAAAAATCATGTCAGATCGCTTCCGCCGAACCCGTCCGGCCCGGAAGAAGAAGCGTAAGTCGAAGCGACAGCGCCGTGATCTGCATGCGGAAACCGTATCATGGTTGCCGCGGAAGGCAAGCGTGGAAATGCACTGTTCCCTGAAGAACCAATATCTATAGCAGTGGAACAAGATCACTCTTCACCGTCATAATACTCCAGCCCCTCCGAGCGAAGGAGCCTTCTTTCGGGCGACCGGACCAGCCATTTTTTGCTGTCGGGAAAGTAGGCCGACTCACCTATGGGATTGTCGGCCACGACATAGAGGACCAGATCTTCCGCGCCATCGTTGGCAATCTGGTGGGGTTCGTTGGGCTTGAAGAGAACGGCATCGCCGCTTTCAACGAAGGTGGTTCCCTCTTTGTGCCGAACGGTTCCCCCACCCGAAATCACGTGATAAAACTCCCATTGCGCGCTGTGCAAATGATAGGGATAAGCGCACTTGCCCGGTGGGATACGGCAAATCTCCACATCAAAAGGATGCCTCTCGTTCAGGTCGGTGGACTGCGGAATCCGGCCCAATGCTTCGGAGATTTGCTTGCCCGCCCCGCCGAATTTTCCCTTGGGCGAAGCCCAAGTTATTTCCTCGAGGTTTTTTGTGTTAATTTTAAGCATTCGATTTGAAATCAACCGGCATCATCCCCGCCGGGTTTGATTAGATATTGAAGATGCCTGACTTTAACTTCGTTGCGGTTGGAATCTTTCCGGGAATAGACGCCGACTTTAAAATAGAAGGAACTTTCCTTTCGGCCCGCCACTTTGTCGCTGGCGAGTTTGCCGTCGATATAGACTTTGATGGCGCCGGGGCCGGTGGCGTCGGGATTGTGAATAATGGTCCAGTTGAACCACTTGTCATTCATATTCTTGGCGATGACGTCGTGGGTGCGCAAATCGGTGATGGTGCCGTTCTGATCGACGATGATGATGCACATCGGGCCGGTGCCGAAAACCTGGCTGATGCAGGCGAAGGTGCCGTGCACGATGTACATATCGCAGTCCATCATGTGGAGTCCCGAGCCGGGCTTGTAGTTGTCGTCGATGATGCGAATCTCCGTCCGCGGCTCGGTCTTGTTGGGCGGAGGCGCATGAGGCTTGTCGGTATCCAATACCCAGAGATCGTGGGTGTCGGTGGCTTTGTCGTATGAATAGCGTTCCTCGAGTTTCAGGTTGTAGGGATGCTGGACCTCGAAATTGAGGTGCTGAGGGACAAACCCGGCGTGAAGAGCATCGGCGGGACGCGAACCCGAGTCGCTTGCCGACAGGTTGCCGTCAGCGAAAGAAAAAACAGGAAGGCCGAGCATCAATAAAAAAGCAAGAGTGGCAAAAATCGATTTTTTCATAAATAGACCAAAACTGGAAATTGCCGGGGGTTGTGCATGATGATTTAGTTGATGTTTTCGGACTGCTCAAGCCCGGAACGCTTGCCGGATGGGCCGTCCCCTCCATTTGACCCCGATTCGATTGATTTCGTTACAATTCAGCGACGCTTTCCTGGAAACTCCGAACGCCTCTGTAAAAAGACTCAACCCCAGGGCCTGTTAACAGGCCCTAATTGCTTTCAGCGTGACCCGCGCCTATCTTTCGGACAGCCTTGTTTTTATGAGCGCCTCCACCACCTCGCCGGCATGGAAAAACCTCCAAACTCATTACGACGCGCAAAAGGACATCCAGATGCGCGATTTGTTCGCCCAAGACCCGGACCGCTTCAAGAAATTCTCCCTCGAATTTGAGGATGTGCTTCTCGATTTCTCCAAAAACCGCATCACCAGCGAGACTCTGAAGCTCCTCTATGCCCTGGCCGTTGAACGGGACGTGCCGGGCTGGGCCAAAAAGATGTTCAGCGGCGAGAAGATCAATATCACCGAAAATCGCGCCGTCCTCCACATCGCTTTGCGCAACCGTTCCAATCGCCCCATTTTCGTCGACGGCCAGGATGTCATGCCCAGCGTCAACGCCGTCCTTGGCCACATGGAGAAATTTTCCAAGGCGATCCGTTCCGGCCAATGGAAAGGGTACACCGGCAAGGCGATCACCGATTTCGTGAATATCGGCATCGGGGGCTCCGATCTCGGCCCGGTCATGGTCACCGAGGCGCTCAAGCCTTACGCCGACGGCCCGCGCGCTCATTTCGTTTCCAACGTCGACGGCACCCACATCGCCGAGACGCTGAAAAAGCTTTCACCCGAAACGACTCTTTTCATCGTCGCCTCCAAGACGTTTACCACGCAGGAGACTCTGACCAACGCCCACTCGGCCCGCGACTGGTTCCTCGCCGCCGCCCAGGACGAGGCCGCCGTGGCCAAGCATTTCGTCGCGCTCTCCACCAATGAAACGGAAGTCCGCAAATTCGGGATCGATCCGGCCAATATGTTCGGCTTTTGGGATTGGGTGGGAGGCCGTTATTCGCTCTGGAGCGCCATCGGCCTGCCGATTGTGCTGAGCGTCGGCTATGAAAATTTCACCGAACTGCTCGCGGGCGCCCACGCTCTCGATGAACATTTCCTCACCGCCCCGCCCGAGAAGAATCTCCCGCTCACCCTTGGCGTCCTCGGCGTCTGGTACAACAATTTCTTCGGCGCCCGCACCCATGCCATTCTGCCTTACGACCAGTACATGCACCGGTTCCCCGCCTATTTCCAGCAGGGCGACATGGAGAGCAACGGCAAAGGCGTCACCCGCGACGGCACGCCCGCCGCTTCCGCCACCGGGCCGGTGATTTGGGGCGAGCCGGGCACCAATGGCCAGCATGCCTTTTACCAGCTTATCCACCAGGGCACGCAACTTGTGCCCGCCGATTTTCTCGCGCCCATCGAGACGCAAAATCGGCTGGGGAAACACCATCTCATTCTCCTTTCCAATTTCTTCGCCCAAACCGAGGCGCTCATGCGCGGCAAAACCGCCGCCGAGGTGCGCCAGGAACTTGAGAAAGAGGGCCTTAAAGGCGAGGCGCTCGAAAAGCTCGTGCCGCACAAGGTCTTCACCGGCAACCGGCCGACCAATTCGATTCTTTTTTCCAAGCTGACGCCCCGGAGACTCGGCATTTTGATCGCCCTCTACGAGCACAAGATTTTCACCCAAGGCATCATCTGGAATATCAATTCCTTTGACCAATGGGGGGTCGAGCTGGGCAAACAGCTCGCCAAGGCGATCCTGCCCGAACTCGAAAAACCGGGGACGGTCACCAGCCACGACAGTTCAACCAATGGGCTGATCAATCATTTCAAGGATTACCGCGCCGCCCATGGCAAGGCGGGCGGCTAAGACGACCGCGTTTCCCCGGAACCTAGTTCAACTTGGCGCCGGCAAACCCAGCGATCGGTAAATCGTCTTCAACCAGGCATCGGGCAACGTCGAATCGAGCACCAGTTTCGCGTTAAGAAAGATAATCAGCGCTGTCACCAGCCAACCGAGGACTTTGATCCAGGCGGGATTCACAAATTCTCCCATTTTGGCCCGATCGCTGGTGAAATGCATCAGGGGCCAGACGGCAAATCCGAGTTGCAGGCTCAGCGCCACCTGGCTCCAGAGCAGCAGGTTGGTCGTCTCGCCTTCCCCGAAAAGGCCGATGACCACCACCGCCGGCACCACCGCAATCGCCCGCGTCACCAGCCGCCGCAACCACGGCTTGAGGCGGATATGGAGAAAGCCTTCCATCACGATCTGCCCGGCCAGCGTCCCGGTTAACGTCGAGTTCTGTCCCGAGGCCAGCAAGGCGCACGCGAAAAGCAGGCTGGCAAAACTCGCGCCCAGCAACGGACTCAGCAGCTGGTAGGCGCCTTGAATATCGGCCACGTCCTGGTGTCCGGAAAAGTGAAACACCGCCGCGGCAAGAATCAGGATTGCGGCGTTGACAAACGTCGCCCCGAACAGCGCCACGGTCGAATCGATGGTGGCGAACCGGATCGCCTCGCGCCGCCGTTCCGGTTCGATCCGCCGCGTCTGCACAATCGACGAGTGGAGATAGAGATTATGGGGCATTACCGTCGCGCCGATGATCCCGATGCTCACGTAAAGCATGGCCGAATTGTGCAAAATCTCCGGATTTGGCATTAATCCCAGCAAGGTTCCCGCCAGGCTTGGCTTCGAGAGCCAGATCTCAACCGCGAAACAGCCCGCGATGGTCAGGATCAGGGTGATGATCAGAGCTTCCAGATACCGGAAGCCCTTGTTTTGGAGATAGAGCACCACCAGCACGTCAAGGCAGGTGACAATGCACCCGATCAGCAGCGGAATCCGGAAAAGCAACTGCAAGCCGATGGCCATACCGACGACTTCCGCCAAATCGCACGCGGCGATGGCCAGTTCGCAAATGATCCACAGGAATATGACGATCGGCGCCGAATAATGGTCACGGCAGGCCTGGGCGAGGTCGCGGCCCGTGGCGATTCCGAGTTTGAGCGCCAGATGCTGGAGCAGGATCGCCATCAAATTCGAGACCACGATGACGCTGAGCAGCGTGTAACCGAATTGCGCCCCCCCCGCCAGATCGGTCGCCCAATTGCCCGGATCCATGTACCCGACCGCGATGACGTAGCCCGGCCCGGTGAATGCGGCCAGCTTGCGCCAGAACGACTTCCCCCGCGGCACCGGAACCGTTCCGTTTACCTCGGGTAAGGAAGGTCCGGAAGCCGGTTGGCGCCAGCCGGGAGGCCCGGGCAGAGGAATGGAGGAACCGTGCAAGGACATGACCGTACTTTGCGCGGCCCTTGTTCCATGTCAACTATAAAAGTTTGTCATGGCAAATATCTCCGTCTTTGGCAAACATCCGGCCAAAAAATCCCTGTTCATCCCGGCCCTCCTGGCGAAAAATCTCTTTTGCCATGGCCCGCCTTCCCGACCGCTTTGACCTTTGGGTCAGCAAGGCGCGTGCCTGCCCTGATCCTGACCGCACCGCCGATTACGTCCTTGGCGCTCTCATTGTCCTTAGCCACTGGTACTTTCTTAATTTGGGCACCAAGGAAAACCCCCGTCCCGCCGAGACCGATCTCGAGGGCGTCCGGCATCTCCTGGTCTTTTCCGATCCTGACCGTATCAGCGAGATCTTGCCGCCAGATGATGACTCGGCCAAGCCGCTCCCCGTCATCGCCATTCCATCGGACGCCGCGATGACTTGGTGTCTCGACCGCCGCGCCGAAGGCATGGGCGGTCTTCTCGTCAATCCGGTGGGAGATTCCTTTGCGGTGTCACTCGATCACCTTGCTGCTTTTCACAACGAATGGCGCCGACGCGGCGCGCGCCATGCCTCCGGCTATTGGATTCCCAATCTCACCACCGAAGAAGAAGATTTCTGGCAAGAGCATGGATTGTAGAGGCTGTCGGAAAAACGGGCATGGGCCATGCCGAAAGGATTTTTGCCTTCTACCAGTGAGGAAAAAGCCACATCCTGATTGCCCAAAGGGATGGCCAAGCAGTTCATGAGCAAAAGCGCGGCGGATGAGAAAGTTTCCACGCCGCGCCCGGCGGCCAGGCGAATTGTCTCCGCTCCGCCGCTGCCGGAGTGGCTGAACCGTGATTGGCTTTGGGGACTGGTCCTGATTCTGGCAGTCATACTGACTTATACGCCGGTCTGGTGGGCGGGATACATCTGGGACGACGATATTAATGTAACAGCCGATCCTTGTATTGTTGGGCCGTTCGGCTTGAGGGAAATCTGGACGACGCATGCGGGGCAATTTTTTCCCCTTGTGCTGACTACATTCTGGATGGAACACGCGCTATGGGGCCTGGCCCCACTGCCCTATCATCTGATGAATGTTTTGCTGCACGCTGCCTGTGCGGTTTTGTTGTGGCGGGTTCTGCGGAATTTGCGGATTCCCGGAGCATGGCTGGGCGCGGCGCTCTGGGCCTTGCATCCTCTCCAAGTGGAATCGGTGGCATGGGTCAGCGAGATGAAAAACACGCAGTCGGGCTTATTTTATTTGCTTTCGATCCTTTTCTTTGTGAGGTGGCTGAAGACACGGGGAACCCATGAACGAAACAGCGGCGGTTGGAACTATCCGTTAACTTTGCTTTTTGCCGCTCTGGCGATGGCGAGCAAGTCGTCCACCGTGGTTTTGCCAGGGGTCCTTTGTCTATGCGCTTGGTGGATCGAGGGCCGGTGGCAATGGCGCAATCTAGCGAAAGTGGTTCCCATTCTTTTGATGTCAGCCGTCGCCGCGGCCTTATCCATGTGGTCCTATATAGTGGGGACGCCTACAATCGCCGATCCTCCAGCGGCGCGAGGTTGGCCGGAGCGCGCGGCCGCGGCGGGGGACGTGATTTGGTTTTATCTGGGCAAGTTGGTTTGGCCGCATCCGTTAATGACGATTTATCCGCGCTGGCAGATCAATGCCGGGCAAGGGTACTCCTATTTACCCTTATTGGCCGTGATCATTGTCTTGTCTATTTTGTGGTTCAAACGCGAATCGTGGTCTCGCCCCTGGTTTTTTGCCTTGGCTTATTTCCTGGTAGCGGTGTCTCCGTTCCTGACTTTGATCGACCAGGGTTTCTGGCGGTATTCCTTTGTCGAAGATCATTTGCAATATCTGGCCGCCATGGGACCGCTGGCGCTGGCGGGAGCGGGGCTGATCCGGTTGGCGGATTGGGCTTTTCCGGAGAGACGCACATTACAATCGACCCTTTATGCCATCCTGCTGCTGATTCTCGGAGGGGTGAGTTGGCAACGGATATGGGTTTATGAAAGCCAGGAGACGCTTTGGATTGACGCGTTGATCAAGAATCCAAACTGCCCGGAAACTCACGACAACTTTGGCATGGTTCTCTTTCAAGAGGGGCGGGTAGACGAGGCGATGGTTCAGTTTAAAAAAGCGCTGGAAATCGACCCGAACTATGCTGACGCTCACAACAACTTTGGCTGGGCTCTCTTTCAAAAGGGACAGGCAGACGAGGCGATTGCTCAATACCAACAGGCTCTGAAAATCAATCCCCATGGTTACTCGGCACACTGCAACCTCGGCACCGCCCTTTTACAAAAGGGACAGCTAGACGAGGCGATGGACCAGTTTCAAATGGCTCTGAGAATCGATCCCACCATTGCCGCTGCTCACATCAACCTTGGCTGGGCTCTCTTTCAAAAGGGACGGGTAGACGAGGCGGTTGCTCAATATCAAAAGGCTCTGAAAATCAATCCCCATGATTATTCGGCGCACTACAATCTCGGCACTGCACTTTTACAGAAAGGGCAAGCGGATGGGGCGATAGCCCAATTTCAAGAGGCCTTGCGGCTGAAGCCAAACTCCGCTACAGCGCAAGACGATCTGGCCAAGGCAGAGGCGATCCTGCGGCAACAGGTTCAAGAAAAGCAATAGCCTCTCAATTTCCAGCGGTTGGAGCCGGTTTCCAGATCGGTCAACGCCTTGTTGCTAAAGCGCCCGGTCTTCGCTACGGTCCTTTTCCTTTATGTCCTCTTCACCTCTTTCCTGCCGGGGCACTTACACCGCGCTGGTTACCCCGTTTCGGGACGATCGCGTCGACGAAGAGGCTTTCAGCCGCCTGGTCGAAGCGCAAATCGCGGGAAAAGTCGAGGGAGTGGTTCCGGTTGGCACGACGGGCGAATCGCCGACGCTCTCGATGGAGGAGCATCTGCGCGTGATTGAATTGGCCGTGCAGGTGGCGAAGGGCCGCACGCGGGTTTTCGCCGGCACCGGATCGAACAGCACCACCGAGGCGCTTTACCTCACCCAACGGGCGGAAAAATATGGGGTGGACGGCTTTCTCGTCGTCACGCCCTATTACAACAAGCCGACGCAGGCGGGACTTTTGGCTCATTTCGAGGTGCTGACCAAATCGACGGAGCGGCCCATTATCGCCTACAGCGTGCCGGGCCGCACCGGCGTCGAGATTGGCGTCGATACGATGGTCACTCTGGCCGAAACGCATCCCAACATTGTCGCGATCAAGGAAGCGGGAGGCTCCATCGAGCGCTTCAGCCAATTGCGCCAGGCGTTGCCGGACCATGTTTCGATTCTCAGCGGCGACGATTCGATGACGCTGCCCGCGCTTTCGGTCGGCGCCAGGGGCGTCATCAGCGTGGCCTCGAACCTCATTCCCCGCGAGATTGGCGACATGGTGCGCGCTTTTCTCGATGGCCGCGCCGCGGAAGCCGAAAAGATGCATCGCCGGTTTTATCCCCTCTTGCGCGATTTGTTCATCGAGACCAGTCCGGCACCGATCAAGGCCGCGCTAGCCCGGCAAGGCTGGATGACCTGCGATCTCCGGTTGCCGCTCGTGCCTTTGCAATTGCAAAGCCGCGTCCGGCTCGAAACCACGCTCCAGTCGCTCGGACTTTAGGACTCTTATTAGCAATGAGCATGGAAAAAAGCCGGGTTGTCATTGTCGGATCCAAAGGCCGGATGGGCGAGGCGCTTCTGCGGCTGGCGGCCCAGGATCCAAACCTCGAAATAGTCGCCGGAGTTGACCGGGGCGACAATGTGCTTGATGTCATCGGACGCGCCGATGTGCTGATCGAGTTCGCACACCATTCCGCGACGGACGGTCTGGCCAAGATTGCCGCCGAACATGGCAAAGCGCTGGTCATCGGCACGACGGGCCATACGGCCGAAGAACGGGAGGCCATCGAGGCGGCCAGCCGGCGCATTCCCATTGTTTGCGCGCCCAATTTTTCCATCGGCGTGAATCTTCTTTTTTATCTGACCCGGATAGCCGCCGGAATACTCGGCGAGGAGTACGACCAGGAAGTGGTCGAGATGCACCATCGGAAGAAACTCGACGCGCCCAGCGGCACGGCCCGGCGGCTGGGCGAAATCCTCGCCGAAAGCGCGGGCGGCGATTACGATGAACTGGCGCGACATGGGCGCCAAGGCGAGGTCGGCGCCCGGCCCAAAAAGATCATCGGCATGCACGCGTTGCGCGGCGGCGACGTGGTGGGCGATCACACCGTCCACTTCGCGGCCACGGGCGAGCGGATTGAGTTGACGCATCGCGCCTCCAGCCGCGACACTTTCGCCTCCGGAGCTCTTCGCGCCGCACAATGGGTCCGCGCCCAAAAGCCGGGTCTCTATTCGATGCAAGATGTCCTGGGATTGAAGCGGTAGAAATCTGTCAATTAATGTCCACATTCGAAGACGCAAAACCGCAACTCGTCGTTTTTTCCGGAGCGGGACTCTCAGCCGAAAGCGGCCTGTCGACCTTTCGTGGCGCCAAAG
>DATJMI010000100.1:0-10344 GCA_035508775.1 Methylacidiphilales bacterium
GGCGCGAATAAGATCAAACAATCACGGGTTAAAAAAGAGATCAAAAGCAAGATTGGCGAGACCTTGAGCGAGGAGCAGGTTTCCGCCGACGCCGATAAAATCAAGGATCTTTATCTCAATAAGGGCTACAGCCAGGCGCAGGTTAGTTACAAAATCGACACCAACGAGGATTTTGGCCGCTCCGTCGTCACCTTTGTGATCAACGAGGGAGAGCGCAATTTCGTCACCGAAGTCAATTTCGTGGGCAACCAGCATCTGACGACCAAGGAACTGCGCAAGATCATGAAAACGCGCAAGAAGAACCTGTTTTCTTTCATCAATAAGTCGGGTCTCTTCAAGGAGGATGACTTCCGCCAGGACCTCGAAAACCTTCGCGATTATTATTATAGCAAGGGTTACATCGACATGTCGGTCAAAGATGTCAAATTTACCTATCCAAAGCCGGATCAGATGACTGTTACCATCACCGTTTTTGAAGGTATCCAGTACACCGTCGGCAAAATCGACTTCACCGGAAATACGATTTTCACCAAGGATCAGTTGCGCACCTACCGCGGTTTCAAGGTCATTCGCATGGATGAGGGCAAGATATACTCGCCGAGACCCTATACGCCGGAGGGCAAGGAACCCAACGAGGAACTCGCCACGCTCGACAACGATGTCAAGCGTCTGCGCGATCTCTACGGCGGCAGAGGGTATATCGAAATGGAAGTTACGCCCGTGCGCACGCCCAATGTGAATAGCGGAAAGATCGACATCCTCTACCAAATCGTCGAAAATTCCCAGTCTTACGTCGAACAGATCATCATCCAGGGAAACAACCGCACCAAAGACAAAGTTATCCGCCGCGAATTGGCGGTCCATCCGGGTGAGCTTTACGACAGCGTGCGGGCCGACCAGAGTAAGAAACGCTTGGAGAACCTCGGCTATTTCGAGAAGGTCGATATTTCACCTGAAGACACCACGGTGCCCAACCGCAAAAACATGGTGGTTACGGTCGAGGAAAAGCGGACGGGGTCGATCACCTTCGGCGCCGGCTTTAGTTCGGTCGACAGCCTTCTCGGTTTTGTCGAAATTAGCCAGGGCAACTTTGACATTTTCAATTTCCCCTATTTTACGGGCGGCGGCGAAAAATTCCGCGTCCGTCTCCAATACGGTCTCGAACGCCAGGATGCCGAGATCGAATTCAAGGAACCGTGGTTTCTCGAGCAGCAACTTGCCCTCGGCTACAACATCTTTTATCACAATGCCTCCTACCTCTCGACTTACTATAACCAAAGCAACTATGGCACCACGATCAGCTTGGCCCGCGCTTTTGGTCCCTTCTGGAGCGGTTCCGTCGCCTATACCCTCGAGGAATTTGACATCTACGACTTGGCCAACAACGCCTCTCCCCAGTTGATTGCGGAACAGGGTAAACGCAGCGAAAGCTCCATCACTCTGGGTATGATCTACGATAACCGTGACAGTGTTCTGCTGACGCGGAGGGGCATGCGGGCCGATTTCAGCGCGGAGCTGGCCGGCGGCCCGCTTTGGGGCCAAACCAACATTTACAAACTCCAGGCCTCGGTGAAGCAATACTTCTCCTTGCCCTACGACCTCATCTTCCTGGCCGCCGGATCAACCGGTGTGGCCGATTGGTATGGCGACAGCACGGAAGTGCCTCTGTTTGACCGCTTCTTCCTCGGTGGCGCCAACACGGTACGAGGTTTCGGCAATTATGACATCGGGCCGATCGACAACAACACCCAGCCATTGGGCGGTGATACCATGGGTTATGCCAATCTGGAATTGACCTTTCCCATCATCGATCGCGTCCGCGGCGCCATTTGGAATGACATCGGTTTTCTCGACGCCCGTCCCTTCCATTACACCTCTGCCTGGTATGAGCTCAACATGGCCGCGGGCGTTGGCCTGCGCCTCAATCTCCCTATCGGCCCTCTGCGTCTCGATTACGGTCTGCCTTATAAAGACCAGGGGTGGAATCACTCCAATACCGGCAAGTTTAGTTTTGACGTCGGTTACCAATTCTGAAAGGCTTCTCCGCCCATGAATAAGTTACTCCTGCTTGCCCTCCTCATTTTTGCTCCCGTCTCGATGGCTTCGGCCGATTTGAAGGTCGCCGTTATAGATCTCAACCGCGCCTTTGACGCCTACTACAAAACGAAGGATGCCAATGCCCGTCTGAAGGAGAAAGCGCAAGCGGCGCAAAAGGATATAACCGACCTCATGAGTCAGTACCAGAACGAGGCCGATGAAGCCCAGCACCTGAGCGATGCGGCCAATGATCCAACTCTCTCCGCCCAAGCCCGGCAGGAAAAAGCCGCCGCTCTCAAAGAGAAGCAGCAGGACCTCTATACCTTAGAGAACAGGATCAATGAAACCAAGCTGGAGCGCGAACGCGAGCTCGAGGATGAAAAAATGCGCCGCCACAAGGAAATTCTCGATGAAATCACCAAGGTCATCAACGATTACTCGGGGCCGCAAGGCTTCGATCTTGTGGTGGATAAATCCGGCGTCTCCGCCGCCAGCGCTCTTCCCGTCGTGGTCTTTAGTTCCAACAAACTCATCGATATTACCGATGTCATTATCCAGCAACTGAATGCTTCCGCGCCGCCGGCCTCCGCTGGAACCGCGACAACTTCGACCACTTCTCTGCCGGCTACTCACTGAAGCGCTCAGGCCAGCCTCGCGCCCGGCTGTGGGGCCCGCGGCAGGGCAGGTTGAGACAGGCTCATGAATTCCCCGCATACGGTCCGCTCGATCACGGACCACGTTAACGGCACTCTCCTCGGCGAGGGCGCGGATGCCGTTGTTGTCACCGGCATCAACGATCTCCGTTCCGCCGGGCCAAGCCAGATTTCTTTTCTTGGCAATGCCAAATACGAGGCGCTCGCACGTCAAAGCAAGGCCGCCGCCATTCTCGTTACAGCCAGGGACGCTCCCCGGTTTACTTTTACCCGGATCGTCGTCGATTCTCCCAGCCATGCCTTCGCGAAAATTTCGGAACTTTTCGCCCCGCCTCCCATTTGCGACGAACCCAGCATTCATCCTACCGCCGTGATTTCGCCTGACGTCACGATAGGCGAGGGGGTTGGCATTGGTCCCCACGCAGTTATTTCTTCCGGGGTTCGTCTGGGACCGGGCGCCGTCATTGGCGCAAACTGTTTTATCGGACAAGAGGCCGTGATCGGAGGGAAGACGCGCCTTTATCCTCTCGTCACCATCCGCGAGCGTTGCATTCTCGGCGCGCGTGTCATTATTCACAGCGGCGCGGTGATTGGCGCCGACGGTTTCGGCTACGATTTTGATCCGGTCACGGGCCGGCACGTTAAGATCGCCCATACCGGTTACGTGCAAATCGATGATGATGCCGAAATCGGGGCCAATACCACCATTGACCGGGGCCGCTTCGGACGGACCCACATCGGAGAAGGGGTTAAAATCGACAACCTCGTCATGATCGCCCACAATGTCACGATTGGCGCCCATTCCATCATTGTGGCTCAGGCCGGCGTCTCGGGCAGCACTTCCTTGGGGCGTTACGTCACGCTGGCCGGTCAGGCCGGTTTGGCCGGTCATCTCAATGTTGGCGACCGCGCCACCATTACCGCTCAGTCGGGCATTAGCAAGGATGTTCCCGCCGGCGCTGTTCTGGCCGGCCGCCATGCCGCGCCCATTCGCGAATCGCTCAAGCTCGAGGCTCTCGTCCGCCGCCTGCCTGAGCTGGCCGAGCGTCTTAAAATGCTGGAGGAAAAAATCAAATCGTTGCCGTAGTTCAGTGCCAATCCGTGGCGGCCGACGCCGGTGTTTAACGGGAAAATCGCAGGCATCCCTTGCTCTATCCCGTCGATGCGCTTTAGTACTTTTGATAAGAATACTAGTTTGGACGCAACCATGGCCGCATCACAAAAAGTCAAAATTGGACTTCTGCAGACCTGGGCCGATACCGACCCGGTCTCCAATTTGAAGCGCACTCTGCAGCTTGCCCATCAGGCCGCCGACCAGGGCGCGCAAATCATCTCCACGCAGGAACTTTTTCGTTCCCCTTATTTTTGCCAGAACGAAGACCACGCCAATTTTGCCCTGGCCGAAGAAATTCCGGAAGGCCCCTGTACGCAGGCTTTCTGTGAACTGGCCCGGGCACGCGATATTGTTATCGTCGCATCGCTTTTTGAGCGCCGCGCCGCCGGTATTTACCATAATACCGCGGTAGTCATTGATGCCGACGGGACTTTCCTTGGGATGTACCGCAAAATGCATATCCCGGATGATCCGCTTTTTTACGAAAAATTTTATTTCACGCCCGGGGATCTCGGATTCAAGTCGTGGAACACCCGCTTCGGGCGCATAGGCGTTCTCATCTGCTGGGATCAGTGGTTCCCCGAAGCCGCGCGGCTTACCGCGATGAGCGGCGCCCAAATACTCTTCTATCCCACCGCCATCGGCTGGCATCCCAGCGAGCGGGAAAAATATGGCGAGGCGCATCATTCCTCGTGGGAAACCATCCAGCGCGCGCATGCCGTGGCCAACGGATGTTATGTTGCCGTGACCAACCGTGTCGGCCATGAGCGTCCCGTCGGCGGTGACGGCATCAAGTTCTGGGGCCAGAGTTTCATCGCCAACACCTCCGGCCAAATTATCGTCAAGGCTGGTTCCGAGCAGGAAGAGATTCTCGTTCATGAAGTTGACCTCGCCACCGTCGACGTCACCCGCACCCACTGGCCTTTCCTGCGCGATCGGCGCATTGATGCTTATGGCGGCCTGACGCGGCGATTGATCGATTAACTCCATTTTTTCATGAGCGCATCCGTTCCCGGCGACGGCGCCACGCCCCGCAGCCTCGGTTTTCGCATGCCCGCCGAATGGGCGCGGCATGACGCCACCTGGCTGACGTGGCCCCGTCCCGAGGGCATCAGTTTTCCGGATGCCTACGACAACATTCCCGCGCTCTGGGCCGGATTGGCGAAGCTTCTGGCCGAAGGCGAACACGTGCATATCAACGTTTTTTCTCCCGGCCATGAAACCGGCGTCCGCGCGGCGCTCCGGGATGCGGGCGCCCCGGTCGATTCGCGCATCCACCTCCATCCTTTTCCCGCCTACGAGCCGTGGTGCCGCGATCACGGTCCCATTTTCATCCGGAATCAGCACGAGCTTGCCATCGTTGACTGGCGCTACAACGCCTGGGGCGGCAAGTATCCGCCGTGCGACCTTGACGACGACGTTCCGCGGCACGTGGCGAAGCTCCTGGGTTTCCGCCTCTTCTCGCCGTCCATGATTCTGGAGGGCGGTTCCATTGAAGTGAATGGGGAAGGTACGCTGCTCACCACGGAAGCCTGCCTGCTCAACAAGAACCGCAATCCCAATCTCACCCCAAAGGAAATCGAAAGCTATCTGCGCGATTATCTCGGCGCCGAACAAATTCTCTGGCTCGGCGAGGGGATTGTTGGAGACGATACCGATGGCCACATCGACGATCTCACCCGGTTCGTTTCGGCCGATACGCTCGTTACCGTGGTTGAGGAAGATCCCGCCGATGAAAACTACGCGTTGCTGCGCGAAAACAGCCGGCGGCTTGCCGCGATGAGGGACTTAAAGAGCCGGCCCTGGCGCGTCGTCGAGCTGCCCACGCCGGGCCGTATTGAAAAGGAAGATCAGCGCCTTCCCGCCAGTTACGCCAATTTCTATATCGCCAACGAGGTGGTCGTCATGCCTGCTTTCAATCATCCCAATGACGCCCGTGCCCGGGACATCCTTCAGGGGCTCTTCCCCACGCGCCGGGTGATCGCCTGGCCCGCGCTCGATCTCATCTGGGGTCTCGGCGCATTCCATTGCATTACCCAGCAGCAGCCGGCGTTTTAATCTTTCTGGCGGTCACCTCTAGATCGCCGCTACAAGTGAACGAATGCGCTGGTTGCTCGTTTCCTGGGGATCGCATGGCGATCTTCATCCCTTTCTTGCGCTCGGCCGGGCGCTGATGGAGCGAGGCCATCAGGTTACTCTCGTCGGCCATCCCGATTGGGGTGTGGAGACCGCGACCGCCGGCATCCGGTTTGTTTCCACCGGCGAACCACTCCGGGAGACTTTCGTTCGCGATCATCCCGAGGTAATGTCGCCAAAATGGGGTGGCCTTGTCTCGCTCCATACCCTGATCCATCGGGCCATCGCGCCCGGTTTTGATCATGTCCTGGAGGCGCTGCTTCCGGAAGCCTACGCTCATGATGTCATGGTGGCCCATCACTTCGTTTTTCCCGCGCCTGCTGTGGCGGAGCTGGCCAATATTCCGCTAGCCACGGTCAGTCTCGCTCCCGGTGTCATCCCGTCGGCATGGTCGCTGCCGGGCGCCAATTTTTGGCGTGCCGGAAACGGCGCTGTTGCGCGGCTGCGCAATCGTTTCATCTGGTCGGCAGGCAAGGCCGTCATCCGCACAGTCGTCGATCCGGCGGTCAATCGCTTTCGCGCCCGGCATGGACTTGCTCCCGTTCGCGATGCGGTCTTTTGCGCTCATCCCAGCGTTCTCAATCTCCAGCTCTATAGCGAACACTTCGCGTCCCGCCCGCCCGATTGGCCCGCCTTGATCCGGTATGCCGGGTTCTGCTTTTATAATCCGCCCGGCGTGGCTGCGTTGCCACCCGAGGCTGAAGAATTTCTTTCCCGGGGCGAGCCGCCCATTCTCGTCACTCTTGGTTCGACGGTGGTTCAGAACCCAGGCGCTTTTTTCTTCGCCGCCGCCGAAGCGCTGAAGGCCCTCGGTCTGCGTGGGATTTTTCTCACCGGCCCCATGGAAAATCGTCCCGTCTGCCCGTTCGGCGATAGCCTGACGTTATCCTATGCGCCTTACGGATTTCTCATGCCCCGGGTTGGTGCCGTGGTCCATCAATGCGGAATTGGCACCCTTTCTCACACGCTTCGCGCCGGAGTGCCCTCCGTGGCCTGCCCCTTTGCCTTCGATCAACCCAACAATGCCCGCCGTCTGGAAAGCCTTGGCGTCGCGGAAGTGGTTTTGCCGCATCAGCACACCGCAACGCATATTCAGCGCGCCTTGTGCCGTCTTCAGTCTGGCGATGCGGCTGTCCGCGTCCGGCGCTTGGGTGAACTTATTCGCGCGGAAGACGGCCCTGGCCGCGCCTGCGAAATTTTGGAGAAGACTTTTCGCCGCGGCGCTTGACGGCGCTAGAGCATTTTAAATAAGGATGTAGCCATCGGTCATCCCGCAGGGATGCCAGCCCTATAGCCGGTGGTAAGACCGCGTAGCGGTCGCCACCACCGGTGTCCGATACCAACGAGATCGACCCCCGGTAGGGGTCGCAGAGCCCCCTGGCATCCCTGTCGGGATGCGAGCAAAGCAACCTTCCTTTCCGGCGGTGTCGCGCCCGCTGGGCGCTCAACCACCGGTTACGGTGCTGGCAAGCCTTCGGCTTGCTCCCGCCGCGTTGCTAATCCGCAAAACGGCCATGACATTAATGAAAATGCTCTAGCGCAAAACGTCCCCGTTTTCCGGAATGCCCGGCTCATCCAGCAATTGCACCCAGGAACCGAAGCCGAGGTGTTCCCAATCCTGGATGACCCAAACGACTTTATAATCCGGCGTCACTTCGACCATCTGCACCGACGATTTGGGATCAGGAGGTTCTCCTTTGCCCCCAAGGCCATTGCTGCTGATGATCGTATCGCCGTTGGCGAGGCGGGAGATGCCTTGCACGGTATGCAACGTGATGCCGGGCAGCCTGTTTTTGGTCACTTCCCAAACCGTCTTGCCGGTGCGGTCCACTTCGCGCACCCAACCCGCTCCGTTCCCCGAAATCAGAATATCGCCGTTGGGCACCCGCAACGCCGACCACGGCGCTTTCGCGTCCACGCTTAGGATCGGCTTCCAGTTCTTATCGTATTCGACGACCTTTCCCAGTTCGAGATAGGGGATGAGATAAGTGCCCGCCGAAGTCAGCCGCGCGTTGCGAATCTGCGCGTGAACCGTCTTCGCGTCGGTCGTGCTGATCGTATCGAGAGCATGTTGCCACTCGATCTTGTCCGTCGCGGTGTTAAACATCATCATCATCGGGGAGGGGAGACCGTTGTTCACGATCAGCGCGTGATCCAATCCGATTGGCTGCACCGAATGGCACTGCGTTCCGGGCGGACAATCCCAACGCCAAACCACTTTTTTGTCGGGGGTGACTTCCTCCACGTACTGCATGCGGGTGAAGAGGACGTTCCCGTTGGAAAGCACCCAGGCATCGTCGATCTCCCAGCCAGGGCCCGTCTGGTAAGTCCAGATGACTTTCCCATCCTTGAACATGGTGATGGCGTTATATCCTTCGCCGCCATAGATGAAGGGATGTTGCGCCAATCCCTTGCCCGGCCAGACCGGCATGTTCGGCGGTTCCTGGATCGGCTTCAAGATGCACGGCGTTTCCCCCGGCCCAAGCGCCGGTACGCCCGGCGCGGTGAACTTATCCAAAACGGCGAGCAAGGGATGCGTATTTGGATTAGGAGTGGGATCGCCGGTAACCCTGATTGCGGCTAAAGTTCCTATTCCCAACGTTGCTGCGCAGGCAATCCAATTTTGAAGTTTCATGGCCAGTACCTCCCTAAGTAACGTATAGATATAGACTTCGATTTCGGCTAGAACGATTTATGGAAAGTGGAGTCTGGCTTGGCTTCCCTCGTTCTTAAGTTGGGAACAAGGACAGGATGGAAAAACGTGTTACGATTCGGCACTCAATTTCCGAGCTGGCAAGCTGGATGCTTTTGTGGGAAAAGTCTCTATGGCGGCGAAACAAGAGCTCCGTTCATTGGAGATGTTCACGGGCGCGGGCGGTTTAGCCTTGGCAACCCATGAGGCGGGTTTCGAGCACGAGGCCCTGCTTGAATGGAACGTGGACGCTTGCCGAACGCTTCGTACCAACGCTAAAAGGCACGCGCACTCGGGGGTCGACGACTGGAACGTCATCGAGGGTGATGTCAGGAGCGTCGATTTCCGGCTTTTCGAGGGTTTGGACTTGGTTGCGGGGGGCCCCCCGTGCCAGCCGTTCAGCATTGGCGGCAAACATCAGGGCAAGCAGGACGACCGCGACATGATCCCGGAATTCATCCGTGCCGTCCGGCAAATTCGTCCCCGCGCTTTCATCATGGAAAACGTAAAGGGACTCACGAGGCAGACGTTTAGAAACTATTTTTCCTATGTCACCCTGCAATTGACCTATCCCGAGATTCGTTTGAGAAGCGGCGAGCAATGGAACTCCCACCTTTCGCGACTCGAAACCATCCACAGCAAGGGCCGGTACGACGGCCTTCACTACAATGTGAATTATCGCGTGTTGAACGCCGCCGATTTCGGGGTGCCTCAAACCCGCGAGCGCGTTTTCATCGTCGGGTTCCGTTCCGATTTGAGAGCGAGTTGGCATTTCCCGAATCCCACCCATTCACGGGATACCCTTTTGGCCGAACAATGGTTAACGGGTGAATACTGGGAGCGGCGCGGCCTTAAACTTCCGCGCCAACCGGAACATGTTTCCATTCCAAGGGCGCGGCTCGAATCCTTACCAACGATGAAAAACCTTTCGTGGAAGACGGTGAGGGATGCTCTCGTCGGCCTACCGGAACCAAAGCTGACCGGACACCCGCGATTCCAGAACCACCGGCTCCAACCCGGGGCGAAAACCTACGTTGGCCACACGGGAAGCGCGATCGACTGGCCCTCCAAGACGCTCAAGGCGGGAGATCACGGGGTCCCCGGAGGCGAAAACATGATTCTGTTTCCGACCGGGGAAGTTCGTTACTACTCCATCCGCGAAGCGGCGAGGGTACAAACCTTTCCCGATTCGTGGATCTTCGAGGGAGCTTGGACGGAAGCGATGCGTCAACTCGGAAACGCGGTCCCGGTGGGGTTGGCGCGAATCGTCGCCGAAAGCGTTGCCGTTGAACTCCGAAAACACGCCGATGGGTGAGCTGCGGATGTACAATCCACTCGATTACCAGAACCTGACGGTGAATTTGGTTCGTGAGTTGATGTCCCGGGGACCGGTTCCCCTTCCGCTTGCGGAACCCGTGAAAGGCCCTGGCGTTTACGCTCTTTTTTACAACGGAGATTTCAAACCATATGCGAAGATTTGTTCGCGTGATGCCTCACGCCCCATTTATGTCGGCAAAGCGGTCTTGCCGGGAGCCAGAAAGGGCGGCGGTGAAAACCTCCCGGCGGGTGCTCCTCTCTTCGGACGCATCAAGGAGCACGTCCAGTCGATTCGGTCGGCAAACAACCTTAAAGTCGCGCACTTTTCCTGCCGTTATCTGGTTGTGGTTCCGCTTTGGATCACCATGGCCGAGAGATTTCTTCTGGAGCATTAC
>DATJMI010000101.1:0-60393 GCA_035508775.1 Methylacidiphilales bacterium
GCGGGATTCCATCATGCGCTCTTCCAGGATGCCTATGAGTTCGGCCGTCGGATGGGAGCTGAGGGTATGGCTGGCCGGGGCGATGCCATCGATGAACTCAAAGCTGCCTCGGTTGAAAAGGGCAAAATGTTTGAGCGCGTCCAACCCCGACAGGCTTGTCGACTGGCAATCGGCGATTTCTCCGCGATCGAAATAAATCGAGCCGGATGAATGGCCGGAACTAAGAGCCAGCCGGCCCGTCTTGCGCGTCGACTGGAAAAGCCGGGCGATGTCAGGCAGCGGAATCTCTTCAAGAGACCCGGAAAGTTGAAAAGGGGCGGCCATGAAAGTGATCGGAAGCGTTGGTTTTTAGCCTACTTTCCCAGAAGGCAAAAGCACGAACCGCACCCTTCTCCGCCAAGCAGACGCCAGGCAACCTCGCGCCTGTCCTTTTCCTCCCTCTCGATGACCCGGATTACGGCACGTTGGTGTAACCGAGTGCTCCCATTTCAGGACCATCCAGGCCTTCCATTTCCGTTTCCGCCGACACCCGGTTGCCGAAGAGCTTTTCAAGCACGAAGAGGACAGTGAAGGTGGAGGAGGAAACGAAGACAAAATTGACGATCACTCCGATGCACTCGGCCAGGAATTGCTTTGGATCACCGGAGATGATTCCGCGCACCGGACCATCGACGCCGTTCCAGCCATCGCCGTATTTGCCATTGGCGAAGATCCCGAGGGCCAGAACGCCCCAGGCGCCGCAAGTTCCGTGAACGGAGATCGCTCCCACGGGATCGTCGATCTTGAGAGTCTCCTCAATAAAGAAAACGCTGAAATACATGATGATGCCAGCGATGGCGCCAAGGGTCACGGCCGCCCAGGCATCGACGAAGGCGCATGGTGCGGTGATCGCCACCAAGCCGGCCAGCATCCCGTTGCAGGAAAGGGAGGGGTCGGGCTTGCCGATTCGAATCCAGGCCAGCAGCATGGCGGCGATGGCACCCGCCGCCGAAGCCAGCATGGTATTGGTGGCAATGATTCCGATCTGGGTGTCGGTTGAAGCCAGGGTCGAGCCGGGATTGAAGCCAAACCAGCCGAAGGCGAGAATGAAGGTGCCGAGGACGGCCATGGGGATGTTATGGCCGGGAATCGGATTTGGCGTGCCGTCGGCGTTATACTTTCCGATGCGCGGGCCGAGGAACTTGGCGCCGACGAGGGCCATCACGCCTCCCACCATGTGGACCACCGACGAGCCAGCGAAGTCGACGTGGCCGTGCCCCAGGCCAAAATTTTTTCCGAGCGCCGCCAGCCAGCCGCCGCCCCAAACCCAGCTGCCGTTGACCGGATAGATAAAAGCCCCCACACAAAAGCTGAAAAGGCAAAACGGAAGGAATTTCCATCGCTCGGCCATCGCCCCCGTGGGAATCGTCGCCGCGGTGTCCATGAATACCATCTCGAAAAGAAAGAGAGTGAAAATCCCTGCGTCAAAGGCTGGAGGCAGCAGGCAATATCCGGCGTTGCCGAGAAGTCCGAAGTACTTTCCATCGATCGTAAAACCGAGTTGCGAATTGAGCACGCTGGTCACATTGGGTCCCAGCGATCCGACCGGGCTTACAGAGGTCGGGGCGCCCGTGGCGCCATACTGGAAGGCGAATCCGCAGATCCAAAAGCCGAGCATCGCGATCGAATAGACCATGAAATTCATCATCATCGTATGGGCGACATTCTTGGCGCGGGTAAATCCGGTTTCCACCAAGGCAAAGCCGGCCTGCATGAACATGACCAGATAACCGGTGATGAGCGTCCATGAGATATTGATGGAAAGGCTGTAGGCATCTTTGACGTCGCTATATTTCTTGTCGGCGGAACTCTGCACAGCCAGAAGATTCTGCTTCAACGACGACGCCTCCTGTACCGTTTTATCCAGTTTATCCTTGATGGGTGTAAGCTGTCCTGCCTGCTCATTCAATTGTTGCTGCAACTCCTGGATCTGGGTTTGCAGTTGCTGTAATTGCTGCTGTTGCTGCTGTTGCTGCTGTTGCTGCTGTTGCTGCTGTTGCTGCTGTGATTGGGCATCGGTAGTGGAAGGCTGCACCGCGGTTTCAGTGGAAGAATAAATCGGGGCATTTCCCGGAGGTGGGGATGTGGATACTTGTCCGAAAACAGGCAAACAGAACGCCGCAAGAGCGGCGATCAACGGAATAAAGTGGTTGATCATCCTCACAGCGGCCTCGCAAGCAGAGTTCGTGCCCAGGGTCCCTTAATACTCAAAGTAAAAAATCGGATTGGATCGAATCGTGCTTTTTTATGCGGGTCGTTGTCACTATGTTCGGCGGCGATATTGATTTCCCACCGCATCCCAATCGCCGCAAAACATGCCCAAAAAAATTTTAATCGTGGATGACCAGGAAGACATTCTTCTTATCCTGGAGCGTGAATTCCGCCGGCTGCGCGATACGGTGGTCATTTCCACGACCAAATTCGCCGACGCCCTTTCCCTGGTTTCCGACAAGCAGATCGATCTTGTCATCAGCGACGTGCGGCTAGGGCGCGAGTCGGGTTTCGATCTCGTCCGGGAAATCAACCGCACCCGTCCGGAAATCGGTTCGATTCTCATGTCGGCCTACCGCTCGTCCGGCAATCGGCAGCAGGCTCAGGATCTCGGGGTCATCCTATTTTTGGAAAAGCCGTTTCAAATCTCGCGGCTGATCGAGGAAGTCCAAAAACATTTTGCGTCGCGCGACGAGCCGGAAGCGGCCGCTCCGGCCCCGCTTCCGGTCGCGGCGGAAGAATCGACGATGCTGGCCCATTTCAAACTTCAGGACCTGGTCCAGCTTTTCTGCCTCAACGGCCGCAATATTCTCATCACCGTCACGCCTCAAAATAAAGAGGTTTCGGAAATCGGAGAAGTTTATATCCAGTACGGCCGCGTGATCCATGCCGGTTTCGACGGGAAGACCGGCAGTGAAGCTTTTCTCGCTCTCATGCGGCTTCCCGAATCCTTGCTTAGGGTCAAGGATTGGGCCGCTCCGGTGCCCGTAACCATTGAGATGTCCTGGGAGCTTCTGCTGCTTCAATCGGCGATTCATCGCGACCGGCAGGAAGAAGGAGAAGACTTCGACTTGCTGATGAATTCCGACCAGCAGGCCAGCGGACACAGTTGAGGGATGCCTTGGAGAAACTGACCAGCTTTCTTGGTCTTGAGTACGATCGCTCAAGCCAGCGTTCAACAGCAGCTTGGCTTTAGTCCTCGGGCGTGTTTGCAAAATCGATAAAATTGAACGACGAGAGGGAAGACGGCGTCATAATGTGCAACCAAGAATCCACACCGCCTCTCTTCGGGACTGAACATCTAGGTAAAAGCAAAAATTTCATAGGCCATGATAATACCTCTAGTTGATAGCGCATAGTTTTTTGCGGCATGGATTTTTATTTTGTGCTCTTTGACCTGCAAATGTTTCGCGACCCCAACTTAAATGCCACAAAAGCGGCATAGCGTGCTAATCGAAAACCTTGCTGGTTCCTTCTGCCTGCGGATTGGTTCAGCGCAAATTAAAGGAAAAATGCCATGCACATGCTTAGCGACAACGGTTACGTTATTTTGATGGGATTGATATTTTTGGGTCCTGGCCTCGTTGTTTTGACGGTTATGAGTCTCTTGCGCGCGCAAAGGGCAAAACCGCGGCGAAAATATTAGTTTAAGCCAGTTTTCCACCTAAACGATGAGAGGAGGAAATCGTGATCTTAAGACCCGCTGAAGCGACCGAATATCTGCAAAGCAACCGGCTTGATTCTTATGAAACCTTCACTCTCCAAGTGACAGCCCGTGAATTCGATGAGCTTTACCTCTCCGTCAAAGAACTTCGTGGCCGCAGGAAATGGGTTGAGCCGTTCAGTCCCGATGATGAACTGAATGCCTTTCTCCGGGAAGTTGTACGGGCCGACCTCCAAATGCGGTTCATCGAAACCTTTCCCCCGGTCAATGAAACTGGATGGGAAATTGAGCTGCTATCCCGCCGGGAAGTTCGAAACACCACTATCCGGCGTCAGGCAAATGGAGGCCGGAAGATTCGTTTGAGACAGACACAAAATAAACCGGCACGTCCAGACACCGGACTGCCTGAAGATCCTGAAAGTCTGCTTTCACTCCCTTAAAGCGGGGGGGGCAGTTTGAACGCGGCGCTATTCTTCCAGCCTCCCCGCCTTGACCAGCCGTCAAGTTGCCGGCTGCTTTTCCGCAGGATCGGCGAGGATTTCCCGCAGAGTTTTAAGGAGGGTTTCCGTTGCGCAGGGTTTGTGTAAAAAGAATTTAACTCCCGCCGCGGCGGCCTTGGCTGTGCTGCTTTCGTCATGAAGTCCGCTGGCGGCGATTATTTTGGCATCCGGATTAATCTTTTTTATGGCATGTATGGCGCTGACTCCATCCATGATGGGCATGGCCATATCGGTGATAATAGCGGCGATTTTCGTCTGACATTCGGTATAAATGGCAACGGCTTGGGCGCCATTACTCGCCGTTTTTACGTTGTAGCCAAAGGCGGCGAGGGCCTGGCTGGTGATGGCAAGAATGGAGTTTTCATCATCGACCAGAAGAATCGTCTCTCCATTGCCGCGGGGAAGCCCCATGGTTTGCGTTTGGTTTTCCGGAGCCTTAGCCTCAGCCTGAGCCGGTAGATAGATTTGGAAGGTGGAGCCTTTCCCGAGCTTGCTGTGAACGTGGATGAACCCTCCATGGCTTTTGACGATGCCCAGGGTCGTCGAGAGACCAAGCCCAGTGCCTTTGCCGACTTCCTTGGTAGTGAAAAAAGGTTCGAAAATCTTGTCCAGGAGATGTGGCTCAATGCCGGTCCCGCTATCTATGACGTTGAGAAGAATATAAGGCCCGGCTTGAGCTTTGGGGTCCATGACCGTCTCCGTTTGGCCAAGAAGACGGTTTTCGGCGGTGATTTTTAACAATCCGCCGCGAGGCATGGCATCACGGGCGTTAACGCAAAGATTAAGAAGCACCTGTTGGAGCTGGGTTAGATCGCCCGTAATCGTCCAAAGATCCCGTGGACCGGAGATCTCGAGTTCGATATTTTTTGGAAGAGTATTTTTGATGATCCGTTCAATTTCCTTGAGCAGATGCCGCACCTGGATCTCGGTGCGTTCCCCTTCCACTCCGCGCGCGAAGGAAAGCACTTGTTTTACGATAGCCGCGCCTCTCTTGGCGCTCGATTCGATTAAATTGATAATCGCTTTGGTCTCGGAATCTTTCGCGGAACTTCTGAGCAGGCCGATCGACATGAGAATCGGCGCCAGAATGTTATTGAGATCATGGGCGATGCCGCCGGACAGAATGCCGATGCTTTCCATCCGCTGCGCTCTCATGAATTGGGCCACGATCTTTTTCTTTTCCGTGACGTCGGTATTGATGATAAGCACTGATTTCGGATGGCCTTCGGCATTCCGCATCAGAATCCGGTTTGACTCAATAATCAATTCTTTGCCGTCCTTGGTTACCTGGTGAATTTCCCCTTTCCAGGAACCCTGGCTTAAAACAGCTACCTCATGAAGGGCTTCGTCATGCTTCGCCGATCCCTCTTGGGAAAAGAGAAGATCGGTGGCCGTTCGGCCCAAAACTTTCTCGCGACTCCAGCCGTAGATGCTCTCGGCCCCTTTGTTCCAGAAAAGAATGTTGGATTGGAGATCGCACACCATGATCGCATCGGGCGCAATGTCAATGAGCGCGGCCTGCTCGGCGATCTGTTCGATGGCTTGTTTGCGCTCAGTGATGTTGCGCGAAATGCCGAACGTTCCGATGATTTCCCCATCCTTGTTTCGCAAGGGCACTTTGGTCGTTGTTGCCCAGGAAACGGCCCCATCCGGCCACGTCTCTTTTTCTTCCTTGTCCACGAGCGGTCTTCCCGTGCGCATGATTTCCCGTTCATCGGCGAAGGCGGCGCCGGCGTGTTCCTCAGTAAAGATATCGAAATCGGTCTTGCCGGTAGCCTCCTCCGGGGATTGCAACTTGAATAACCGCGCCGCAGCTTGGTTAATCAAGATAAAACGGGATTCCCGGTCTTTGAAATAGATGGCGTCCGGAATATGTTCTAACAGGTTTTGCAGTAAAAAGTCTCCGCCTTCATTGATCATATTTTATATTCCTTTGAATACAAGATAAACACTACCTAACATAACTTATCACCTATTAATTGCAAATGAAGCTTTAGCTGAGCCACTATTTTGACACAATTGGCGTGTTAATGTGAGCAACTGTTTTGAGATTAGCATCTAAGACTGGAGAAGGAGCTCGATTACTGGCGGGCGTTTCAAAGGCGAAGTTTCGAGGAAATGTGAGCACTCAACAATTGCTCATCCTCGTGTGCCAAAGAAGCCCTAGCGACTGACCTACTCCCGGCTTAATTTGCCGCCACGGCCCAACCGGGTGGCGGCATTCTCAAGGATAATTTGGATTTTCTCGGGGCGCACCGGTTTGCTGAGATATTCGTCCATGCCCGCCGCCAGACAGACTTCGCGGTCTTCCTTGAGTGCGTTAGCGGTCAAAGCGATAATATAAGGTCGTTCGGAAGGTTCCAGGCGGTTACAGATATGGCGCGTAGCCTCCAGACCGTCCATTTCGGGCATTTGGACATCCATAAACACAATATCGTATTTCTGGCGTCCCACCGCTTCCACGGCTTGCTTGCCGTCGGCGACCAAGTCGGCCCAATAGCCAAATTGTTGCAGGACGCGCAAGGTGACTTTTTGATTAATAACATTGTCTTCCGCCACCAGGATTTTGAACGGCAGGCGCGTCGCCAGGGTATGATCAAAGGTAATACTTTGACGCAAAGATTTGGTGATGGTTTTGATCCTGCCCAAAGCCGTCGTAAAGGCGTCAAACAATTCCTCTTGCTTGATCGGCTTCATCAGCCGAACCACAAAATCATCCGTGATATGGGTCTCCATATTCTTCGCGGGCAGAGAAGAACTCAGCAGAATGAGGGGGAGGCTTTTGAATTTGTCGATCTCGTGGATTTCCCGGGCGAGCTGGCAACCGTCGATGAAAGGCATTTGCAAGTCGAGGACGGCCATGTCTACCGGCGGTTCTTCCTTAAGCCAGGACAAGGCTGCCTCCGGTTTTTCAAAAAGATGGGGAATCATTCCCCAGCGTTCGGCCTGAATGTGCAAAATGCGACGATTGATCTCGGCGTCGTCCACGATAAGAAGATGCCGGTCCTTTAACATCGAACACGAAGTGAGAAAATTCACCCGGCGCCGCGAACTGGTGGTTTTGGTATAGAGAGTGAAGAAAAATGAGGTTCCTTCATTGGGTGTGCTTTCAACCCAGATTTTCCCGCCCATCGCTTCGACCAGACGCTTGGCGATGACCAAGCCCAGGCCGGTTCCGCCATGGCGCCGGGTTATCGAGGCGTCGACTTGGCTAAAGGGCTGGAAGAGACGATCCATCCGGTCCGCCGGAATGCCGGGACCGGTATCCCAGACCTCGAACTTCAGCCGCAGCCACTCCTCTTCGTCGAAGCTTTTTTCACCCAGAAGCCGGAGCCATTCGTTATTTTGCGGTATTTCTTTGCGGGAGAGAATTTCGGAAGTAATCTCCACCACGACTTCGCCTTTTTCCGTGAACTTAAGGGCGTTGCCCACAAGATTAATTAGCACCTGGCGCAAACGGGTGGGATCGCTGACGATGGTCATAGCCGTGTTGGTGTCGTAAAGGTAGGCTAGGTCGATGTTTTTTTCGGCCGCTCGCGCGCTAAAGACATCCAGCACACCCTCCACACAAGGAAGCAGATCGAATGCAACATGCTCAAGTTCCAGGGCGCCCGACTCGATTTTGGAGAAATCAAGAATCTCATTAATGATGGTCAGAAGGTTATCGCCGCTTTGTCGGATGATTTCCACAAAGCTCACCTGTTCTTCGGTAAGATCCGTGTCGAGCAATAATCCGGTCATTCCGATGATGCCGTTCATGGGCGTCCGAATCTCGTGGCTCATATTGGCCAGAAATTCGCTCTTGGCCCGGTTGGCGCTTTCAGCAGCTTGCCGGGCATCGTGGAGCGCAAGCTCGGCTTGCTTGTGCGTGGTAATATCTCGTGAAATACCGAAAGTCCCTACAATTTTTCCCTCGTTATCCCGCAAGGGAAGCTTGGTGGTGGTCACCCAAGTAAAGGTTCCATCCGGCCAGGTTTCTTTCTCCTCTACCCCAACTAGCGGTTTGCCTGTCCGCATGATCTCCTTCTCTTCGTTAAAAGCGATCACTGCGTGCTCGTGGGTAAAAAAATCAAAGTCGGTCTTGCCTATGGCCTCTTCCGGGGACTTGAGGTGGAACCACTTGGCCATGCTTGGAGTGATTCGTAAGAACCGGGATTCGGCGTCTTTGAAATAAATGTGATCGGGGTGGTTTTCGAGGAGGTTTTTAAGGAAAAAGTCATTCACCATAAACACTGGATGGGGATCGAAGTCCACAGCTACGGTTGTTGCAACAGGTAAAAAAGACAACCTTTTATTATCCTCACTTCAATGTCATTTTAAGTCAACTGTAAAAGTTGCAATTATTCCAACAACAGCGACTTATATATCTTGATTGATCCGATCAATCAGAAGACGCAAATAACCGAAATGAATTCGGTTAAAGGTCAGGCAGAGACGGGGCATTCCCGCCAGGTCCTTTTCATTCGCTTCCTGGGGAAAAGCATCACGTTGGAAAAGTTCTGCGGGCTGCTCCAGAATGCCTAAAAACTCCTTCTTTAGCTCGGCCAGCTTTTTATCGGAAAGTGCCCGGTGTAAACGAATCACAAGATATGATCCGACAAAACGGTAGGAATGAAAGTTTCGGTAGAAACGGAGAATTTCATCACGGGCTTCCGTGATGCTGGCCGTCAGCCGGAAAAGGTTGAAATCTTCCGGAGAGATCAGCTTGTTGGCCATGAGATGCTCGCTGATATACTGGAGAAAATTTTTCCAAAACGTGCCGCCCGGTTCATCGATTAAAACGACCGGAATGATGCGGGCTTTGCCGGTTTGGAGCAGGGTCAATACTTCCATGGCTTCGTCGAGCGTGCCGAAGCCTCCGGGAAAGATGACGACGGCGCTGGTTTCCCGCAGAAAGGTGAGTTTACGGGTGAAAAAATAACGAAATGTAACCAGTTTGGGGTCCTGGCGGATGATTTCATTCGGGCGTTGTTCGAATGGAAGCATGATGTTGAGGCCGAAGCTCTTTTTCGCTCCGGCGCCCGATTGAGCCGCGCTCATGATGCCATCTCCCGCGCCGGTAATCGTCATATAACCGGCCTCTGTCATCAAACGGGTGAAATCGGTCGCGCAGGTGTAGATTTTTGACGGTGGGCGAATACGGGCGGAGCCGAAGACGCAGATTTTTTTAATTGAGCGGTAAGGCGCAAATACGCTCTGGGCATAACGCAGCTCGGCGAGGGAGCGCTTGAAGAGCACCAAGTCGCTGGAGTTGGGATTTTGTTGCGAAAGCCGGTAGAGTGAGGCGATCATCTCAGCGAAATCGCCGGAGAATTCCGGCGCCTGCCAGTTGGACACCAAATCGAGAATGGCATTATTGATCGCCTCATGATCGGTAAGTTTGAGGCCGTTTTTTCGTTGATTCATAAAAAATTGCCTGCGGGGCAAAGGAAATTATCTCTTGGGCCAGCATTTTCACAGTGCCTAACGCTGGTCACTGACTGTAAGGTCAATACTGACAGGCAAAACTCTCTATGGCAAATCTCCTTGATCTTTTGCGAGAACGTATCGTGTTGGGCGATGGCGCGACCGGGACGTATCTTTATGAACTGGGCGCGCCGCTCAACCATTGCCTGGAGGAATTGAACCTGACCCGGCCGGAACTGATCACGCGGGTTTACCAGGAATACGCCGGTGCGGGGGCGCAGGTGATCGAAACAAACAGCTTTGGCGCCAACCGGGTCCGGTTGGCCCACTTCGGCCTTGACCACCAAGTGAGCGAAATCAACTGGCGGGCCGCCCGGATCGCGCGGGATGCTCTCCAGGGACGCGACGTTTTCATCGGAGGATCGGTCGGGCCGCTCTCCCTCCGTCCCGCCGATGGCGAATATTCGTCCGGGGACCGCAAGGCGCTTTTCCGGGAGCAAATCGGAGCCTTGTTAGATGGCGGCTGCGATCTCATCTTTCTGGAAACCTTCGCTGCGCTGGACGAGTTGCTGCTGGCCCTGGAAGTCTTCCAAAATTTGACTAATATTCCCCTGGTCGCATCGCTCGCTGTGAGCGAAGAGGGGAGATTGTTCTCCGGGCAGTCTCTCCCGGAAGCGTTCAAGATCCTGCGGGACGCGGGGGCCGATATCGTGGGCATCAACGGCACCTGTGGACCTCAGGCGTGCCTTCACCTGCTTTCCCAACTCGAGGTGCGGGAGGATGATTTGATTTCGGTTTTTCCCAATGCCGGAAAACCTGAATTTTACGAGGGCCGGTTCAATTACGCGGCTAGCGCCGAATATTTCGCCGCCACGCTTCCGCAATGGGTGGGGGAGGGTGCGCGGCTGGTTGGCGGCGACTATGGCACCCGTCCGGAGCATATCGCGGCCATGGCGCCGGTGGCGCGTGAACTTAGGCCGGTGCGTGTGAAAAAAGTCTCCCCCGCGCCAAAGTCCCGCATTGAAGTGGTTGAGATGGCGGTTACGGCGCCGGAGTTGGAGGAGGAACCCTCGATTCTCGAGGGGCTTAAACAGCGGCGCGTGTCGATCGTCGAACTCGATTCTCCCAAAAGCTTGTCCATGGATAAATTTCTCGCCGGAGCCAGGGCGCTCAAGAAAGCGGGCGCGGCGGCGATTACCCTCGCCGATAATTCCCTGGCCATCTTGCGCGTGAGCAACGTCGCGGCAGCCATTCGTTTGCGACAGGAAGTCGGCATCACGGCTTTGCTGCATCTGGCCTGCCGGGACCGCAACCTTCTTGGCTTGCAGTCGGAGATTATGGGACTCGGCACCCTGGGCTTCCGCCACGTGTTGGCTCTGACCGGTGATCCGGCGAAAGTGGGCGATCACCCGGGCGCGACTTCGGTTTATGATGTCAATTCACTGGGCCTGATCAAACTGCTGGCCGGGATGAATCGCGGAGTAAACGCGGTTGGACGGAATTTACAGGGCCAGACCAAATTCATCATCGGCTGTGCCTTCAATCCGAACGCGCTTAACTTCGAATCGCAATTGAAGAAACTTGAAAGCAAACTGACCGCCGGCGCGCAATATGTCATGACCCAGCCGGTCTTTGATGCGGAATTGGCCCGGAAGACGGCGGCTCGCCTCAAACCGCTCGGCGCCCCGGTCTTTCTCGGCGTCATGCCGCTGTTGAGTTCCCGCAATGCCGAGTTTTTACACAACGAGGTTCCCGGAATCAAAATCGCCGAACCGTTGCGCGAGCGGCTGCGTCATTGTTCCAGCGACCAAGAGGCAACCCGGATTGGTCTCGAAGTAGCCAAAGAGATCCGCGACATCGCGCTGGAATCGTTCGGCGGCGTCTACCTGATCACGCCGTTTCTCCGTTACGAAATCAGCGTCGGTTTATTGGATAGCCGATAGCCCGGCTTATTGTTGCGGCGGATGCTGAACTACGGTCGATTCAACCTCGGTTTCGACCTGGGGCGCCGATTCATTATTTACCGCCGCGCTGCCACGCTTTGTTCCCGCTGCATAAGCGGCGCCCCGCCATTGCCCATTCTCTAATTTAAGGACAACTTGCTCATAGCCATCTTTAATCCGGCTGAAAGAGGTATCGTAAGTGATGACCATGCATTCGCCATCGAGCCCATTGACGCCATTTTCCTGATAAACCTGGCTGATTTCCTTGCGGCTAATGACGCTGCCGTACTCCGGACGGAAGGCCTTGAGAACCAGCACCCATTTATCCTGCGTTACTTTGCGATGAAACGCATCGCAACCGGAATCGTAACTTTGAATATATTGGCCGGCATCGATTTGGGCAATCCACGCGAGGGCAGCCGTCCGAGCGGCGTCATCGTAACCTTCCGGCGCGGCCATAGCAAAATGGCCGGAAACGAGTAGCAGGCAACTTATTCCGGCCAATGCCGGCAAACACTTCCACCATGCGAAAAAAGCAGGATCGACTTTCATGTTTTTGCCCCTATGGGACATTTGCTTATAGCCATTATCGGCGGTTTTGGGAATGTCATTTTTGTCGTATGGAAGAAGAAGCCTCATGATTTTGACCAATTTGACTCGCACGAATGAAATCGGCGCAAATTCCTATTTGCTCGATTTCGGACCGGATGGCCGCATCGTGCTCGATGCGGGTATGCATCCCCGAGCCGAAGGAATCGGAGGGCTTCCCCAGTTGGAGAAACTGAAATTCGATTCCGTGCAAACGATCGTGGTGAGCCACGCCCATCACGATCACACCGGAGCGTTGCCGTTGTTGATGCGGGACCATCCGGGCGCCCGGGTTTTTATGAGCGAGCCGACCTATTTTCTCGCCGAACCGCTGTTGCACAATTCCGTCCAGGTGATGCTTAAGCAAAAGATGGAGAAGGGCATCGTGGAATACCCTCTGTTCACGCATCGGGAACTGGATCAGCTCGTCAAGGTCTGGCAGGCGTGTGGCTTGGAACGGAGCTGGTCGCCGAATGGCTATCCCGATCCGGAAAACGAATCACTGACGTTCAGCTTCCACGATGCCGGGCACATTCTCGGTTCTGTGGGGACGGCTTTGCGCCATCATGGACGGACGATTTTTTACACCGGCGATGTGAATTTTACCGATCAGACTCTGGCGCGCGCCGCGGAATTTCCGCGGGAAGAGGTTGATATCCTCATCACCGAGACGACGCGTGGTTCGCAGCCCAGGCCGGAGAGTTTTTCCCGGGACCAACTGGTGGAGCAATTGGCGGAAGCGCTGGAGCAGACGTTCGCCAAAGGGGGCGCGGCGCTCATGCCCGTCTTCGCCATGGGCAAGACGCAGGAACTGCTGGCCCAGTTGCATTTTCTCCAAAAGAGCCGCCGCCTGCCCGAGACGCCTATTTATATCGGAGGATTGGGCCGGACTTTCTGCGAAATTTACGATCGCCTGGCCGCCCGGACCCGGCGAAGGTATCCCAAGTTGCGTTTGCTGGACGATATTGAGTGCCAGGTCATGGATGGACGCCGCGCGCGCGACTTCAACCCGAAGCGCGGCCATATCTATCTGATTTCATCCGGGATGATGACAGAGAACACGCTTTCCAATGTCTTCGCACAGGAGTTTCTCGCCCAGGAGCGGCACAGTATTTTCTTTGTCGGTTACTGCGATCCGGAATCACCGGCGGGCCGCTTGCGCGCGACCCGGAGAGGGGATTCGGTGACGTTAAACGCCGCCTATGGACCGCAGCCCGTGCGATGCCGTGTGGAACACTTCGATTTTACCTCCCACGCCCAGCGGGACGATTTGCTCCGGTATATCCTCGACGTGAAGCCGCGCGTTTGCGTGCTGGTCCATGGCGATCCGCCGGCGCTGACCTGGTTTCAGCAGCAACTGGCCACCGAGGCGCCCGGCATGAAGGTCGTGATTCCCGCGCCGGGTGTGGAGATTGAGTTATAGATTCATCGTTTTTTCCGCGTGATTTGCACGGAGACCCAGCGTGTGTCTGGGAAGATGAATTTTTTGATTTCAACGGTGATGTTCTGGATTGGAAATGCCTCGAGCAATTCAGCCGCGAGATCTTCCGCCAAAGTTTCCAGCAGTTTACGAGGCGGTTTTTGAGCCACCCATTCTTTGACCCGCTCGGCCACCGCAAAATAATTCACCGTTCTGGCGATATCGTCATGCTTCGCCGCTGGCCGGAGATTTCCGGCCTCCATCTCTAATGTGATGAGCAGCTTTTGGGCGCGCTTCCTTTCATGATCAGACACGCCGATGCGAGCACGGACCTTAAGATCAACTACGCGGATGAGATCGGACATGATCGATGAGCGTGCGGGTGGGACCGTTGAGGTCCAGTTTCAGCGCCTCGCCGAGTGTGACCCAACGATAATCCTCGGCCTCATCGTTGAGGGTCACGCTCTCGCCGGCGGCCTGGGCGGTGTAATTGAGAAGAAGAAAATGGGCCTTTTTGTAGAATTCGGGCGGCTCGATGCAATCCTGCACGATTTCAAACCGTATGCCGGTTAACTTGAGGCCGGTCTCTTCCAGCACTTCGCGGCGCAGCGCATCCTCGGACGGTTCGTTAAGTTTGATTTTGCCGCCGGGAATACCCCACTTGTGGCTCCATTTATGAGTTTGGATCATCAGTACCTTGCCCTCGGCGTTGAAAATAAGCGCGCCAACGGTCGGCACGGGAGGATGGGTGACCACGCCACGATGGCGCTCGAGAAAATCGCGCACCTCGCGCAGGCCGCGGAAAAGGAGATCGGGATTGGCGGACTTGAGCTTGCGTAACGAGTCGTAGCCGGTGAGGACGGCGCAACTCAACACCCCCGCGTGACGAGCCGTTTCGATATCGTGGACCATATCGCCAACGAACATCGTTTCGGAGGCGTCGAGATCATGTTCGGCCAGCAGATGCAGGATGACCTTGCGTTTGTCGAGTGCCTGAACATAGACCTGCTTGAAATACTTTTTCCAGCCCAGCCGGCTGCCCTGCGCCTCGAAATGGTCGTGGTGGATCGAACTGAGCAGGAAGGTGGGCAGGCCGCGTTGAAGAAGATATTCGAGAAAGTCGAGTGAATGGGGCAGTGGCGCGATTCCGGTTTGGAGCGTCTTGAAAGCGATGTGATAATGATGGTCGAGTTCCGGCAAAGCCGATTCGGGCAGGTGCTGCTTGTAAAAATCGGGGAAGGGGAGAAAGAATTTCTCACGGAACTCCTCCACGCTGAAAGGAGGCTTGCCGTAATGGCGGAAGATTTCGTTGGTGGCGTCCAGCACCGGAGTGAAATCGTCCACCAGCGTGCCGGACCAATCGAGAATGACGTTACGAATTTCGGGCATAGCACGTTGCGGCGGTGGCCGCCGGATCAACAGACTTTCTTTTAGCGGCGATCCGGGACGGTTGCACTTGAAATCGGTTTTGTCCCGTCTTGCCGGGATTACAGGCAGGCTCTAAGGTGGCGGCCATGGATACACCGGCTCGTTTGAGGCTCTATCAATACGCCTACAGTCCCTATTGCATTCCCATCGCGCTTATCTTGCGGCATTCGGAGATTCCCTATGAGGTGGTCGATATGCCGGCTTGCGATCCGACACAGGTCATTCAGTTGACCAAGGGCGAGTATTACCAGGTTCCGGTGATCGAGGACCTTTTCACCCATGACGTCATCTATGACAGAAGCCCCTCGGGTGATGACGTGCCCCGCTATATCCTCAGTATCGCGCCGCTGATGAATCTCTTTCCAGCGGAGGTGCAGGGACTCCAGCAAATCCTGGTCAGCTATATCGAAAACGATTGCGAGGCGTGGTCCTTCAAAGTGTGCGACGCTTATTGTGAGCGGTGGCTTAAAAACGATCTCGAGCGCGGCTTGCTTCGGCGCCACAAGGAGAGAAAATTCGGGCCGGGTTGCATCGAGGAGTGGGGCCGCAATATCAACCAATTGGTCGAGGGCTTTTACCAGAAGATTTTGCCCTTTGAACATATTTTGGCCGGCCGCCCCTTTCTGACCGGAGACCGCCCCGTCTTCGCCGATTACGCGCTTTGCGGGGTGATTGGGAATTTTCTTTTTCCCGGCGTGACTTCGCTGCCGGCGAATTGCCTCATGCTCGAAGCCTGGTATACCAAAATGCGGTCCGGAAACATTCGCAACTCGCTCGATGAGATTCAGACGGCTTCGCACGACCAGTTTAGCGAACGGGCGGACCAGTACGGCAAGTCGCATATCCTGGCCGACGTCAGCGATGTCGAGAAGGCTATCACCGAATTGAAACTGCGGCCCGGCACCACCGCTCTCGATGTCGCCACCGGCAACGGCCACACGGCGCTTTATTTGACTGAAAAGGGCCTGCGGGTCACGGCCTGCGACATCTCGGCCGCAATGCTGCAGCAGGCGGGGCAGCTTGCGGCGGAAAAAAACCTGAAGATCGATTTTTACGAACATCCGGCGGAGAAACTTCCCTATCCGGACAACAGTTTCGGTCTGGTTACCTGCCGTGTGGCGGCACATCATTTCAGTTCGCCCGAATCGTTCATCCGCGAGACATCCCGTGTAATGAAAATGTACGGTTATCTGGTCCTGATCGATGGCACGGTCCCGGATGATCAGATTGAGGCCGACGAATGGCTGAACGCGGTCGAGAAGCTGCGCGACCCGAGCCACAACCGGTTCATCACGCCGAATACCTGGCGCAAATGGTGCGTCGAGGCCGGGCTTACCGTTACGCGGGCGCAGGTCGAGTCTTTCAAGCAGCCCGATTTAAACTGGTATTTCAATGTCGCGAATACACCGCCGGAAAATCGCAAAAAGGTCCTCGAAATGCTGGCCAAGGCGCCCCCCTCGGCGCGCGGTCTGTTCCGGATCGGCCAGGAAGAGGGTAAGATTGTTTGGTATTGGCGGCGGTTGACGCTGGTGGCGGGGAAAATTTGAGTAGCGGTGACGAATTCAAGTGAGAATGGTGCGCCTATTTTAAACAATTGGCGAGGGAACCATCTCTTGGCAGTTTGAGACGTGGCTGATCGCTGGATTGAGAAATATCGCTGGGGATGGTGTGCATTATCGGGATGGTTGCTGCTCGTCAGTTTCGCGCCATTCTCCCGCGCGGAGGCGAGTTGGATCGCGCTAATTCCGGCTTGGTGGGTCATTACCCGCAGCGAAACAGGCCGCCGCCAGCCCATCCGCCATGGCTATCTCATCGGCCTGATTTATTTCGGAGGCTCGTTTTGGTGGATCAGCAACGTCACGGTCATTGGAACGAGCCTGCTGGTGCTCTATCTCGCGCTCTATCCGGCAGTCTGGTTCCTGCTGGTGGCGCGCTTGCTCCCTTTGCGGCAAAATTCAAAGCCGGTTCTCTGGTCGGCATTCGCCGCGGCGGCTTTGTGGGTGACTCTCGAGTGGTGGCGAAGCTGGTTTCTGACCGGATTCAATTGGAATGAATTGGGCGTGAGCCAGGCGCCGAGCATCATCTTCCGCCAATTCGCCGCTTTTGGCGGCGTCCCATTAATTTCCTTTTTCCTTGTTACGGTCAATGTTCTTTGGGCCGAGGGTGTGTTCGAAATGATCAGCACCATGCGGGAAAAGCGGAGATTCCGGGTTCCGTTTCCATTCGCGGCGGGGCTCTTGCTGGTTGCGCTCGGTTTTGCCTTCGGCTGGCATCATCTCCATCGGCATTGGGACGAAAAGCCAAATCCAGGCGTCCGCTTTGCCTGCATTCAGCCCGATATACCGCAACTGGTGGATGAAGGATCTTCGGAGAGTGAATTTGAGAACCGGCAGGACGCGGCGCTTGATGCCACGGTAAAATTGTCTATCCAAGCCATTACCGACAAGCCCGCTTTGCTCGTCTGGCCCGAGGCCATGATCGACGAGGAAATATTTCGCGACCGTCCGTTCAATGAAGCGGTGCGCGATCTTTGCGGTGAACTGAATGGTTGGTTTCTGCTCGGTTCTGGTGATTTCGATGCGGAAGCGCACAAGCTCTACAACTGCGCTTATCTTTTTTCACCCGGTGGCGATAAGTATGAGTATTACCAGAAAACACGTTTGGTTCTACTGGGCGAATATCTTCCGTTTGGCGATACGTTCCCCTGGCTGCGCCGGGCGATTGGCGTCGGTATGGATTTCACGCCCGGTCCCGGCCCCAAAAGGTTTATGATGGAGAATCCTGATGTCTCCTTTTGCCCTCTTATTTGCTATGAGGACACACTGCCGGAAGTGACCAGCCGGGCGGCGCGGCTGCATCCCGATTTTTTTGTCACCATCACCAATGACGGCTGGTATCAGGGCTGGTGCGCCGAATGGGGTGTGAGGCAGCATCTGGCAAACGCCGTTTTTCGTTGCATCGAGCAGGACCGCCCGATGCTCCGCTGCGCCAATAACGGCATTTCATGTGTGGTCGATCAGAACGGCACGGTGACGGAACGCTTTCGCAACAGCGCGGGTAACTCGGTTGACGTGGCCGGAATCTTCGCCGGACAGCTTGTTTTTTACCCCCAGCACTCCACGCTTTATCAAGCATGGGGAGATTGGATCGTCTTGATCTCTTCTCTCGCGACAGGCATGCTTGGCATTCGGTTTTTTCTTGGCCTTTTTATACCTGATCGTGAATCCTAGACCTTACTTTTCCGTCGTTGTCCCCTTTTACAATGAGGCGGAAAATCTGCCCCGGCTTATCCGGGAAATCGACGCGATGCTGCGGGCCATGGAAAGGACGGCGGAAATTCTCCTGGTGAACGACGGCAGCACCGATGCCTTCGCCCGCCCGCCTGCCAGTCCCTCCTTTGTCATTCGCTGGCTGGACCTAAGCCAGAACAGCGGCCAGAGCGCCGCCATCTATTATGGCCTCCAGGAGGCGCATGGTGACTTTATTATTCTGCTCGATGCCGACCTGCAAAACGATCCGATGGATGTAGCGCCAATGTGGCGCAAATTTAAGGATGAAGAGCTTGACCTTGTGACCGGAGTCCGGACCAACCGCAATGATGCATTTATTCGCCGCGTTTCGTCCTATATCGCCAATGATGTCCGCGCTTTTGTCTTGCGCGATCGAACCAGCGATACCGGCTGTACCCTTAAGATCTTGCGCCGCGAGGCGGCCCGGCGGCTGCCCGGCTGGAACGGCATGCACCGTTTTATTCCCGCTCTTCTGTTGTCGGCGGGTTACCGGATCGGGGAGATTCCGGTCAGTCACCGTCCACGCCACGCCGGCGTCAGCAAGGTGGCCGGAGGCAAGCGGGCGATTCGTGCCACCATTGACCTTTTCGGCATGTTCTGGCTTTCGCGCCGCCAATTCAAAGGACGGCTCCTGTCCGAAGACTAGTACTAGTGATGACCGTGCCTGTGCCAAGTCCTAATTCCGCTTCAAACGGCGAGAGCCTCGGTATCATCGCCGGCAACGGACGCTATCCTGTGCTGCTGGCCGAAGCGGCGCGGGCTCGTGGCGTCAAACGGCTCGCCATCGCCGGTTTTTCGGACGAAACCTTGCCGGAAGTCGCGAAACTGGCCGACCACTATATTCGCCTTCGCGTTGGGCAACTGGGAGCGCTTTGCAATTATTTCCGCGAACAGAGGATAGACCGGGCCATCATGGCGGGGCAGATTACGCCAGGAAATCTTTTCGACCTGCGTCCCGATCTCAAGGCGTTGCTCTTGCTGGCCAAGCTCAAAGAGCGCAACGCCGAGTCGATTTTCGGCGCTATCGCCGATGAATTGAAAAAGGCCGGAGTTGAACTGCTCCCGGCCACGACCTTTCTCGAAGATGCGTTGCCGGAGTCGGGGCACATTGCCGGGCCGAGGCTCTCCCGCCGGCAGCTTATCGACGTTGCTTTCGGATTCCGCATTGCCAAGGAAATCAGCCGCATGGACATCGGTCAGTGTGTCGTGGTAAAGAAAGGGACAGTCGTTGCGGTGGAAGCATTCGAAGGCACTGACGCGGCTATGGAGCGGGGCGGACGCCTCGGGAAAGGGGAGGTGGTCCTGGTCAAAGTCAGTAAACCGAATCAGGATTTCCGCTTTGATGTTCCCGTCGTTGGCACGCGAACGATGGAGAAGGCGCGCGATTCCGCCGTCAGGGTGGTCGCATGCGAAGCGCGGCGCACCTTGCTGTTGGACCGCGCGTTGGTGTTGGAACAGGCGGAACGGTGGGGCATCAGCCTTTTTGCCGCCGATGAATCGACAGGAAAAGATTTATGAGCAACGTACGAGTCGGAGTGGTGGGTGTTGGACATATTGGCCGGGAACACGCGAGAATTTATTCTCAACTGCCTGGGGTCGAATTTGCCGGTGTTTATGACATCGAGGAACAGGTGGCGGAGAGGGTCGCGCAGCGGCATGACGTCAAGGCGTTCCCCTCGGCGCAGGCGCTGGCCGAGGCGGTGGATGCCGTCACGGTTGCCGCCCCCACCAGCGCACATCACGAGATCGCCAAGTTATTTCTTGAGCTGGGCAAGCACGTTTTGATCGAAAAGCCGATCACCGACAACACGGAGCAGGCTAAGGCGCTGGTCGAGATCGCTCATAGCAAGAATCTCATCCTCCAGGTGGGACATATCGAGCGCTTCAATCCGGCCCTCCAGGCGCTCGAGGAAAAACTGACCCGCCCCCGTTTTATCGAAGCGCACCGGCTTTCCACTTATCCAGGACGCAGCACCGATATTGGCGTCGTTCTCGATTTGATGATCCACGATATCGAAGTGGTGCTCCACCTCGTCCGCTCGCCGATCCAGTCGATCGACTCCGTCGGCACCACCGTTTTAAGCAAGGGTGAAGACATCGCCAACGCGCGCATTCGTTTTGAAAACGGTTGCGTGGCCAATCTCACCACCAGCCGGATTAGTTTCGAGAAAATGCGCAAAATACGGGTTTTCCAGGACGACGCCTATCTCTCGTTAGATTATTTCGACCAAAGCGGCGTGATTTACCGCAAGGTGGATGCCCAGATCATTAAAGAGAACATTAAGGTTGAGAAAGACGAGCCGCTTAAGCTGGAGCTTTCCGCTTTTGTCGATTGCATCCGCTCGCGTCATTCACCCCGCGTCGGCGGCGCCCAAGCCGCGGTCGCCCTCGAAATCGCGATGCAAATTACGGAACAGATCGCCCGGCAAAACGCCAAGCCAGTCTAGAGGCCATTCCCAAACTAACCAAAGAGCGCGCGAAATATCGCCATGTCCGCTTCCCATTCCCCACTATCCGCTCGTCCATTGACCCTTCTCATGACCGCGGGGGAAGCGAGCGGCGATGCTCATGGCGCCGAGCTTATTTTGGCCTTGCGCCAGCAGCAACCGAAGACGCGGATCATCGGCGTGGGCGGTGCGCGCATGGCGGCGGCGGGGCAGGATCAACTTTTTGACCTTGCGGCTCATGCCGTGCTGGGGTTGACCGAGGTGGTCAAACACTACTTCAAGTTTCGCCGTTTTTTTAACCAGGTGATTGAATTGGCCAAAATGGAGAGACCGGATGCCGTCATTCTCATCGACAATCCGGGGTTCAATCTGCGCCTTGCCGCCGCTTTGCGCCGCGAATTGCCTGGCATGCGTATTATTTATTACGTCAGTCCGCAGGTTTGGGCATGGAAAGCGGGCCGCGTCAAAGCAATGCAGCTCAATATCGATCTGCTCCTGGCGATTCTTCCCTTTGAAAAGCAATGGTATGCCGAGCGGGCGCCGAAATTGAACGTCCAATGGGTCGGCCATCCGCTGCTCGATCGCATTCATAAAATCGAAGCCACCGAGACGAATGACAACTGGATTGCGCTTCTGCCCGGCAGCCGCAAAACCGAAATTGGCATCCACCTCCCGGTGTTGTGGGAGGCCGCTCGCCTCATGGCCAATCAGCAAAGAGGGCTTAAGTTCATCCTTTTGTCTCCCAATGAGGAGACACAGAAATATTCGCGTTCGATTTTGGAGAAATTCCCCGCGCCGAATTTTGACTTCGAATACAACATCAGTTACGCCATTTCGCACCTGTCGCGTTGTGCCCTGGCCTTGGTCGCCTCCGGTACCGCTTCGCTGGAGTGTGCCTTGGTCGGTATTCCGCAGGTGGTGGTTTACCGCGTCCATCCGGTGACCTTTTCCGTGGGACGCCGCCTGGTGAAGGTGAAGCATCTTGGCATGGTCAATGTCCTCGCTGATGAAGAGATCGTGCCCGAGTTGCTCCAGGACCGATTCCAGCCCGAATTGGTGGCCCGTGAGGCGCTCGATCTGCTCGTCAATCAGCCTCGCCGGGAGAAAATGAAGCGCCGGGTCGCCGAAATCGTCGCCACGCTCGGCGGTCCCGGCGCCAGCCAGCGGGCCGCCAAGGCTATTCTGGCCGAAGCTGTTTTGGCCAAGGTTGGATGACGGCGCTTTTACTCACGCAGTCGCAGGTATAATCCTATCGGCGAGATTTCCATTTTTTTACCAAGGTATTTCTCCCCAGGCGAGTTCGGTGGTCAGCCCTGGCAGTGTTTCGAACCGTATGGGAAAGACTTCGGCCTTGGTTTTGCCAAAGGCATCATAGAATTTTGCAATAGCCTCGTATTCGTTGCTCATGCCGAACCAGAGCAGGAAGCGCTGTTCAGAGTCGGTGAAAACATTTGGGCTAAGATCGCCTAGATGGCCGATTTTAAAGCCTTCATCGCTGTAGGTTGGCGTTACGAAACCTGGATGCCGCGAACCATCCGAAAAAGTAAAGTGCGTAGCCACGAGATACAGTTCATCTGCCCCGACAGGTCTTTGGCCTTCCCAAGGCCGAAATGTTTCCTCGTTTGTATCGCCGTACTACTCTTCGTCTACATCGGTAACGTGACACTCCCTCCAAATCGGGTATGCAGCAAAATGCTCCGGGGTGAGATCGCCAAATTGCTTCAAAAGCGAGTGAGGCATAAATCGGGTGATACGCCAATTTTATCGCGGATATTGATTTTAATACCCCTCAAATTTTTCACCAATCAAATACCATTGCGTCCTTCCAAGACGATATCGAGAATCGTGGTCAAATTGCAATTATGCAGTTGATTGCTGAGCCGAGAAAATGCCACCAGCCCCAAGTTACGTTATGAAGCACCGATTATTTTGTTGTGCATCGCCGCCTTCATTATCTAATTTGCCTTTTTGGGAGATTCATGCCGCAAGTTCGATTTTTGATTTTGATTTTTAGCAGTTCCTTCGTCGGTATTTTGCTTTTGGCTCATGTTTTTGTGAGTTGGAAGGCGGTGTCGGCGGCTCATGAACTCCGCAGCCTGGAAGTTCTGATCAAGGAAGGCCAGGAATCGGATGCTGTATGGAAGCAAGTGGCGCTGCGGACCTATCAACTCAGCCAGCAGGACGAGGCTCTCAAAGAGGTGCTCAAGCGGGAACAGATCAATATAACCTCCAAGGCATCCTCAACCGCGTCTTCGGCATCCGGGAATGCGGCGCCGGGGCAATAATGTCCCGATTTTTTTAAGTTCATTATGCCATCTTCCTCCTCCGGTTATTCCTCTTTTTGGCCAATGCAGGTTCTCATCGTCTGTCTTGGAATCTGGGCGGCCTATAATTTATGGGCAAGCAACGACCAGCGCGTAACCACCAATCGCGCCATTCAGGAATTCCTGCCCCAAGGCCAGGCGGCTTTAGTCGCCAAAAAGAGGCTTTTTTCCCTCGTGCAAGACTTAAATGAGACGGCGTCAACGGACCCGGCCGCCGGCCAGATTTTAACTGAATTCAAGATTCAATTGCATCCCGCATCCGGCGGCAATTCGTCCGCGCCGAAATAATCAAGCGTGCTCGCCGCCGCGTTGCTATTATTCTTCCGCGGTGTTTTGTTAGAGGCTCAGCTCGAATACGGTATAAGCAAAAATGGATATTCTTGACCCCGCCACTTTTGCCCGGGACATCGAGACCATTGCGCGCGCCGGAGGGTGGGATATCCGTTATCTCTCGCCTTGCGCCAGCGGAACGCGTCCCTGGTTTCAGCGCGCCGCCGGGACCGGTGGAGAATCGCCGGCGTTCTATTTGTCCACCGGCATCCATGGCGATGAAATCTCCGGTCTCTTCGCTGTGATGGAGATGCTCCGGCGTCCCGATTTTTTTCGCGGTTTCCACACGGTTATTTTCCCCATTTTAAATCCGGATGGAATTGTCCGCGGTATCCGGGAAAATGCCGCCGGAATAGACCTCAATCGCGATTACCGGGAACCGAAATCGGCCGAGATCACCAGCCACATCGAGGCGCTCAAGACCCTGGGCCACTTCGATGCCGCCATGCTGCTGCACGAGGACTTTGAGGGCGCCGGCGCTTATCTTTACGAACTCAACGACACACGGCCCACGACCGGACGGAAAATCATTGCCGCCATGGGGCGCCATGTTCCCATCGACCTTCGTCACGAAATCGAAGGCGTTCCCGCCGAGGGTGGAATCATTCTCCGTCGCAACATCGTGCTTAAGCATGGCCCTATCGCCGAACGCAAAGAGTGGCCCGAGGCCATCTACCTGAGCTTAAACCACACGGAAATTTGCTACACCACCGAAACGCCGAAGCCGTTTCCCCTTTCGCGGCGCGTTCAGGCCCAAATCGCGGCGGTGGAGATTTTGTTGGAGACTCTCAATACAGATACAGGTCCTGAATAGCGCTGATGAAATCACCCGCGCTGATAAAGTTACCCGAGCAACATTCGGCCAGTCCGCGGCGCCACTCAGCCAGCCCGCGATTGTGCTGGGCTTGCAAGAATTGGGGATTGATCTGCATCGCGAAGTTAAAATCGCCGATCGCCGCTTCAAAATCGCCCCGGGCTTGTTCGGCGAGACCACGATTATTGTAGGCATGCTCGTCATTGGGATCGACCTGAATCGCCTGGTCAAAATCGGCCAGAGCGGCATCGAAATTGTGCTGATGATATTCGGCTACACCCCGGTTGTTGTAGGCTTGGGCGAAGCCGGAAACGAGGCCAAGGGCGTGGTTGGCATTCTTGATGGCGCCGTTCCAGTCCTTTCTGGCGTTACAGATTGAGGAAAGATTGTTGTAGGCTTCGGCATTTTTTGGATCGCTGGCGACAGCCTGGTTATAATCGGCCCATGCGCCCGCGAGATCTCCCCGCATCTCCTCCACCACGCCCCGGTTGTTGTAGGTGTTGCTGAATTTGTTATCGATGGTCAAAGCCTGGTCATAATCGGCGAGGGCATCCGCGAGATGACCCTGGTCTTTTTCCAGATTGCCTCGATTGTTGAACGCGTAATTATTGCGCGGATCCAGTTGGATGGCGGTATCGTAATCGGCCAGGGCATGATCGGGATCTCCTTTGTGGTACCAAGCAAGACCCCGTTCATTGTAGAGCGCGGCATTTTTGCCATCGAGTCCGGCCGCTGAATTGTAATCGGCGATGGCGCCATCCCAATCGCCCTGGCCGGCTTCGGTTTCCGCGCGGCCGGCGTAGGCATCGGCATATTTAGGGTCGATTTTGATGGCCTCGCCAAAATCGGAGATCGCGCCGTCGGCGTCGTCCTTGTCATTTCGAGCCACGGCGCGGTTGTAATAAGCTTGATCGTCGTTGGGATCGAGCTGGATCGCATGGGTATAGTCGGCGATGGCTTCCGCGGTCCGGCCCTTATCGCGCTCCGCGACGCCACGGTCATTATAGGGCTGGGAAAGCGAGGGACTTAGGCCGATGGCGATGTTGTAATCGGCGATGGCGCCGTCGGAATCGCCCTTGCGGTACTTGGCCCAGCCCCGGTTGTTATAGGCGTAGGGATCCTTGGGATCGAGTTTGAGCGCGGCATTGTCGTCGGCGATGGCGCCGTCCAGATCATTGTTGTCATCCCTGGCCAACCCGCGGTTGACGTAGGCGTCTTCGTAATCGGGATTGATTTTGATGGCCTGATTGTAGTCGGCAATAGCGCCGGTGAGATCGTTGTTGTCATATTTGGCCAAACCGCGATTGTAATAGGCCTTGGCCATTTGGGGGTTCAACGCAATGGCATGATTGTAATCGGAAATCGCGCCGTTCAGGTCGCCCTGCGCGTATTTATCCGAACCGGCTTGATTGTAAAAAGAGGCATCCTTGTCGTCCGCCGCGCCCCGGGTGATAAGAGAAGAAAATGAGAGCAGAAGAAACAGGGTAACCAAGCCTGCGGGGCGAAAAAGCATATCGCTTTCTAGCGATTTTTATGCCCGAAGACAAGGCGCTTGAAAAAGTATTCGCGTTCTCTTTTCTTTATCCGCCATGGATTGCCTGGGCGATTGGCGCGGCGAAATTCTCGAGTTTGCCGGGGAGATTTCGCTCTCCACTCCACTCGGCGATCCGGTTGACCAGGGCGCTGCCGACGACGACCCCGTCGGCGTGCTGCGCGACGGCGCGCGCCTGTTCGGGCGAGGAAATGCCGAAGCCGACGCAAATCGGCAGCGTGGTCTGTTTGCGGATCAATTCGACCCGGCTCGCAATGCTGCCGGCGACATGCTCCTGCATGCCGGTGACCCCCTCACGCGAGACGTAATAGACAAAACCGGTCGCTTTTTGGACGATCTTGGCGATCCGTTCCGCCGGGCTGGTTGGAGCCACGAGGCAAATCCGGCGCAGGCTGCCGTCGCCCAGCCGCGAACCGACGGCGGTTTCTCCCTGCGATTCCTCGGGCGGAAGATCGAGCACCAGAAGCCCGTCGGCGCCGGAACGGTGGGCATGAAGGCAGAACCGCTCGATGCCGTAAGCATAGACGAGATTGAAATAGCAATAGAGCACGATCGGAATTTGCGACTGGGCTCGGACCGCTTCGAGAATTTGCATCACTTTCGGCGTCGTGGTGCCCGCTTCCAGCGCGCGCTGCGCGGAAAGTTGATTGACCACGCCGTCGGCCAGCGGGTCGGAAAAGGGAACGCCCAGTTCGACGATATCGGCGCCGGCCCGTTCCAGCGCCCAGACGAGATCGGGTGTCCGCTCCGGGCTTGGATCGCCCGCCGTAATGTAAGCGACAAAAGCTTTCTGGCTGCGGGCCTTAAGCTCGCGGAACTTCCGGTCGATGCGGTTGTCGGAGGGGAGGCTCATTTCACCGGCTGGTCAGCCGTGCGCCTATCATGCGCAGACCTTCGAAAACGAGTAAAGGGCGCATCTGAACGGAGCCGTCCAACGCTCCCGCGAGCCAGGCGGCATTCCCTCCGGTCAGGAAAACGGCGGGCTGCCCGGGGCCGGTCAATTCCGATGACAGGCGCCGGACGATTTCCTTCACACCGCCCCGGAAACCGTGGATGAGGCCCGAACGGATCGCCTCCCGGGTCGAGCGGGCCAGGGCGTGGCGGGGAGGACGCGGCGCGATGGACGGCAGCTTGGCCGTGGCGGCGAGAAGAGCGGCGAGTTGCGCTTGGAGTCCGGGCGCAATCGCCCCGCCGCAAACCTGCCCGCGCTCATCGAGAACCGTGAAGGCGGTCGCGGTGCCGGCGGCGATGATGATCGCCGGCCAGACGCCTTCCGCGTGGACCGCCACGGCGGCGGCGAGGCGATCCGCCCCCAGTTCCGATGGCTGAGAATAATCGAACTCGAGGCCGAGGGCAGGGGACTTGCCGCTGACCACATGAAGCCTCCCCGTGAAAGCGCCGCGAAAGATCGGGATGAACTTCGGCACGACCGAGGCGAGGACCGCCCGGTGGTTCGGATATTTCCGGGCCAGAGTGAAAATTCGGGCGGGAGCCGCCTCCTGCGTGGCGATGTCGCCGCTGGGAACGATCCTGCCGCGCGGTCCGGCCACCGCCCACTTGAGCCGGCTGTTGCCCGCATCGATCAGGAGAAATTTTGTGCTCAGTGTGGTCATTTTTGTTCAGGTAACGCGATCCATGGCTACTTTTGATAAGGGTACTTAGGCCGGGCTGGCGTGGACTTCCTCCACCCGCCCCGGTTTGCAGATGATCTCGATATTCATCGGCGCGCAGCAGACCTCGCAATCCTCAATCGTCGTGTAATCGCCCTGCGAGGTATCGGCCGTCGTGGTGATGGTTTCGCCACAATGGGGGCATTGGATTTCAATTTCGACGAGCACGCTAAATCCTGGAATTTTCGAGATAGGATTAACAAAAGCCTATCTCCTGCAAAAATCAGCAAAATAATCCGCGCGGTTTTCGCACTTGCCGCGTCTATGCCGGTAGATGGAGCATCAATCTGCCGCCACCCCATGCCGCCTGTGACCACGCCCGCGCCGCCCCTCCCGCCCTCCGTGGCCGATGCCCCCGGTGGAATGGATTCCGCCGAACGGATCATGGTCATGGCCGCCCTGGCGGGAGATGACGAGGCCTTCGAGACGGTTATTCGCACCTACAGCCGCAGGGTGTACGTGGTCGCCTACGCCATTGTGCAAGACGTCCCCGAGGCCGAGGACATCGTTCAGGACACCTTCTTCAAGGCCCACCGGCAGCGCCGCGGCCTGCGCGATCCCGAAAAATTTCCCGCCTGGCTCCTCACCGTCACCCGCAACGCGGCCCGCGACCGGCTGCGCCGCAGGAAGCCCCAGGCCGGGTCGGAGACATTCGACGCTCTCGTCGATCCCGCCGCCACCCCCGGCTCGGCGCTGGAGCAGGAAGAATGGCAAATCCATCTCCGGCGCGCGCTGGCCACCCTGCCGGAGGAGCACCGCACCGCCCTGACGCTCAGGTATCTGGAGGGACACGACTACCGCGCCATCGAAGCCGCCATGGGTCTGAGCAACGGCGCGCTGCGCGGCATCCTCGGCCGCGCCCTCGGCACGCTGCGCCGGATGCCCGCCCTAAAATCTGCCGTCACGGAGTACCGCCCATGAAACGTTTTCAATCCCGCCCCCAAGATGAGCCGTCCGCGGCCGTTCCGCCCCACGACCCGCTCGACGATCTGATGGCCGCCGCACTTCACGGCGAAATCACCGCCGCCGAGCGCGCCGAGCTCGATTCCCGCCTCGCCAACGACCCCGCCGCTCGCGCGGCTTACCAGGAGATTCAAATTATGCACGACTTGCTTGAAAAAACCCATGCCGGCGCCCAGCCCGATTCCGGTTTTGAACAACGGATGGTCTCCGGCGTGCGGCGCAAAATCGCCGATGACCAGCGTCCGCGCGAAACCGCGTGGCAAAGCCTCGTTTTTCTTTGGACGGCGGTGAATCGATTCTTCCGCCGGGGCCGGGCGTGGCAATACGGAACGGCGTGCCTGGTGGTTTTTGTGACCGCTTACAGTGTCCTGATCGTTGCCGGGAATAACGTCAAAAGCGTCTTCACCACCATCAGCTCGCAATTGGCTCAGGCGCAAAGCACAAGCCACCCGACGCAGATCGACGTCTCGACATACAATGGCACCGTTATTACTCACTCGTCAGATGTAGGCCTTATATCTGGACTGGGAGGCGCAGCCCTTGTCCAAAACAGCGGCGGCTCGATTATCACTGCGGGGAGAGGGACGGCCAACGGGCAAATCATATCGCAAACGCTGGCACACGCCCCAAGACAGACGCCATCATTTCCCCCCGTTGTCGTAGCCACCTCCACGGCACCAGCTTCAACAACCATCATGTCGGGGGGAGGCACAACGACACTGACGGGCGCAAACACCTACTTGGATGAAACCACGGTCACGGCGGGCGATGTCACGCTCACGCCATATGGGGGTAAACCACTATCATCCACCCCCGTGCCGCAACCCCTCAAGCAGGGCAAGTCCTGGATCCATTACGGTAAACCACTATCATCCGCCCCCGTGCCGCAACCCACGCCAAATACATCCTTCTATGGGATAAAAGAGTCAGAAATGAAAAGCGAAGACCGCATCATCACCGAGAACGAGCCTAGCACCGGCACCGCCGGCGTCACATTTGCTCAGGCGAAGGCGCTGCTTCCGACGGATGATGCACCTATTGAATTCCGAAATGGCTCGCAGCGGCTCATTATTCAGAACAACCCTCCTCCCGTCTCCGGGGCACCGGAACCACCGGTGCCATCCAGTACACCTTCCGGGGAATCTGGAAAAGCGGCCGGCGCACCTGCCGCCAACGACGATCTCTCCCGCAAGCTTATCCGCGACGCCTCGCTTGAGTTGGAAGTGAAGAGCTTCCAGGCCGCGATGGACGAGATCACCGCGCTGACCAAGGCCGCCGGAGGCTACGTCGACAGCAACAATTCGGAGCGGGGTGGCAATGGCAAGCTCCAGGGCGCCATCGTGGTGAAAGTCCTGCCCCAAAACCTCGATGCATTCCTCTATAAACTGCGCGATCTCGGCGAGTTGAAGAACCAGACTCTCAGTACCGAAGACGTGACCAAAGACTACGTCGACACCCAGGCGCGGCTCGACAACGACCATCGGATGGACGCGCAACTGCAGGAACTGCTCAAGCGCGACACGAGCAAGATTTCCGATCTACTCCAGGTCGAGCGTGAACTGGCCCGAGTGCGCGGCGACATCGAGCAGATGGAGGGACAGCTCAAGCTCTACGATTTCGAAGTCCAATACGCGACGGTGACGATGCAGGTGCGCGAAAAGGATCTCAACCAGGCGGCGGCCTATCTTCTCAAGGAGCAGGACAGCTTCTCGCTCCTCGCCACCGACGTCGAGGCGGCCTTCAAGCAGGCGCGGCAGGTGGCGGAGAGTTGCAAGGCGCAGGTCCTCGCCGCCAATTTGGTTCACAACTCGGGCAGCGATGTTTCGGCCAATCTCAACGTGCGCGTTCCGCCCGATCAGATCGATTCGTTCCTGGAACAAATCCGCGCTCTGGGCCGCGTGGCCAATTTCACCCGCGAAACCCAGCGGGTGGCCCGCGACGGCGGCGACAGCGACCAGCCCGCCGACCAGACGCTGACCGAAAAGGACAAGGTCGAGGTGCAAATCACCATCGGTTCCGACAACGAGTCGCGCAAGCAGGTGGCGCTGACGGTGGTGACCCCGGCGGTCGACGACGCCTTCGACCAGGCCAAATCGGCGGCGCTGGCCGCTGCCGGAACGGAAATTCTCAATTCGTCGCTCAACAATGCCCAGGGGGGACAATCGACCGGGGCCTTGAGCGTGCGGGTGCCGGGGAAAAGTTACCGCGCGTTGCTCGATTCGTTCCGCGCTCTGGGCCGCACCTCGTCCTTCGTCCTCCAGCGCGACGACGACGCGGGTCCGGGCGCGGGCGGCGAGGACGCGCCGGTTATCGTCAATCTTTCGCTTACCGACGACGAAACGCCGCTGCAGCAAACCCAGCTTGCCGTGCTCGGCCAGGATGTCGACAGCCAGGAACAGCAGCTCAAGCAGGAGGCCGCCAGCTCGGGCGTCGAAATCAAAAGCTCAAGCTTCGAGCGGCAGCCCAGCGGGATCGAGACCGCGCAGATGACGTTCCGGTTGCCGATGGCAAAATATCCGGCTTTCCTCGACGTGTTGAAGAAGCTGGGCAAGATGGAAAGTTTCACCGTCTACCGCAACGACCGCCCCGACCAGGCCCGCACCGACGGAACCGCGCCCGCCCAGATCGACCTGATCCTGCACAACGAAGGCGATATCGTCGCCCCCGACAACGGCCTCTGGGCGACGCTGCGCCATATGTTCAGCGATGGCGCGCAGGCTCTCTTCGGCAGCGTGTGGGTGATCGGCGTCGCCGTTGCGTTCCTTGTGCCGTGGCTCATCACGCTGGGCATCCTCGCGTGGGTGGCCCGCCGGATTTACGTTTGGCGGAAGGGGGCGTGAAAATTGGAGCTTCGGGATGACGGATTGATTCTTCGTCGCTTTTCGGCAAATCGGCAAAACGATCCCCTATCAGCCGAGGCAGCGGCTCGACAATCGCGCCGTGGAGAGCTTTGATGAGAGGCGATGAGTAAATTCCCCCGGATCATTCTCGGCGTCACCGGCTCAATCGCCGCCTATCGCGCCGCCGAACTGGCCAGCTCGCTGACCAAGGAAGGTGTTGAGACCGATGTGATCCTGACCGACGAGGCGTTGCGTTTCATCACCCCGCTGACCTTTGCCGCGTTGACGCGCCGTGAAGTCTACACCAGCGCGAATGACGGGATGCGTGACGGACAACCCGCGCACATTTCGCTGGCCGATCAGGCCGGGCTCGCGGTCATCGCGCCGGCCACTGCGCATTTCATCGCGCAATTCGCGCACGGCCTCGCGCCCGATTTGCTCACCTCCACGCTGCTGGCCACCCACGCGCCGGTGATGATCGCGCCGGCGATGAACGGCAAGATGTGGCATCACGCCGCAACGCAAGACAACGTGAATCTCCTCCGGAAACGGGGCGCCGTATTCATCGGACCGGAAGAGGGACTGCTCGCCTGCGGCTACGAAGGTTTGGGACGCCTTTGGCCCGTCGCGGAAATCGCCAACGAAATTTTGGCGCGGCTAAAATCGAAAAAAAAGCGCGCCTGACCGGTGCGGACCCGGCCAAGTGTTGCAAAATGCGGTGAAACTTTTTTTTGTTTTTTTCAAAATTCCATTTGACGCATTCACTCGAAAAATTTAATCCTTGATGAGTGAGCAAATTTTATTTCCACGATTTCGCGCAAGTAGTGCGATCTGATGAGGGGGTGATTCTCCATGGCAACTAAGAAGAAACCCGCCAAGAAGCCGGCGAAGAAGAAGGCCGCCAAGAAGAAAGCATAAATTCTTCGAGGAAGTTTTGCAAAAGGGAGAAATTCGAATGAATTTCTCCCTTTTTGTTTTTATCGCGGCGCTTATCCCTAGCGGGGAAACTTTTTTGCCATGGCGTCGAGAATTTCCCGGGGCAGGCTCAGCTCCTCCGGCCAGCCGCGTGTGTAGCCTTCGCCCGGAAGTTTGCGTGTCGCGTCGAATCCGATGTGCGAGCCGATGTTCGGCAGCGTGGGCGCGTGATCGAGGCTGTCGCAAGGCCCCTTGGTAAAAATCGTATCGCGCTGCGGATCGATGTTCGCGCAAAGATGAAAAAGGACGTCGCTGGTGTCGTGAACATCGACATGCGCGTCGACCACGACGATGATTTTGGTGAACATCATCTGTCCCATGCCCCAAAGCCCGTGCATGATTTTATAGGCTTGGTAGGGGTACTGCTTTTTGATGCTGACGAAAACAAGATTGTGGAAAACGCCCTCGGCTGGCAGCGCCATCTCGACGATTTCGGGAAAATTCATTTTGAAGACGGGCAGAAAAAGCCGGACGCTGGCTTGGCCGAGATAGAGATCCTCCATCGGCGGTTTGCCGACGATGGTCGCCGGATAGATCGCGTCGTGGCGATGTGTGATGCAGGTGACGTGAAACACCGGATAGTCATCGATCGGCGTGTAGAAGCCGGTGTGGTCGCCGAAAGGGCCTTCGCCGCGCAGCGGTTCCTTGGGATCGATGTAGCCCTCGATGACAAAATCAGAGTGGGCGGGAACTTCGAGATCCAGAGTTTCGCATTTTACCAATGGCACCGATTTTTTGCGCAGAAAGCCGGCCAGCAGCACTTCATCGAGGCCGTCGGGCATCGGTGCGGTGGCGCAAAAGGGCATGACAGGATCGCCGCCGAGACAAACGGCCACGGGCATTCGCTGGCCGGTTTCGTAGTAACGCTTGCCGTGACGCGCAGCGACTTTGTGAAGCTGCCAATGCATCCCGGTGGTGCGCCCGTCAAAAATTTGCATCCGGTACATGCCGATATTCCGGTCGCCCGTATCGGGATCCTGTGTATAGACGGTGGGCAGGGTGATGAACGGTCCGCCGTCCCGCGGCCAGCACTTTAGGACCGGAAGAGAATGGAGATCGAAAGCGGGAGCGGGTTCTTTATCGAAACGGTAAATCGCGTCTTTGCATGGACCGCTGTTGACGCGAGAAGGGCGCGCATGAATCACGCCGAACCCTTCGCGCAACAATTCCCACGCTTCGCCCAGCGACTTGGGGGGCTTGGCTTTGAGCAGAAACGCGATCTGGGCGGCCACGTCGTCGACATGCTCGACTTCCAGCGCCATGGCCATCCGCCGGGCCGAGCCATAGGCGTTGATCAGAACCGGAAAGCTCGAGATTTGTTTGGAAGGCAAAAGCGGTTTTTCGATAAGCAGCGCTTTGCCGCCTCCGCGCGACTTCATTTCACGATTGGCCAGAGCGGTGATTTCAAGCTCCGTGGCGACCGGCTCAGTGATACGGACCAGTTCGCCGGCCGATTCGAGTTCACCGGCAAATTCGCGCATGGAGGAATAGGCCATAACGTAAAAGCAAGGGGGCTAATGGGTTCTAATCTACCTCCGGCGTCTTTGGAGCGGTTGCCGGATTCGTTTTGGAAGATTCCGGCGGCGCGGGCGCGGCCGGGCTGGCAGGATTACTTTTGGGTTCGGTCTTGAGCACGTCAATCTTCAGGTTCTGCATCAATTGCAAAATGGGAGCGTTAAGATCGATCAGCGGATTAATTTCCTCCAATGCTGTCTTCATAATCGTGATATGCCCCACGTCGAATCCATTCAGCGCGGCATCCATGGGCACCCATTCATCCGGACCGATCCATGCCTCCGCCCACATGTGAAAACCGAAAATCCCGGTCTGGTTGTCCACTTGGTCGCTGACGGTTGGTTCATCCACTCCGGGCGGTATGTAGCCCAACCCCAGAACGCAGCGGGTCGGCAACCCCGCCGCCCGGCCGATGGCCGCGCACAGAACCGCATGTTCCGTGCAATCGCCTTCGCGTGACTTCGCTGTTTCTTCCGCCGAGGCGAATCCGATGTTTAAATCCTTTTTGTCGATGTAGCCCTCCACGAACGATTCGATCAGTTCCGCCGCCTTAACCGGATTTTTTGCATTTCCGACTGCTTCCCGGGCCAGCTTTTGGATTTCGGGCGAATTGATCTCCAGGTAACTCGTCGGTTGGAGAAATTGATGCAGTTCCGGTGTATCGGCGTGCGGCAGTCGCCATGTCGCGTCGGCGGGAGTGTAGGTGGGTACTGTCACCTCGATCTCGCTCGCGCCCGGCCTCGAAGAGAGCACCCTTTGTTCTTTGCCGTTCCACAACGCCAGCGGCTTGGTATTATCCGAGCAACTAATCCGGTAGACGGCCTTGGCCAGATTCTTTGGCGCCGGGATCGCTTTGTCGGGATAGACCAACGTCGAGGAGAAAATCTCCGCGCCTTCCGGCTGTTTCATGCATTCGGCCCGGTCGGTGACATATTCGTAGAGATCACCGATCCCCGGCATCACGACCAACGATTCGACATCATTCGATCGATCGTCCACCCATTCTGTGGTCAGTAGCCCCGGCATGACGCTTTGTTCGGTCGTCATACGCCACAATGGCCTTTCCGTTCCGCGCACGTCATGCGTCTCCCGGCCAACCACGGTTCCCTTGATGATCACCGGCTCCTGCGGATCATCGCTGTCAAAGGTGTTGAAGGTAAAGGTTTGGCCCGGTTTAAGCGGAACCAGCAGGCTTTTTTGCCGGATCGCTTCCGGTCCGAGCGCGGACAGCCGCGGAACATGATAACGTGCTGTCTGTCCCCGGCTTGTCACCACCAGGTCATCCCCATCGCGGGTTCCGCTCGCTACTATATCGGAACCCCCACCGGAGGTTTCCTCGTTAAAGCTCAATACTCCGCCGTCCGCGTCTTCCGTGATTTTGGATATCGAGGTGAATTTCAATTCGGCCGTATCGCGATTCACGACGAATTCCTCCGTAATCGATGTGTGAAACTGTTTGCCCACTGGTGTGTCGTCTTCCGTGGTAATCGTGCTGTCGAAGCCGCACTGTTTATGATCCAACATAATCACCTCCCATTCTTCAAACACTGGCGCGGCGCTTCCGCCGGACGCAGCCGTATTGGTATTATTCGCGGAAGGTTGGGCGTCGAGAGCGAAGTTGAACATCAAACAGACGAGAATAGCCAGCGACGGTAACGATCCTTTTTTGCGGTCGACTTGGTTCCAGAATGGAGAAATTCGCATCTGAATTTGTTATAGAGAGCACCGTGGCCGGGGTGACATGGGCTGTCTAATCTGTCGGAGGAGGAGCCGTCGTAGTTCCGGAATTAGTTGTTGGCGCGGATGTTCCGGGCACGGGGGTTACTGTTCCTGCGTTGGTGGCCGGAGCACTCGAATCGGGTGGCGGGGCTGCTGTCGCGGAGTTGGTTGCAGGTGCGGGGGTTATTGTTCCTGCGTTGGCGGCCGGAGCACTCGAATCGGGTGGCGGGGCTAACGTCCCGGAATTAACCGCCGGAGTGGATGGTCCGGGCGCGGGCGCCATCGTTCCCGAGTTGGTGGCCGGAGCGATTAATTCCGGTATCGGAGTTGCCCCTGCTGCCGCTGAATTGGTAGCCGAAGCAGTAGGATTGGGCGCAGGCGCCACCATTTCTGAATTTGTCGCCGGAGCCATCGAATTAGGCGCGGTCGCTGGATTGGCCGGAGAATTTGCCATGGGAGTTGCCGCGGTTGGTGTGGCATTTGCCGTGGAATTGGGCGGAGGAGGATTAGCCAAACCTGTCGTTCCTGTGCCTGGCGCATTATTAATCGCGCTCTGACTCAACGACTGTTCCAGGTTTGCTCCGTAGCCCATCGCCTGTGCCGTGGCCATTGCTCCGGCAGCCAACGCACCATAATAAAGACCCTGGTTGCCGATACCCGACACGGAATAGCCTTTAAATCCGTCGTCATCCGATGAAAGTACCGCTGACCACGTCCCGATCGGCGCCAGCCACGTCAAATCGGGGGGAAGATTGGTCCCCTTGAGCGTGGAAGCCAGCGTCTGGCTGAACATCGCGGCCATTGAAACGTAAGGCAAAACAGTCCGGTAAGTCTGATCCAGCAATTTTGGCGAATCGACAAAAACGATTTCCGCGGAGCCATTGCGCTTATCACCGATCTGCCGCATAAAATCGGGATTGTGGGTTAAATTTATTGACTGGTCCCGGTAGAAACTTCGCACCGCCAGTTGTTGTGTCAGAAAAAGCCCAAAATAAGGGCCGTCTTCGGTGACCGTCGGATTGAAAGGTAGTGCTTGATTCGCGAATTTGAGCACAGCGAAATGATGTTCGTCATTCTCGCCCGCGGTGACTTCATCGATTTCCGCCTCGTTTCCATAGATATTGCGGACCGTTTCGACCAAGGCCTTGGCCGCCGGCTTGAAATCGTCCGGTTTGGCCAGCTTCACAAAAAGGCCCGCGTCCGGATAGGTGCTGTCTTGGGGCCAGTCAATCTGCCATGAAACCTCCGGTCCAAGCGCGTCGAGAATGTTGTGTTGAAAATCAATTCCCGCGCTTTGCGCCCAATTTTGTATCGCTTGCGTTAAGATGGCCATCGGAGGCCCTGGCGCCTGACCTGAAGATCCCGGTGTTCCCTGTTCTTGCAGGTTCTGCCACACTTTCTTGAAGTCGACGTTGTATCCGGCATACAGAAGCGTGTCCGGACCGGTGAAATTCAAGGTTTCGTAGGCGCATGGCGTGGCCCCAAGGCCCCACTCTGCTTGCGCTTGCCTGGGCAGCAGGAAAGAGAGATGGTCCACCATCTCCCCGTTTTCAAAATTCATGCTCACCATCAGTCCGCTGGCGCCGTTCATTTTTTTGGCCAGAAAATCAAATGCGGGAACGGACTGCTTTGCGGCAACTGCCTTTTGCGTCATATCGACGAGTGCACGATAATTGAGATAAACCAGCGCCATCGGTTTGGCGGCGGTCCGGAGCAGCGATTTTTTGTAATCGGGATTTTGCGCCAGACTCGGTGTGGACGATTTTCTTTGATAGCGTTCCAGCCAATCCTGGAAGGAGGCTTCGCCCCACGCCGTGACAATCCATCCTCCCACGTGGGCCACACAAATTTTGTCCGCCGCGCCCGGTCCTTCCAGATATTGATAATCGACTCCAGCCACGTTTCCGGCGCCGGTTTTTCCCTCCTTTAACTGTTCGGGGTAGGCCGCTTTCAGCTTGTCGACAAAGGCATTGAAATTGCCCAGACCCGGCTTGGGTCTCATGGCGGCGACGAAACCTGTTTTCTCCGGATGATCGGCGTCAAAGTGAGTTATGGCGATAAAGGATTGTCCGCTTAAGTTTGGCAGGAACGTTTGGATGAGGTCGAAGTTTTTGGTTCCGATTTGTTGTTTAAGCCAATCGATGACCGGTTGCATGTTTGGCGACTCTACCAGGCCCCTTAACTGCGAAGTCTGATACCCGGTGGCGATGTCCACCCCGTTGGGAATGGAGGCGAAAAAGAGCGTGTCATCCGGCACCAATTCCTCGGAGGTAATGGCATTATGGCCATACAGGTAGTACCAAATTCCGGCGCCGGCCAGCAGGAGAAGAAGCACGATGACGATGAGGATCGGGCGCTTGCGCATAAGTCCTACATGGTGGCCTGCCGCAAGGCGCTTGGCAATGAGACTGTGTGCATGGAGCGGATCCAGACGTCAGTTTTCTCCCCTGGCCAGTTCTCCGGCCCTGGTTTTGGCGGCAGCGAGGCATTGGGCCATCAATGTGTCCAGGGCCTCATGTTCCTCCAGCACGGCGCATCCGGCCAGGGTCGTTCCGCGCGGACTTTTCACCTGGGTCGCGAGCTCGAGCGGCGGCAATTCCGATCCGGCGGCAAATTCCGCCGATCCAAGCACAGTCTGAAGGGCGAGATCGCGCGCAAGTTTTTCCGGCAACCCGAGTGCCGCGCCCCCCTTGGCAAGCGCGGCGATAAAATGAAAAACATAGGCCGGGCCGCTTCCGGAAAGCGCCGTGACCGCATCCATTTGCTCTTCTTCCACGCGCCAGGCTTTGCCCGGCGCGGAAAGGATGCCATGGACCAAATGGTAATCGTCTTCCCGCACGTTCGCGCCGCCAGCATAGGCGCTCGCGCCGGCCCCAATCTGCACCGGCGTATTGGGCATGGCCCGGACGATCCGAGCCGATGGATGCAGCCAGCCCGCGATTTTCTCCAAGGTGACCCCCGCCGCGAGGGACAGGAACAATTTTCCCGCGCTGGCCTCGCGCAAGGCCGGCAATACTTCCGGAAAAACCTGCGGCTTGATCGCCAAAACGACCAGATCGCTTTTGGCGATCAAAGCTTTGTTGTCCGGCGTCCATTTCGCGCCCGGCAACAGATCGAGAAACGGCGCACCCGATTTTTCCGTCCGCGACGAACAAATCAGCCGCCCCTCCGTTATAACGCCTTTCCGCACCAGCCCCGAAGCCAGCGCCCGCGCCATCTTGCCCGCCCCGATAAAGCCAACGATCACGGCTCTTTTGTAGCCGCGATCTCGCGGGGCCGCACTTTAAATTTTTTCTGGGTGGCCATCATCGTTGCTTCCGGCGGAGACGGGCCTGCCGTCCTTACCGCGTTTTCTCTTTTGCGGAAGTTTGCAGTCTCGCCAGGCCCGCTTTGGCCAATGCGTCGTTGGGACGAAGACGCAGCGTTTCCTGATATTGTTCGATGGCCTCCGGGATTCGTTTGAGATTTTCCAGAACGATGCCGAGGTTGTCATGCGCCTCGGTGTTATTGGGTTCGTCTTGCAGGGCGAGTTGAAATTGCTCAATGGCCGCAGCCATGTTTCCCATCAAACTGAAGGCGATGCCGAGATTGTTATGGGCGTGGGCATCCCGGGGATTGGCACGCAAAAAAGCTTCAAGATGCTCAACCGCTTCGGGATACCGTTGCAGCCGGATGAGGGCCGCGCCCTCCGTGGCATGCACGGCGAGATTGGCTGGATTGATGGCCAGGGCTTGCCCGGATTCGGTGACGGCATCCTGAAAGCGCCCGGACTGGAGATAAGCGTTGGCCAGATTGCTGTGAGCCGAGCCGTAGTTGGGATAAATGCGCAGGGCTTGTTCGAATAACGCAATAGCCTCCGGCGTGTGGCCCAAACTAAGGAGAACGCCGCCCCAATTGTTAAGGGCAACAGCGTAACGGGGATCGATGCGCAGGGCGGTTTTAAATTCGCCGATGGCTTCGGCATCACGGCCCATTTGGTGGAGTGCGACTCCCATGTCGGTGTGCGGTTCCGCCGAAGCGGGATTCAATTGCGCGGCGGCGTTATATTGCGCCACCGCTTCCGGCAACCGGCCGGTTTGGCACGCCACGTTGCCGAGATTCACATGAGCCATCCACGAGCCGGGATCTTTTTGGAGCAGGTAAGTCCAAAGTGTTTCCTCGTTGACGAATTGCGCGGCATAGGTATGGCTGGACCAGGCCATGAGCGCGATCACGGGCGCGAGCAGTCCAATGCCAATGGGCCGCGCATCGGATGGGAGCAATTGGCTCAGCCGGTCCAATCCGGCCATCGCCAGGCCGATCAAGCCAAGCATGGGAACATAGAGAAAATGATCCATGACCCAAGAGGCGTACATATAAGAAATCGAGATGAAACCCAAATTGGGTGTGAGATTAAGCAGGAAGAATCCCAGCCCGAACAAGGCGTCACGCCCCCAGCTCCGGCGTTTCCTCCAGAGCCAGCACAAGGCGCCACCCAGGACCGGCCACGGCAGAAGCTGGACGGCGGAAGGGGAAGACACATCCCATTGGGGATAGAGAGGCAGCGGGGGCACGGGCCAAAAACATTTGGCGAAATAAAACGCAATCGCCCAACCGGCCAGGGCGAAGCGGGAGAGAATTCCGGCCAGCGGTACCTCGTCGGCGATGACTCCGTGGATGTGGCGGTAGGTGTTGCCAGTCCACATGTTGAGCAAAACCAGCGCGATGGAAATGGCGAAAAAAGGCGCGCTTTCCTTCAGGTCCGCGAGCGTAACGCGGTTCCGTTTCCACCAGGCGAAAAGGAGAATGACCAGCGGGAAGGGGGCCACGGTGATTTTGCCCAGCATGGCGAGAAAAAACAGCGCGATGGCCAGCCAGTAATCGCGTCTTCCCCGGCGCTCCTCATAATCGAGCCACGTGCACATGGCCAGGAGAAACAGCGGCAGCGAAAGAGTGTTTTTGAGTTCGGCGATCCAGGCCACCGATTCCACCTGCATCGGATGAACGGCAAAGATAAGACCGCCCAGCCAAGCCAAACGCAATCCCATCTTGGCGAAGAGCCGCCACACCAGCAACGCGCCCGCAAGGTGGAGCACAACGTTCGTCAAATGGTAACCGAAAGTGTCATTGCCCCAAAGTTGCCACTGAAGCCATTGCACGCTGGCTTTAAGAGGGTAGTAATCGACCTGGCTGCTTGGTTGGAACCAGATGTTCCAGAGTCCGGATGGGCTTTGGGTAATTGCGTTGGCGGCGACATCGAAATTGTCGTCGCGTATCCAATCGCCCTGGAGGGCCGGGAAGTAAATCCAGCCCACCGCCAACGCGATGACCGCCGCCTGGAGCCAGGGCCATGCCACGCGAAACGGGAACGGAGGCAGTGACGGCGAAACAATTCTCCTTGCCGCTGGGCGCGGCGCGGAAATCTCCCGGTCCGCCGCGCTCTTTTTTGTGAACCGTTTGGCCATTTCTCGGCGATCAGAATGAGACTTTCCCTGCGCCGGTAGAAGGAGATTTTGTTTGTTTTGCAGTCGCTTAGTTTGACGAGAATCGGCTTTATGCCGCACAATCTTCGTTGGTCATTGGCCCTGCATTTTTTGGAGAGAAAATAATGAGGCATTTACCGGCACTCCTTGCTGGCCCTATCCCAATATGAATTAAGGCTGTCGGAGAATAAATCCATTTTGCTTTATTAAAGCCCTCCCTTTTACCATTTACCTTAACGGGCCCTGGAAGCTGCTGGTACGAGACGGTCTTTGGACTATCCGCCAGCTTGCTGTTTGATGCTTGGAAAATGACGATTTCGGGCTTGGATGGGCGTATGCACCAAATCAAAATTTTCACGGACGAAGACACCGAAAAATTGGAGGCCGAAGTGAATCAATGGCTGAAGCAGCACCCATCGATTAAAATAGTTCAATTGGTCCAAACGGAATCGTGCGCGGAAGCAGCTCTGGAACTCGAGGTGCCCTGCGCGGTTACCATCACGATTTTGTACAAAGAAATTTAATCGTGGAGGCTAGGCTCAGCGCATCTATTTCCGGCCGGCATTTTGACGCATCATCGTCTGTGCTCTGATGAGGTTGTCCTGCGCCTGGCCGTCATTGAGTTGCAAAGCCTTTTGGAACTCGAGAATGGCCTCGCGCAATTGTCCCTTTTGGGCGAGAGCAATGCCAAGACCGTTATGGGCTTCACCATAGTTGGGATTGATTTCGAGAGCCTTTTGGAATTGGGGAATCGCCTCGTCCACTTCACCCTTTTGCAAAAATACCACGCCAAGGTTCCCGCGGGCTTCGGCTTTCCCGGGGTCGATTTCCAGGGCTTTCTGAAATTGGACGACGGCGTCGTCCAGTTGTCCTTTTTTGGAAAAGGCGTTGCCAAGGCCGAGGTAGATTTGGGCGTCGCCGGGGTTGATTTTCAGGGCTTCTTGGAATTGAGTGATCGCCTCATTCAATTGCCCTTTCTGGAGCAGCGCCACGCCAATATTATAACGGGCTTCGGTGAGAAGCGGATCGATTTTCAAGGCTTCCTGGAATTGCCCGATTCCTTCGTCTATCTCTCCTCGATGCGCGAGGGCCAGGCCGAGATCATAGTGAGCGTCGGCAAACTGGGGATTGATTTTCAAAGCGTCCTGGAATTGTTCGGTCGCTTCGTTGACTTGTCCCTCGCGCAGAAGAGCGTCGCCCAGGTTGTTATGGGCTTCGGGATAATCGGGCTCGAGCTTCAGAGCTTTTTGAAATTGGGCTATCGCTTCGTCTGTCCGGCCTTCGCGCGCTAAAGCGCTACCTAGATTGTTGTAACCCAGCCAACAGTCAGGGTTTTGGGCCAGCATGGCAGTCCAAAGCGTTTTCTCGTTTTGATAAGCCCAGGCTTGTTCCCAGCTTAATCCCGCGAAAAGCAGGAGCGGAAGGGCATAAAGAATGGCTTGCAGCCAGGGCCTCCGCGGCATGATCCAATCCGCAAGCCGGACCAAGCCTGCTGCCGCAAAAGCTAGCGGCCCCATGCTGGCCAAATATTGGAAATGATCAGCTACCAGCGAGTAATGGAAGAATCCCAAGTTAAAAAATCCGAGCACGGGAAACAGTGCGGCCAAGAAATAGGCAAAGGCGAAGAACCAGGGCCGTGTCCACGAGTCACGCTTGAGCCAGAAAAGGAAAAGGCTGGCGATCACGATCAGCAGGGGAAGATACGAGATCCATTGCCTGGCATTGATATGCCAATGAGGATAAATCGTCATCAAAGGATAGGGCCAGAGCAGCTTGCTCAGATAAAACCAGATTGCATCGCCCGCTGAGGCCAACCGTTGCGGCCATGTCTGCATCGGCTCCGGATCGACGACTGTTTCCAATTTCAGCGCCTGTGTTTGTATCGAGACAATTCCGGCGGTGAACGAGAGAAGAAAGATGGGAATTGTTCTCGCCAGATTGCGCCACCGCCATTGGCCCTCAATCCACCAGGCGCACAGACACAGGACCACCGGTAACACCGCCGTCGATGATTTGCTCGCCATGGCCAGGAGGGCGAAAAGGAAGGTCAGGTCATAGTTCCAGTCCACTCCGTTGCGGCCTTGGTGGTCTTTTGTTTTCAGATATTTCACAAAAAAAAGGATGGAGAGCAGAAAAAACAGGGCCGATTGCATATTCTTGATTTCGGTGATCCACGCGACCGATTCGGTTTGGACCGGATGAAAAGCCCAAAGCGCGGCGCCTAACCAGGCCCCCGGTATTTGCAGGCCGCGTAAGATTCGCCAGAGCACTACCGCGCAAGCCGCGTGGAGAAAAACATTGATCAAATGATAGGGCAAGGGAGCTAATCCCCACAGCGTGTGTTCCACCCAGACGGTGGTAAGCGCGAGAGGGCAGATATCGGCGGCGCTTGTGGTCCAGATTTCCTTCAACCCGAGCGGCCCGATGATGCATGGGTTGGCCGTAACGAACGCGTCGTCATCCCAGATGAACCCGGCGCGCCAAACCGGCGTATAAATCAACACGATGACGAAAATCAGGGCCAGCGCAAAGGGCCAGTCCTGGCGCGACCAGGAGGGCAATCCCGGGCTGGAGGCCTCCGTGACGCGGATTTGAGTGGAGGTTCCGCGCTCCGCCGCCGCCGTTTTTCTCGTAGATTGCTTCACCATGAAAATTTGCTGAAAGAATGAATCTTTTCAGCCTTCGTAGAAGCAGAATCGCTGATAGTTTGCACCGCAGGCTGTCCGTTTACGCTGTTTCGGCGCTCCGCGCGGCCCGGCTTGTCTGGTTTTGATTTCAGCGTGACCCGCGTCTATATTTCGGACAGCCTTTGGCTCAATCTATGGCATATCACGACAAAGGTGGGCGGTTATTTCCGCGGATAATTGTTGGTGGAATCGGATTAATGATGCTGGCACTGGAGGGATGGTCACAGGCCAACGCGCCAGGCCAGCCGGTCGCGCCTGTCCGGCCTGTGATCGATACCTACTTCGGCCAGAAAGTGACCGATCCCTACCGGTGGATGGAAAATTTGTCTTCGCCTGAGGTGCAGGCTTGGATGAAGGGGCAAAGCGATTACACGCGCAACTATCTCAGCCATCTGCCGGACCGCGATGCTTTGGTCAAGCGCATCGAGGACCTCGATAACGCCACGACTCGCGTTGGAGAGGTTGAACACTGGGGTTCCCGTTATTTTTATCTCAAGCTGACGCCACAGGATGAAACGCCGAAGCTCTATGTGCGGGACAGACTGGGAGGCGGGGAGCGTCTGCTCGCCGATGCGCAGATCATAGGCGGCGCCGGCCAGCGTTACACCATCAGCGACTATTATCCGTCCTGGGATGGCAAACTGGTCGCCGTCGAAATCGCTGCCGGTGGCTCGGAGGAGGGCATGCTGCGTCTGATCGATGCCGCAACCGGCAAGCTTTTGCCCGATGCCATCGACCGCATTTGGGGTGCTTCCGTGAATTGGGATCCATCAGACAAATTCTTTTATTTCGTGCGCTTGAAAAAACTGGCGCCGGGGGAATCGCGCAATGACAAGGAACTCGATTCGACCGCTTACCTGCATCGCATGGGCGATGATCCGGCCAAAGATGTCGCCGTGCTTAGCCGCGTCGGTACCCCGAGTCTTGGCCTGGTTCCGACCGATCAGCCCACCGTCGCCATTCAACCTGGATCTTCCTATGCCATCGGGATCATTTCACATGGCGTGAGAAATGAGGTGACCCTGGCATTTTCGCCCGCCGGGGCGGTCGCCCAGGGTGCGCCTCGATGGAAAAAATTTGTCGATGTGGACGATGAGGTGACCGGCCTAGCCATCCACGGGAGCGATATTTGGCTGCTGACCCACAAGGATGCTCCTCATTTCAAGGTTATCCACCTCGACCTCGGCCATCCGGACATGGCGCAGGCGACAGTGGTCCAGCCGGCATCGGACTTGGTTTTGAAAGGCATCGGCGCTGCGCGCGATGCGCTCTATATCGACGCCGCGAAAGGTGGAATCACCCATATCCTGCGCCTTCCTTATGGCCAGACAACGGCCGCGCCGATTGCGTTGCCATTTGACGGCTCGGACGGCGAGGGGCCTTTCACGAATATAGATCAGGATGGCGTGCTAATGCGGTTGTCGGGCTGGACCCATCCTCCGCAGTGGTACTCCTATGATCCCGCCGGCGGAAAGGTCGCCAATACCTCCATCGAGCCGCTTAGTCCGGTCGATTTTTCAGCCATTACGTCGGACGAGATGCTCGCCCCCGGCGCGGACGGCACGCCGATTCCGCTTTCGATCATTTATCCGAAGAATTTGGTTTTAAACGGAAAAAATCCGTGTCTCCTCGAGGGATATGGCGCTTACGGCATTAGTATCGATCCTGGTTTTGACGCCACGCGGCTTGCCTTGCTGGAAAGAGGCATCGTTGTCGCCTATGCGCACGTTCGCGGCGGCGGCGAAAACGGCGAAGACTGGCATCTCGCCGGACAGAAGCAGACCAAGCAAAACACCATCAGCGATTTTATTTCGTGCGCGCAGTACCTGATCGATAAGGGTTATACATCACCCACCTATCTAGCGGGACGCGGCACGAGTGCCGGCGGCATCACCATCGGCGGGGCGCTGACCCAACGTCCCGATCTTTTCTCGCTCGCCATCTGTAACGTCGGTGTCATGGATATTCTGCGCTTTGAGTTTGAACCTAATGGGCCTTCCAACACACCCGAGTTTGGCTCGATCAAGGATCCGGCCGGTTTCAAGGCTCTCTACCAAATGGACGCTTACCAGCATGTGAAGGATGGTACCGCTTATCCGGCAGTGCTGCTCATTACTGGCGCGAATGACCCGCGGGTTTCACCGTGGCACTTGCTCAAAATGACGGCCCGGCTTCAGGCGGCGACTTCGGGTAAAAAACCGATTTTGTTGCGAGTCGATTACGATGCTGGCCACGGTATCGGTTCATCGAAGACGCAGCGCGATCTGATTCTCGCCGACCAGATGGCATTGCTGCTCTCGGTCGCCGGACAACCCAATGCGCCGGCCTCGTCCGTAAATCCGCCCCAAGGGCAAAAGTAAAGAGAAGGAAGTCAGAGAGGGATTGCCTTTTATTTGAAGGAATTTACCTTTGGTTGACGGGTGCTGTCCCAGGGTCGGGTATGGTGGACCGGGGGCCGTTTCCAAGTCTTACCGCGCATGGATCCCAGCCAACAACTTTTTTCCGCCGGTTCCCGGGTGGGGCAGTACCTCATCCTGGAGAAATTGGGCGAAGGGGGCATGAGCGAAGTATTCAAGGCGATCGAACCGACGCTGGAACGCTACGTGGCCATCAAGATCATGCACCGGACGAACTTGAGCAGTCCGGAGGTGATGGCCAACTTCCTGGAGGAAGCGAGGGCAATCGCGGGATTGCGGCATAACAATATCGTGCCGCTTTATTCAGCGGGCGAAGAACAAGGCGTGCCTTATCTGGCGATGGGATATATCGAGGGGCAAACCTTGGAAGACTGGCTGTTGGCGGGACGAATTTTTAATGTCGATGACGCCATGTGGTTCATGAAGCAGGCCGTGGCGGCCCTGGAATACGCGTCACGCTCGAACATCATTCACCTCGATGTAAAACCGGCGAATTTCATGGTCGACTCCGAGAATGTGCTCATGCTGACCGATTTTGGCCTGGCACGGAAGATGACCGAGGTTTTGAGCGGGACGCGCGACGACGAGCTTCAGGGCACGCCGGCCTATGCATCGCCGGAACATGTCATGCAGGAAAAACCCGATCTCCGGACCGATATGTATTGCCTTGGGGCAAGTTTGTTTCATTTGATGACCGGGGAATTTCCTTATCCCGGCGACTCGACCGAAGACGTGTGCCGCGCGCATGTTTACAGCCCGTTCCCGATGGAAAGACTGCAAAGGCATGAGATTGCGCCCGGGTGGTGCAATCTCATGCGCAAAATGATGGAAAAGAAGCCGGCGGACCGGTTTCAAACTTACGCGGAAATCACGGCGGCGCTGGAAAACATCAACCACTTTCAGTATGGCAAAAAGCTGTTGTCGATTGTCGAAACGGTGGAACGGCGCGCCTTGCCCCGCAGCGGCGGACATCCGGAAAGCTTGTTCGATCTGGTACCGGACGATATGGCGGCAAAGGGCGAGCATCTTTTCACGCTTCAGGAGACCTACGAGGCGCAGGAGGTTTATGAGAGGCTGGATACGCGCTGGCCGGTATTGCAGATGAACGAAATGGCGGCGGACTTGCGGGCCATGCAAAAAGATTCGGCGGAAGATTTGCGGGCATTGATCCAAGCCTTGCTCCTGGTGCCGAGCTACAAAGAAACCCTGGAAGTGCTGAGCACGTTTATGGCCAACGCCTCGTCCGCCCGTCCGCAGAGCGACGCGGAGAAGATCGAATTGGTCGGGCTGGAACGGTCGCGTAATATCGCCATGACGGCGATTGCGCTCTACCGGCCCTGGCAGGGCGAATGCCCTATGAATTGGCACGGCTTATGGCAGCATCAGATTTACACCGGTTTATTGGCCGAATTTATCGTCGATATGCTGGGCTTGCCGCCGACCGGCATGGAATACGTGTGCGGGGTGGTGCACGATATCGGGAAACTCGTGCTGGCGGAACTTTACCCGGCGAAGACGGTGGGAGTTTGGATGCATGCCTACGAGCAGAACCTGCCTCTGTCGCAGGTGGAGCAGCAATATTTTGGCGTGGACCACTCTCAGATTGGACATGAATGGCTCTCGCGGAATAAATTTCAGCGGGCGGTGCGTTATCTGGTGGCATTCCATGAAGAGCCGGAGAGTTGTTACCAGGCTCTGGCGGAATCGAGCAAGATGCATGTGCTCGCGTCCATGATTTCCTCAACCGACGATTATGAGATTAACCGGCTGGCGCACCTGGTTTATTGCGCGGATACTTTGGCGAAAGAGCTTGGGCTGGGTTATAGCGGCAATCCGTTCCTGGACCAGACGCCGTGGATCGATCAGCCAACCACCCAGTTGATTTTTGAGTCACGGCAAAAAGAGGATGTGACGCTTGAGGAGTTCAAGGAATTCTTTATGGTCACTTGCAAGGAATTGCCAGATCTGCCGATCACGCAATTGGCGCATGCCGAGCAGGCAAAACAGCGGATTTGGGAAAAGCATCAACGCGAGGAAAAGCAGAAGAAATAACGCGCCGATAGAAGAATGGCCTATGGAGTTTTTCCCGCCGTGGCCGGGGGCGCGTTGGTGGAGGGCGGTTCGGCCCGGGATGCGGTGAAGTTTCTCGCGCTGCCAATAAAGACCTGGAGATAAGTTCTGAGATACCGGTTGGCGGTCGTGCTGCCGTAAATGGTGCGGACCGTTTCGAGGTCCTCGTCGATTTCGGTACCTTTGCCGGAAGCCTGGGCGAGAGCGGCCTTGGCGAAATAATACGAGGGATAATCGGGATCGAACGGCTTGAGCTGGCTGAAATATTTCCCGGCGGTCACGTAATCATCGGAGCCGATGAGGGCATAGATCAGATTGAGAAGAAGGCCAGGATCATTCGGTTTCTGGGCCAGGCATAGGTTGTAAGCTTGAACGGCTCCGGAAAAATTGTGCTGGCGGAGATAAAGGTCGCCGAGGGCGAACTGGGCATCATAGCCGCCGTTGGAGGCGATGACTTTTTTGAGCAGGGCTGCGCCGTCCGCGAAGTCAAGCTGTTCGGTCAGAATGCGGGCCTTGAGGATTTCGGTGGGAACGTCATCAGGCGCGGCTTTCTCCGCCGCATCGATGGCTTTGCGGGCATTCTCATAACGCCCATCCTTGTAGGCAAGAAGAGCGAGATGATAGGGAGAAGTATTCGTATCAACCGGCGGCGGCGGAAGTTTGTCTTGGGCGCGGAGCGCGGCGGCGCAGCCAACAAAAACGATCATCAGCCAGAGGCGGATGTTTCCGTTCACGATTTGAGTTCCCGGGAGCGTGTCCAGTGCCGTCCATCTCTTTCGAGCAGGAGATCGGACTCGACGGGGCCCATTGAGCCGCAGGCGTAGAGAGGAAGGTCTTTGATTTTTTGTTTCGACCAGAGATCGTGCAGGGAATCGACTAGGCGCCAGGCTTGCTCGACCTCATCGGCGCGGGTGAAGAGAGTCGATTCCCCGATCAGGGCGTCGACCAGAAGCCGTTCGTAAGCTTCGGGCAGATAATTGGCGAAGCTGCGCTTGTAGGAGAAGTCCATGTTGACGAGTTCGGCTTCGGCTTTGCCGGGGATTTTGGCGTTGAAATTTATACTGATGCTTTCATTGGGCTGAATCCGGATGCGCAGCGAATTGCGGTGGATTTTTTTGTCGGCGGAGGCGGCAAAAAGAACGCTGGGAGGACGTTTAAAATGGATGTTGATTTCGGTGAATTGGGCAGCGAGAGCCTTCCCCGTGCGGAGATAGAAGGGAACGCCGTGCCAGCGCCAATTATCGACTTCGAAGCGGACCGCGACAAAAGTCTCCGTCAGCGACTGATGATCGACCCGCTCTTCCTGACGGTAGGCGGGAATGGCCTTGTTGCCAATGTAACCGCCACCATATTGGGCGCGAACGACGTTTTTCTGAAGATATTCCGGAGTGGGCGTGGAAATCGAACGGAGGACCTTCACTTTCTCGTCCCGGATTGACTCGGCGTCGAGCGAGGCAGGCGGTTCCATGGCGGTGAGAGTGAAGAGCTGAAAAAGATGATTCTGGAGCATATCCCGGGCGGCGCCAGCCTGGTCGTAATAGCCGCCGCGGCTTTCGACGCCAACTTGCTCGGCGACGGTGATCTGAACATGGTCAATGTAGCGGCGATTCCACAGCGGTTCGTAAATGGAATTGCCAAAGCGGAAATAAATAAGGTTTTGGACAGTCTCCTTGCCCAGGTAGTGGTCAATGCGGAAAATGTCTTTTTCGGCGAAGGCGCTTTGCAAGGTGCGGTTGAGTTCCTGAGCGCTCTTTAGATCTTCCCCGAAGGGTTTTTCGACAATCAGGCGGTACCGGCCACCATCGTTTTTGCTGGCCAAGCCGGCGGCGGCGAGATTCTGGGCGGCGGCGCCAAAATAAGTAGGAGCGGTCGCGAGGTAGAAAAGGTAGCTGTCGCCGATTTTCGCGCTTTCCGGAAGATTCTTTAGTTTTTGCGCAAGGCGCTTGTAGGCCTCGGCGTCGTCTAATTCGCCCTGGAAATAATAGATGCGGGCGGAGAGTTTCTTCCAGACTTTGTCATCCACGGGTTGAGTGTGGGAGAATTTGCGCAAGGTCTCTTCGAGGTCTTTGCGAAATTCATCATCGGTCTTTGGACGGCGGGCGAAACCAATGATGGCAAAATCATCGGGAAGCAGGCAGTTTTTCGCGAGATGGTAAAAGGCGGGAATGATTTTGCGGTGGGTCAGATCGCCGGTGGCCCCGAAGATGACCGCGGCGGTGGGAGGAACGCCCGTGGGCGCATTGGAAATCATCGGGGGACAGGACGGAACAAGGTCGGCGGAGGACATGGTTTTTTCCCGGACAAATGGGATCAGGCGTTGTAGCTGGTGGAAGAGGTCGTGCCGCCCTGGCCGGTCCAATTGGAATGAAAGAATTGGCCGCGAGGTTTGTCGATTCGCTCGTAAGTATGGGCGCCGAAATAATCGCGTTGCGCTTGGAGAAGATTGGCGGGCAGCCGGGCGCAACGGTAGGAATCGTAGAAGGCGAGGGCGTTGGAGAACGTGGGGGTGGGAACTCCAAGCGTTGCGCCGAGAGCCACGGTGCGCCGCCAGCCCTTCTGGGCCTTTTTGAGCGCTTCGGCAAAAAAGTCATCGAGAACGAGATTGGTGAGATTGGGCTGACGGTCAAAGGCGGCTTTGATGTCGCCGAGAAACCGGCTGCGGATGATGCAGCCGCCGCGCCACATGAGCGCGATACCGCCGTAGTTGAGGTTCCATTTGTATTGCTCGGAAACGTGGCGCAGGAGCATGTAACCTTGGGCGTAGGAGATGATTTTGGAGGCATAAAGAGCCTGCCGGATATCCTCGGTCGTCTGGCTGATGTCGCCGTTAAACTTACTGCTGGCGGGGCCGCTCAAAATGGCCGAAGCGGCCACGCGTTCGTCCTTGAGAGAGGAGATGACACGGGCAAAAACGGCCTCAGCGATGAGGGTGATGGGCGCCGTATGGTCGAGTCCGGAGACGACGGTCCATTTGCCGGTGCCTTTCTGGCCTGCGGCGTCGAGAATTTTGTCGACGAGATAACCGTCGCCCCCCGCATCGTCTTTGAATTTGAAAATGTTCGAGGTGATTTCGATGAGATACGAATCGAGATCTCCCTTATTCCAATCATTGAAAACTTGGGCAAGCTGTTCATTGCCGAGTCCAAGGCCGGCGGAGAGAAGATGGTAGGCTTCGCCGATAAGCTGCATATCGCCATATTCGATGCCATTGTGAACCATTTTGACAAAATGGCCGGAACCGCTTTCACCCACCCAATCGCAACAGGGAACACCTTGGTCGACTTTCGCGGCGATGGATTGGAAAATGGCCTTGATATGGGGCCACGCTTCCGGGGCGCCTCCAGGCATGAGCGAGGGGCCGTGACGCGCGCCTTCTTCGCCGCCGGAAACGCCGGAACCGACAAAAAGAATGCCTTTTTGTTTGAGATCATGGTACCGGCGCACGCTATCTTCGTAATAGGAGTTGCCACCGTCGATGATGATGTCGCCCGGTTCCAAGAAGGGGACGAGATGACCGATGAATTCGTCGACAGCGGCGCCGGCTTTGACGAGAAGCATGATGCGCCGCGGTTTCTTGAGGAGACCGGCGAGTTCCTGAAGGCTATGCGCGCCGATGATCTTGGTGCCCTTGGCTTCGTTGGCGAGAAACTCGTCGACTTTGCTGACGGTGCGGTTATAGACCGCCACGACGAAGCCATGATCGTTCATGTTGAGAATGATATTCTGGCCCATGACAGCCAGTCCGATGAGTGCGATGTCAGCCGTTTGAGACATAAGAAAAAAGTTGGATATGGGTTTGGTGAGACCCCACCGGGGCCTCATTTCAAAATAACGGGGGAAGTTTCTCCGGCAACCTTATTCGATGGCAATCGAAAGGGTCACACGAAAGTTACGGAGAATCTTTGCAAATGAGGTTGCTCCTTCGGTTATGCCTTGGGTAGAGACCAATCCATCTCGCGGGACGCCTGGGTATCTTGGAGATTGATGGACGTGACTTCTACACAAGAGGTTCGAGTTCGTCGGGGTCGGGAACGCGTGTAGTTTTGGTGGAAACCCGTTTTTTGGGCGCGCCGGCCGCTTGGGGGGGAGGGTTGTCGGTGACGGCGGTTTCAACGGGTTCGGCAATCGCCTCAGTACCCGTCTTGTTCTGCTCCGCTGTTTCAATGGTAGTGGCCGGGACGGTAACTGGAACCGCTTCGGCGGTGTCAGCGGATGTTTCTGGAGCTGAATCAGAAAGAGGCGCTTCGTGGTCAGGCTCGGGTGGGGCGACAATGGCGTAAGTGCTGAGGCCGAAGGCGCGTGGGTTTATCTGGCGGAGGCGTTGGGCAAGGATGGAGGCCAGAGTGCGCAAAAGAACGTTACCGGCACCGGGATTTTCTTCCATAAAGTCGATCAAGTCTTCATCGGCAATGCGCCAGATCTGGCTGAATTCGCTGGCCCGGACGGTGGCGGCGGCTGGGCCGGGGTCAAAAAGGCTGATCTCGCCGAGAGTTTCACCGGCACCGACGCGGGCGAGTAAAAGTTCGGTTTCGTCTTCCTGCTTGGCGCAAACTTCGAGACTGCCGCTGATCACGACAAAAACAGATGTCTGCATATCACCCTCGTTAATAATGGCGGTGCCGGGATAAGCCGGGAAAAATTCGCCATAGGAGCTGAGCAAGTCACGATCGTCGGGATTGAGCTGACCAATCCAACTGAAGGTGGGTAATGTGGGCTTTGAAAGTTCTTCAGACATAAGATAATTCTCCAACCGGCTTTCCCGTCAAATATAAGATGAATTATATCTCTTGAGCAACTTTGTCATGTACCAAGTGAATGTCACCGCGGAATTTTTCCTCCTCGGCGATTTGTTTAAGTTCGGCCTCGCGGCGGACGAGATGATCGGGATAATGCGTAATCCAAATGGATTGAATGTTGTATTTGGCCGCTTCACGGAAAAGCTCGCGTTCGGGGAAATGGGTGAGTTCACAAAGGAGAGCCTTGATTTTTCCGGCTTCCAGGGCCGGGGCCAGTTCGCGGGGATGAGCCAAGTCGGCGGAATAGACATACCGGATGCCGGCATATTCGAGCAACACGCCGTAACAATCAAAGCAGGTGTTGGGATAGGCCCGCTTAAAATAGCTGGCCAGACTGCTCAGATGCTGCGTGGCAAAAGGTGTGAAGGTGAAAGGGCCGTGAGTGATAGCGCGGCCGGGTTTGACCTCATGCCAATGGATGGGGAAGCCGATAAGTTCGGGGAAAAGAAGACACTTTTCGAGCCAGTCTTTCATCGCGCGCATGACTTCAGCGGGGCCGAAAACATGCAGAGGAGCACGGCGCGCACGAAGCCAGAGTGATTGGATAAGTGAGGAAAATTGGCCATTGTGGTCGCTATGCATATGGCTAAGCCAAAGGGCATCGGGTACGTCGGGGAGGAATTTTTTATGGAGCAGGAAACGGGCGGCGGCTGCGCCACAATCTAGCAAAAGCGTATTTTCTTCCGAATGGATCAAAACCCCGGAATGTTCGCGCCGGGCGCTGGTATGGCCGTCGGCGGTTCCGAGAAAGATCGCTCGCATAACTTAAGCTTTGTTACCCTGCATTGCCCGAGGCAATGGAAAATCTTTTATTGGCGCTTGGGGAGGCATTTTGGAATTGATGGTGGAAATGGATCTTGGCCGCATGGCAGGCAAGAGCTCTTAATCGTTGGGCACGGAGCGATAGTACTCGATATCCTGGAGAATATCGCGAAGGACTTGATAGGGCCACTGGTCGGCATTGACCTGGGTGGTGAGCTGAGGGCCGTAAAAGTCGAGGACGGGTTTGGTCTCCTCTTCGTAGACCCGAAGCCGGCGCTCGATGACTTCCTCGTTGATATCATCCAGACGATTGTCTTTGAGCGCCCGGCGTTTGAGACGGTCGTAGACTTTGGCTTTGTCTTTACAAACGAGGTGGAAAATGCGGCGGACATCGATCTTGGTTCCAAGCATTTTGGCTTGGTTGGTATTGCGTGGAATGCCGTCTAGGACGAGAAAATCGATATCGGGTTTGAAACGTCCCGCTTGGACCATGGCATCAATGTGGACCGACCAAAGGCCGACAGTGATATCGTTGGGAACGAGCTGTCCTTTGCTGGAGTATTCGAGGAAAGCCTTGCCCAGCTCGGAGCGGACATCGACCGCACGGAAGACATCGCCGCAGGCACAGTGATAGAAACCGGGAATAGTGCCGAGAATCTTGCCCTGGGTGCCTTTGCCTGAACCCGGGGCGCCGAAAAGAAGGATCGATTTGTATATCACGGTAGCAATTAGTTCAGACGATTTTTGGCTTCTAGGCAATCATAACTCTATCAGATAAATGCGTGGTGGGAAATCGCAGATGGTTCTAAGGGCTTATCTTGCTTCCTGGAATCAAAGCCCTATTTTGGCAAGACATGCTCGATCCTCAACTGCTTGCCCTGCTGGTTTGCCCGGAGACCTATCAGGATGTTGCTCTTGCGCCGGAAGGCGAAATTGCACGGCTCAATGAGGCGATCCGGGCTGGGCGGATACTCACGGTTATGGGAAAAAAGGTGGAGGAGCCGGTCGAGGGCGCTTTAATCCGGGTGGACCGCGCCGTGGCCTATCCCATCCGTGATGGAATCCCGGTCATGTTGGTGCCCGAGGGGATGGTGATTCGCGGCGTGAATCTAAGCGACTAAAGCAAAGGCCGGTCTCCATGGTTGAACTTACAGGCAAAAAGCTGGGTGTTTTGTTGACGACGGCCCCGGCCCATCCCAATTTTCGCCCGGCTTTGGCCCTGATGAACGCCGCGCTGGACGCAGGCGCGCGGGTCTATCTCTATTGCGTGGATGATGGCGTGTGGGCGGTCGGGACGTCGGAAGTACAGGCGCTCAAGGCACGTGGAGCCAATCTCTTCGGTTGCGCCTACGGCGCTCAGCGGAGGAAGATGCCGGTGGATGATTCGGCGGCTTGGTCGGGCCTGACGGTCCTGGCCGATGTGGTCGGAAGCACGGACCGGTTCGTGTCGTTTTAGCGGAGGCTTTTTTCAATTATGTCTTTGCCGAAAACTTTGGTGCTGATTGAGACCGATCCGAGGACCAGCCCGCGTCCCGCCGAGGGAATACGCATAGCCGCCGGAATCGGCGCGTGGAAAAAAACGGATGTGACGCTGTTGCTGCGCGGGCCGGCAGGTTATTGCCTGCAGGAATACCCGGACGAGCTTGTGGATGAGGATAATTTTGTCCGCTATCTGCCCATCGTCGCCGAGTCGCCGCGCCCGATTTACGTCGAAGATTCCTTCACGGATAAAGAGGCGTTGGCTGGCTCGGTGTTTTCTTACGAGACCATATCGCCCATGCGGACAGCGGAACTGATCCGCGATCACGATTACCTGATTCATTTATGAGTGATAAGGAAAAGAGACATCTGATTTTGGTGGTGGGTGACGTGAATGCCGTGCCACCTGCTTTGAAAGAGGGAGCCCGAGTGTTCACATTGACGGAAGCTGCGGCGAGGGAGGCGTTGGAGGAAATTTTTGCCGCCGATACGGTTGCGGTGTGGGGCGATGTCCATCCGAATGCCAAGATCAATCAGGAGAAATAGCGATTGGTTTCAACGGAATTTAAGAAAAACGCCAAATTCCCATAAAATTCGCGCCTTTTCTTGTGAAAGGGAAAGGAGATAGATAAACTGACCGGCTTATGACCCATATCAAGCTCTTCATTCCCGGTCCGGTGGAAGTCTCGGAAAAAACCATGCGCGCGTTTTCGCGGCCGATGGTTGGACACCGTTCCAAGGATTTTCAGGCGCTCTATGCCGACGTCCATCCGAAACTCCAGCAGATTTTTTTCACCAAACAACCGGTCTTCGTCAGCACGAGTTCGGCCTGGGGCGTGATGGAAGGCGCCGTCCGCAACCTGGTGAGCAAGAAAGTGCTCAACTGCATGAGCGGCGCGTTTTCGGACAAGTGGTTTGACGTGGCGAAAAAGTGCGGCAAACAGGCCGAACCTTTGCAGGTCGAATGGGGCCAGCCAATCACGCCGGAGGCGATCGAAGCCAAGCTGGCGACCGGCGAGTTTGACGCCATCACCTTCATCCACAACGAAACGAGCACCGGGACGATGAATCCCCTGTTTGACGTCGCCAAGGTAATGAAAAAATTCCCGGACGTGCAGTTCATCGTCGATTGCGTCTCGTCCTTTACGGCCATGAAAATTCCATTTGATGAGCTGGGTATCGACCTGATGCTGGCGGGCACGCAGAAGGCGCTGGCATTGCCGGCGGGCGCGGCTGTCTTTACCGTGTCGGAAAAAGCTTACGCCAAGGCCGCGACGATCAAGGACCGGGGCTACTACTTCGACATCCTCGAGTTCAAAAAGAACCAGGAGTCGAATATGACGCCAACGACCCCGAGCATTTCCCACTTCTACGCCCTGCAAAGCAAGCTTGAGGATATGTTCGCCGAAGGTCTCGATGCCCGCTATGCCCGCCATCTTGAGAATGCCAAGCTGACGCGCGCCTGGGCGCAGGAACGCGGGTTCAAACTCTTCCCGAAAGAGGGTTACGAATCGGTCACGCTGACCTGCGTGGCGAACAACAAAAACATCGATATCCCGAAACTCAACAGCGTGCTGAAGACCAAGCATTCGTGCGTGATCGACGGCGGCTACGGCAAGATCAAGGGCACGAGCTTCCGCATCTCCCACATGGGCGACGAAAGCACCGAAAATATCCGGCAGTTGCTCGGGTGGATCGACGAGGCGCTCAAGGAAATCTAACGGACGTTGGCGAGGCGGTTAAGGTTGGCGTCCGCTAAGGCCATTTTGACGCTCAGGCTGCGACAATACGTCTCTTTTTTGCCTCTTTCGAAAATTCTTCCCCAATGGGATTAAATTGTAAGTAGTTTATGAAAAGGAAATTATAAAATATTGATCACCTCGGCCCGTATCCTGCGAGGAAAGAATACTATGGCAAAGATATTAGGCATCGACTTAGGTACAACCAATTCGTGTATGGCCGTCATGGAGAACGGCGAGCCGGTGGTGCTCGAAAATTCCGAAGGGGCGCGGACGACTCCTTCCGTGGTCGCCTTTACCAAGACCGGCGAGCGGCTCGTCGGCCAGGCCGCCAAGCGCCAGGCGGTCACCAATTCCAAAAACACGGTTTTCTCCGTCAAGCGTTTCATGGGCCGCAAATTTGCCGAAGTGAAATCGGAAACCGCCCGTGTTCCTTATAAAGTGGTGGAAGCGAAAAATGGCGACGCCCACATCGAAGTCGAAGTCAAAGGCGAAAAGAAGGTCTTTTCTCCCGAGGAAATCTCCTCTTTTATTTTAAGCAAGCTCAAGGCCGACGCCGAAGCCAAACTCGGCGAGAAAATCACCCAGGCAGTCATCACCGTCCCGGCCTATTTTAACGACAGCCAGCGTCACGCGACCAAGGACGCCGGCCGGATCGCGGGACTCGAAGTCCTGCGCATCATCAACGAGCCGACGGCCGCCTCGCTCGCCTACGGCCTCGAAAAAAAGAAGGATGAAAAGATCGCCGTCTACGATTTGGGCGGCGGCACGTTCGATATCTCCGTCCTCGAAATCGGCGACGGCGTGTTTGAAGTCAAAGCGACCAACGGCGACACCCATCTCGGTGGCGATGATTGGGACAATGCGGTCATGGACTGGCTGCTGACCGAATTTAAATCCGAAACCGGAATCGATCTCAAAGGTCAGCCGGACGCCATCCAGCGTCTGAAAGAGGAATCGGAAAAGGCGAAAATCGCTCTTTCCTCCTCGCAGACCTACGAGATCAACCTCCCCTTTATCACCGCGGACCAGACCGGCCCGAAGCACATCCGCAAGGACCTGACCCGCGCCAAGCTCGAACAACTCACCGACGCCCTGACGGAACGGACGATCAAGCCGGTCAGCGCCTGTTTGAACGACGCCAAGCTCTCGGCTGCGCAGATCGACGAATTGGTGCTTGTTGGCGGCATGACCCGCATGCCGAAGATCATCGAAACGGCGCGCAAGCTCGTGAACAAAGAGCCCCATAAGGGCGTGAATCCGGATGAAGTCGTCGCCGTCGGCGCGGCCATCCAGGGCGGCGTCCTCAAGGGAGACGTGAAGGATGTGCTCCTGCTCGACGTGACGCCTCTCACGCTGGCCATCGAAACCTCCGGTTCCGTCGCCACGCCGATGATTCCGCGCAACACGACGATCCCAACCAAGAAGACGCAGACTTTTTCCACCTATTCCGACAACCAGCCCGGCGTCGAAATCAAGGTATTGCAAGGCGAGCGGCCCATGTCCCGCGACAACAAGCAGCTCGGTACCTTCCACCTCGACGGCATTCCGCCGGCCCCGCGCGGCGTGCCGCAGATCGAAGTCACCTTCGACATCGACGCCAACGGCATTCTCCACGTCTCGGCCAAGGACCTCGGCACCGGCAAGGAGCAGAAGATTTCCATCACCGGATCGAGCGGCCTTTCCAAGGACGAAATCGAGAAGATGACCCGCGACGCCGAGGCTCACGCCGAGGAAGACCGCAAGACGAAGGAAAAGGTTGAACTGCGCAACACCGCCGACTCGGCCGCCTATGCCGCCGAGAAGATGCTGCGCGATTTGGGCGACAAGGTCGACAAGGCCAAGAAGACCGAGATCGAGGACGAGGTGAAGAAGGTCAAGGACGCCCTGACCAAGGACGACGCCGACGCCATCAAGGCGGCGCTCGAATCGCTTAACCAGAAAGTCCAGGCAGTTTCGTCCGATCTCTACAAGCAGGCTTCCTCCGCGCAAGGGACTGCGTCCAGTGGTGCGGGCGGCGGCGCTCCGGAAGGCGCGCCCGGCACGCAGACGCCGCCGCCGGGAGCTTCGGCTTCAGGTGCGCCGAAGGACGACGTCGTCGACGCCGATTTCGAGATGGTCGATAAGGATGACAAGAAGGGGAAGAAATAAAATATCTCTATGAAGGCTGTTATCCTAAGCGACGGAACAGAAATCGATATTGTGAAGGTTATACGAAAGCCTTCCATGGTGCCGCCGTCTGCAGGACGGCCGCTAGTGTGGACCGGGCCGCCTTTTTTTGAGCCGCCTTCTATCGAATTCGAAACTTCTCGAAAGATTCCAAACACCAGGAATATTCCCCTAGGAAGTACGATTCCAATGGATCGAGTTGTTTACCTCAGGATTATTGCCTTGAAGGATGAAGATGGAAGTTTGATTCCAATTCAGCGAGTCGAAGATCTCGGCTCTCGGCGATATAAGGCTTACTTGAAATAAGGTCGAGGAAATGAAAACCTACCGCATCCTCTACGCCGACACCTCGCGGACCCTGAAAGCCGACTTTATCGAACACACCGGCGACGGCAAGTTCATCATTCTGCTCGACGCCAAACGCAACACCAAGCACGTCATCGTCACGGCCAATATCGTCGCTGTCATCGAAGAATAAAATTTAACCAATGTCATCCTGAGTCTGTCGCGGAAGCAGCGGACGCGGGGCGAAAAAACCGCCCACCCGCCGATCCCACGACAAGCCCGGGATGATTTTTAACCAAAACACAAAACGAAAGGAGACAGAAATATGGCAAACCCCAACTTCCGTCCCCTCGGCGATCGGGTGCTTGTGCAACCGATCGAAGAGGGCGAAGTCAAAAAGGGCGGCATCATCATTCCTGATACCGCGAAGGAAAAACCGCAGGAGGCGAAAGTCGTCGCCATCGGCACCGGCAAACTCGACGACGAGGGCAAGAAACAGCCCTTTGAAGTCAAAGTCGGCGACCGTGTCCTCATCAGCAAGTATGGCGGTACCGAGATCAAAATCGACGGCACCACCTATCAGGTTTTGCGCGAGGACGATATCCTCGGCATCCTCGCCTGACCGCCCCACTCAACCTCTAACTCTGAACTCTAAAAAAGGAGCTCATTTATGGCAGCAAAACAACTTCAGTTCGATGAACACGCCCGGCATGCATTGCTGCGCGGCATCGAGAAATTGAGCAAGGCCGTCAAGGCCACGCTCGGACCCCGCGGACGCAACGTCGTCCTCGACAAGAAATTCGGTTCTCCCACCATCACCAAGGACGGCGTCACGGTGGCCAAGGAAATCGAGTTGGAAGATCCCTACGAAAACATCGGCGCGCAGCTTGTGCGCGAAGTCGCCAGCAAGACCAGCGACATCGCCGGTGACGGCACCACCACGGCGACGGTTCTCGCCGAGGCCATCTACAAGGAAGGCCTCAAGAACGTCACCGCCGGCGCCAACCCGACCTCGCTCCAGCGCGGCATCAACAAGGCCGTCGAAGCGTTGGTCAACGAAATCAGCCGCATCTCCAAGAAGGTCAAGGACCGCACGGAAATCGCGCAGG
>DATJMI010000102.1:0-3175 GCA_035508775.1 Methylacidiphilales bacterium
CCCGTCCGTCATCACTTACCCTTCCACTACCTTGCTACCTTGCGCGGTTTTCTTCCGCTTACTCTGCCGCATGCAACATCGCGTCAATGCGCACAAACCTGTATCCCCGCGCGCGTAATTCCTGAACCAGCGGCTCCAGCAACAAAAACATTTTGTCCTTGCGGTCCGCCCCCAAATGCAGCAGCAAAATATAGCCATTCAAGCCATGCGGATTTTTCTGTTCGTACGCCAAAATATCCTGCAAGATTTTCTGCGACGACACGAACCTCGGATCGCTCTCCGGCATGTAATCCCGGTTCGAACCGCTTCCGGGAGAAAAATTAAACATCACCACGCCCATTTCTTTGGCCCACTTCACTTGCTCGGCGTTGAACCATTCATACGGCGGAATGAAATAGACCGGCTCGGATTTCAGCGCGCCCAACGCCTTAAGATCAGCAATGTTCTTTCCCAAATCTTTCTTGAAATCCGCTTCGCTGATCAACGATTTCTCGCGATCATCCCAGGGGCAATACAGCGGATGCTGGTCCGAATGCGGCCCCACGTAATGCCCTTCCGACACGGCGCGTTCCACCAAGTGCCGCCGCCCCACATCCCTCAAAAATCCGCCGGTCACAAAAAAACCTGCCTTGATCTGCAATTTGTCGAGAGTGTTCAGAACTGGCTCGGTTCCTTCCCCGTAATCGCCGCCGGTAAAAATCAGCGCGATCTGTTTCTGCAGCAAATCGCCGCGCACAATCGCTCCATCGTCCAGCGTAAACCGTACCCCTTTTTCTTCGCTGGACTGCTGCGACAGAGCCGGCCACACCACCAGCACGAAGCAGCAAACGCAAGCCGCACAAACACGCCCAGGTTTTTTCATATTCGAAATTGTACTCTTCCCGCGCATATCCGCCGCCTCTCTAACGTCAAAACCGCGACCATCCCGAATCTCGCGTGATATCCTCGGAGGCGTCCCAAAAGTGCGCATCCAGTCTTCAGACTCCAGCTCGCGCTCCAGAGGAGGGGTCCTTCATGAAAGCGGTCCGTTTTTCCGCCTTTGCCGATAACCTCCAAAATCTCTCTGTCGAACAAATCCCGAATCCCATCCTCCATCCCGGGGAGGTGCAAATCAAAGTGCTGGCTGCCTGCATCAATCCCAGTGACGTGAAAAATCTGCAGGGCAGAATGGCATCCACCACGCTTCCTCGCACCCCGGGCCGCGACTTCGCGGGCATTGTCGTCGAAGGCCCCGCCAACCTGCGCAACACGGAAGTTTGGGGCAGCGGCGGAGACACTGGCTTCACGCGCGATGGCAGCCATGCCGAATTCCTGGTCATTCCGGCGGAAGCCGTTTCCGCCAAGCCTCGCAACCTTTCCTTCGAGGATGCCGCCTGCGTTGGCGTAAATTTTCTGACCGCTTACGAAGGGCTTTTCCGCCGCGCCAGCTTGCAGCAGGGCGAAACTCTTCTGGTCACCGGAGCGCAAGGCGGTGTCGGTTCCGCGGTCCTGCAACTCGGACACACGCACAACGCCAGGCTCATCGCCGTCGATCGCAAGCCGCTGCAATCCAAGCAGCTGGACGGACTCGACTTGCTGGGCTACGTCGATACCAGTTCGTCCGATTTGAAAGAAGCGGTGAAGGAAATTACTAAGGGGCAAGGCGTCGACGTGGCTTTCGACTGCGTCGGCGGCGAACTGTTCGAGCCGGTGCTCTCGACCCTGCGCCAGCTTGGCCGCCAAGTCAACATCACGTCCGTGGGCAACCGCCGCGTCAGCTTCGATCTCATCGATTTTTACCATCGTCGCCTCACCCTTTCGGGTGTCGACACTGTGGCGCTTACGGTCACCGATGGCGCCAGCCTGCTTTCTTCCCTCACTCCTCTGTTTGAAGCAGGCGTGCTCAAACCCGCGGCCATTGCAAAACGCGGCTCGCTCGATGAGGCGCGGCAGCTTTATTCCTACGTCGCCGCCGGCAGGCCCGGCAAAGCCGTTTTTGTTCCCTCATTACGAAGTTAGTCGCTGCTGCTGCATTCCCGATAGGCGATTTTTGGTAAGCCAATTCGCGTAATTCCGTATACCCACCATCCGAATTAAGTCGGTTTGACTTAGCGGTTCGAACCGTATTGAATAAGGGCTCTTTCTTCACCGACAAACTTTTGGCTCGCGGATATCTCGTGTGTCCACTTGGAGGCATGTTCATGATCGCGCAACAAGTGAGAAATCGAACCAAAACCGCTTGCTTGACAGCGCTGCTTTTTTTCCTGTGCATAAATGGCGTCACTTGGGCCCAAACAGGTGCCACCCTTTCCGGCGTGGTGACCGACCAAACTGGCGCAACCCTTCCCGATGTGAGAGTGACTATCGTAAACGTTGATACCGGGGCAACCCGCACGCTCGCAACCGACGGCAGAGGGCACTATCACGCCTACGGCCTGCCTCCGGGCCACTTCGAGATTCGCGCGGCAAAACCACGGTTCGCCGATGAAACCCGCACGGGGATCAGCTTGGCGATTGGCCAGGACGCCACCGTCGACATTACGATGCAGCGGACCGCTCCCGACGCTTGCACGAGCGGCCACGAGTTCGCCACCACCGATTGCACGCTCACCTGGCACGGCATCACCCTGTACGGTGCTTATGACGTCGGTGTCGGCTGGGTCAGCCACGGCTTGCCGGAAAACGGCTACAACTATGAAGGCGCATCGCTGATCAACCGCAACGGCTATGAACATCGATTCGTCGTCGCACCGAACAACCTGCAGCAGACCGGTCTGGGCATCCGGGGCAAGGAAGAGTTTCTGCCCGGCTGGTCCATCGTGTTCAACGCTTCTACTGGCATCAATCCGCAGTCCGGCCTGCTGGCCAACGCGTCGGCCACTCAGACCATCAACAACGGCCTTCCCAGGGAAGCCTATTCGTACGCCATCGACGGCGCGCGCGCGGGCCAACCCTTCAATGACGAAATCTATGGCGGTGTCTCGTCCACGCAATTCGGCACGCTGACCTTCGGGCGCCAGCGCTCTCTTGGTACCGATGCCATGCTCCTTTACGACCCAGCCAGCGGCAGCTATGCCTTTTCCTATATCGGGTATAACGGCACCATGGCCGGCGGCGGCGACACCGAGGACAGCCGTTGGGACGACGCGATGAAGTATCGCATCGGCTTTGGCCCGATGCATTTCGGCGCGATGTA
>DATJMI010000103.1:0-28450 GCA_035508775.1 Methylacidiphilales bacterium
TGCGGTTCGACTTCTTTACCGCGGGGCAAAAAGCAGCGGAGGCCCTCGTCCAGGCGTCGTTAACCGGACAGCCGGTCGAAGACCTCAAGTTCCAACCCACCTATCGCCCGGGAGAAACCATCGGGCCGGTGGCTCCACGAAGCTGATCTTCCGCCGGTTGGCGTCTTAGCCCTAGATTTTAGTAGATTCTAGGGAACGACGTCGACCGGCGTACCGACAGAGACATTGGAAAAGAGAAGTTCGGCAAAGGCGTGCGGAAGCCGGATGCAGCCGTGCGAAGCCGGATAACCGGGCAGAAAACCGCCGTGCAGGCCGACGCCATCGTCGCGGATGCGCAGATAGTAGGGCATGTCGGCGGCATCATAAACGGCGCCGGCCGGCGGCTTTTCCGAGGAACTGGCATTGCCGTCGATGACGTAACCATTAGCGTCGAGAAAAACGCCGTAGAGGTTCGACTTGTGGTCGATGTCCTTGAGCAGGATGGTGTAATGACCGGTCGGCGTTTCGTGACCCGGTTTGCCGGTGGTCGTCGGGCTGACCCCGGCAACATCGTCCCCCTGGTAGACGTAAACCTTCTGTTCCCCGAGACGGACTTCAATTCGGGTAATCGGCTTGTTGGGATCGGGATTCCACGTGTAATTCCAGAGCTGATAGCGAACCCTGTCCTCCAAGGTATATTGGCGCGAAATCGTTCCCTTGGAAGAGTAAGTCACGGCCTGGTGGACATAACGGGACGAATCGGACTCATCAGCGCGCAAAACCGCCGGAAGAACGGAAAAAGCGGCAACCAGTAGGCAGAACCAGATTTTCACAGAATGTTGGGTATAGCTTCGTGCAAATCGGCGGGCCATGGGGCTTTTACTCTCGTTGTCAGAAGTTATGACGATTTTTCCCCGCGGCAAGTTCTCTTCTGCAACCGGCAACCTCCAGGAAAAAGCCGTAAAACAAGCCGCGATATATAGCAGCTCCGGCACATGCGATCCACAAGAAAAGAGCCGGCAAAACCTGGGGCCAAGCAGCCACGTGTCTCAATCCGCCAGCCATGGCTTACCCTGGGCGTCTCTTTCGGCCCTGCTCAGGTGATGGGATTTTTTATGGCAATAATCCGGCGCGAAGCAATATTATGTCATGTCAAACGAGATCAAAACCTACGATTTGGTGATCATCGGTGGCGGACCGGCGGGCCTGATCGGCGCCACCTCCGCGTCGAACCTGCATAAGACCGTCGCCTTGATCCATTGTCATTCTCAGCTTGGCGGGGCCGGAATTAATACCGGCACCGTTCCGAGCAAAACCCTCCGTGAAACCGCCCTGGCTCTGTCCGGGATGAAATCCCGCGAGCTTTATGGCGTGGACCTCTCCCTGCGCCGGGAAGTGACCATCTCCGATTTCCTCGGCCACGAGCAGAACGTCCGCGCCATCTTCAATAACGCCCTTTTGCAACGGCTCGAATCCCACCATACCGGCCTTTACTACGGCCTGGCTTCCTTTGTTGATCCGCATACGGTCCAAGTAGGCCCGGTTACCGGCGCCTTGGAGGACGCCCCCCCCCCGGCGGCGCAGGAGCCGGTTCTCCTGCGCGGAGAAAATATTTTGATCGCGACCGGATCTTCGCCCGTTCGCCCCGATCTTTTTCCCTTTGGCGCCGGTGAAATTTACGATTCCGACACCATCCTGAAACTCGACCGCATTCCCAAAACCATGGCCGTAGTCGGCGCCGGCGTGATTGGCAGCGAGTATGGCTGCACTTTCGCTGCGTTGGGGGCCAAGGCGCACATCATTGATGGCCGCGACAAACTCCTGCCCTTTCTTGACACCGAGGTGTCGCAGGCCCTGACCGCCGCCATGGAACGCTCGGGCATCGTTTTTCACTGGAACGAAAAAGTCCAAAAGTGCGTCTCTTTGCCCTCCGGAGAAGTGACGCTTAGCCTCTCTTCGGGCACATCGCTGACCGTCGATGCCGTTCTGGTCGCGGCGGGAAGAAAAAGCAATATCGATAGATTGAATCTGCCCGCGGCAGGTGTGACCACCGGCGAGCGGGGTCTCATCCTGGTCGATCATCAGTTCCGCACCAACGTGCCGCATATCTTTGCCGCCGGCGACGTGATTGGCTTTCCCGCTCTGGCCTCGACCAGCATGGAGCAGGCCCGCCGGGCGGTCCGGCATGCGTTTGACGCAAAAGTATCCGGCATCGCCCCTTTATTACCCAATGGAATCTATACTATTCCGGAAGTCAGCATGGTCGGGGAAACGGAAGAATCGCTCAAGAAAAAGGGAATCGATTACGTGGCCGGCCGCGCCCGTTACGAGGAAAATGCGCGGGGCCAGATCATCGGCGACAAAGGCGGCTTTCTTAAACTCCTTTTCCGCCGCAGCGACATGAAGCTTCTCGGCGTGCATCTGATGGGCGAGATCGCCACCGACATCATTCACATCGGGTTGATGGCGATGCTGGCCGGGGCTACCGCCGAAATTTTCGTCGAGGCCTGTTTCAATGTTCCCACGCTCGGCGTGCTTTACAAAGCCGCCACTTTGAATGCCCTCCACAAAGCCGCGCAAGACGCGCCGAATCCTTCGCCCCCCGTCTCAACATAATCATGGACGGAGTTATCGCAGTCCGGGCCATGACCTATTTTCGTTTTCATCTCATCTTCAACCTGCCCCTGCTGCTTGCGCTGGCGGCGGTAAATCTTTCCGCCCCGTGGCTCCATGAAGAAAATCTTGCCCCGGCGCTGGTGCTGCTCGCGGTGGTTGCCTTCACCTCGCCGTGGGACAACCTCGCCGTGAAGTGGGGAATCTGGGGATTTCCGCGCGAGAAGTACAGCCTGCGCCTCGGTTATCTCCCCTTGGAGGAATATGCTTTTTTTGTTTTGCAAAGCGTCAATGTCATGCTGGCCATGCGGGCGCTGTTTCACTTTTTTCCGAACCTGCAAACCGGCCAGGAAACCGATCCCGGGCTGTTAACCTATCTCTGTCTCGGCATCTCGCTCGTGCCGTGGAGCATCGTGGCGGCGCAATTTTATTGGCTGCGTCGCAAAGCGGGGCCGCGGGTGAATTACGCCGTCCATCTCGCCTGGTTTTTGCCCATCATTTACAGTCAATGGGTTCTGGCGCCCTCGCTCTTTTGGGAACATGCCGGCTTGCTCATCCTCCTCACCGCGGTTTTCGGTGTTTACTATACCCTGGCCGATCTCGCCGCCGTCCGGGCGGGAACCTGGTTCTTCGACGAAAAACAAATCACCGGCGTGAAACTCGCCGGGTTGCTGCCGTGGGAGGAGATCGCCTTCTTCTTTCTCACCTCGCTCCTCGTGGCGCAAAGTTACCTCCTCTTGCTGCCCGGCAATCTCCGCTAAGAGGCGGACGCCAGGCACAACGCGATCCGGGTCAAATCCAGGGGGCGATGTTCTTGCAAAACCCAAATCTGCTTCTATCGCAACGGGAAAAGCCTCATCCTGACCGCTTAAGCACGCATGGCGAAGCGATTCACGAGAAAAAAAGTGGCGAATGGCCCTGCCAACGCGCCAACCGCCGAAAAAAACGCGGCGGCTTCGTCCCCGCCATCCTGGCTGAAACGGGATTGGCTTCCGGGACTGATTTTGGCTCTGGCCGTCATTCTCACTTACACGCCGGTCTGGCAAGCGGGATTCATTTGGGATGACAACATGCATGTCACGCGACCGGAATTGCGGTCATGGGAAGGCATGGAGCGCATCTGGTTCATTTTGGGCGCGGCCCCGCAATATTACCCGGTGGTTCATAGCATCTTTTGGATAGAGCACCGGCTCTGGAACGACGCGCCGCTCGGTTATCATTTGGTTAATGTTTTTCTCTATGTTTTTTCGGTGCTGCTGCTGCTTAAAATCCTCCGACGACTGGAAGTGCCGGGGGCTTGGTTGGCAGCTGCGCTTTGGGCGCTTCACCCGGTTCAAGTCGAATCGGTGGCGTGGGTAAGCGAAATCAAGAACATGCTCTCCGGAGTGTTTTACTTCAGTTCAGCCCTGTTTTATCTGAAGTTTGATGGCGCGCGGCAACTCAAAGCTTATGCTTTTTCTCTGATTCTTTTCATTTTGGGTTTGCTGTCGAAAAGCGTCATCGCCACCCTCCCGGCGGCGTTGCTGCTGGTTTTCTGGTGGCGGCGGGGAAAATTATCCTGGCGGCAGGATGTCGCGCCTCTGCTTCCCTTTTTTGCGGTGGCGGCAGGCAGCGGATTGTTAACCGTCTGGGTCGAACGGCGCTTTATTGGAGCGGTGGGTGATGATTATCATTTTACGCCGATGGAACGCGGCCTCATCGCCGGGCGCGCGATTTGGTTCTACTTGGGCAAGCTGGCGTGGCCGGTCGATTTGATTTTCATCTACCCCCATTGGGACATCAGCCAAGCGGTGTGGTGGCAATATCTTTTCCCTGCAGCGGCGATGATTTTAGTCGCGGGGCTGATCTGGCTCAGCCGGCGCCGGCGCGGACCGCTGGCCGGTTTTCTTTTCTTCGCCGGGACTTTGTTTCCGGCGCTCGGCTTTTTCAATGTGTACCCGTTTCGTTATTCGTTTGTAGCTGATCACTTTCAATATTTGGCCTGTCTCGGCATTATCGTTCCGTGCGCGGCGGGTTTGACCCGGTTTTCGGATTTTGCGCTGGCCACCAAGCCACGGTTGCGATCCGGTCTCATGGCGGGGCTGTTGGTCATCCTCGGCGTCTTAAGCTGGCAGCGGACCTGGGCTTACGAAAGCGAGGAGAAGCTGTGGATGGATACTTTGGCCAGAAATCCAAATTGCTGGATGGCTTATAATAACCTAGGTTTCGTTCTCTTTCAAAAGGGACAAATTGACGAGGGAATGGTCGATTTCCGCAAGGCCTTCGAAATCAATCCCAAAGACGCCGAAGCTTACTACAACCTTGGCTTCGCGCTTTTGCAAAAGAGGCGGATCGACGAAGCGATTGCCGAATTCAAAAAATCCCTGGAAATCAATCCCCATAGCGACGCCGCCCACAATGACCTCGACGGCGCTTTTTTTCAAAAAGGTGAAATCGATGCGGCGATAGCCGAATTTCAAGAAGCTTTGCGAGTAAATCCCAACAACAGAAGTGCCCAGGATAATCTGGCCAAGGCCGAGGCGATGCTGCGGCAGGAAACGGGCAAAAAAGAGGATTAGAGACTGCCCGATGCCGCTCAGCTTCAATAAGTTGAAGCTTTCATTGAATTGTTTCTTGTTAAAATCAGTTGTCTTGGCTATCTAGCAATCTCCCGAAACTGGAGTTGAATGATCCTGTGAAAAAACCGTCCCTATTGCGGATCTTGCTTACGACGGTCGCATGCCTCGCGTTTGGCGGAGCTTTATTCGGTCTGGGCTACTGGCAGGGAGGGCGGGCGGCGCACCTGGAGATGGCCGCGCAAATCGCCAGACAAATGAATTCACCTCCTGGAAACTTTGGCCGGTTTGGCGGACCACCCATGCCGTTCATGCCGCGGCAGATCCATATTCCGCCCAATGCTTCACCGGAAATGAAGGAGTTTTTGCAAAATCAGCAAACGCTTCAGCAGAAAATGGCACAGTTACGCAGCCAAAACAACGGCGTTCCTGCTCCGCAGTTGTTCGCCCAATTCCGCCAGGAAAATGCCGATTTGTTGAAGCGTCAAAGCGAATTGTCGCAAGCCATTGCCAAGCAACGGGCCCAAAATCCGCTGCCCTTGCCTCCACCACTGCAAATTCCGCCTAACGCCTCGCCCCAACTGCAGGCTTATCTCACGGCGCGTGACCAGCTTATGCGCGATCAAATGGCATTTATGAACCAGCACCGCGCCGATGACTCAATGACGCGGCAAGCAGCCATGCAACAATGGCGGCAGCAAAACGCACCCCGCTTTCAACAACTGCAGCAACTGGCGCAGGCTGCGTCCCCGCATGCAAATGCCGCCGCTAGCGCCATCCAGAGCACAAATACCGTCAGCAAGTCCACCACGACCAATTAATGGACGAGATGGGAATAGCTGCAGCCTTAGGCTCGCTACGCGGGATGATGGAACAGGCTCGCCGTCCGTTCTGATTTCTTTGCAAACCGGACAGAATGGGCCAACTTGGGTACTCTTATCAAAAATCACCTATGAAAACCGTGACTATTGCCGGATTGGGTATCATTGGCGGCACCTGGGCCAAAAATCTTCATGAGGACGGGCTGAACATCCGCGCCTGGAACCGGACGCGCCGCGACCTTCCCTACTTCGCGCCGGACCTCGCCCAGGCAGTCACCGGCTCGGAAATCATCATCATCGTGGTAGCCGATCCCCCCGCAGTCGAGGATATGCTGAAGGTGATCGTACCCCAATTGAAGCCGGGCCAGCTTGTCGCCCAGTCGAGCACGATCTCGGCGGCCTGGACCAGGAAATTCTCCGCGCTGGTCGAAGCCACCGGCGCCCTCTTTCTCGAAGCCCCCTTCACCGGCAGCAAGCTCGCCGCCGAGGCGCGTCAAACGGTCTTTTATCTGGGCGGCACAAAAGAAGTGATCGAAAAAGCCCGGCCCCTCCTCACGCGGCTCGGTTCAAACTTGCTCCATATCGGGCCGGTTGGCACAGCCTCGTCGCTCAAACTGGCGATGAACCTCAATCTCGCCGTCATGGCCGGGGCCTTGAGCGAAAGCCTTACCCTGGCGCGGAACGAAGGCATACCCGACGAGGTCTTTTTTGACGCTCTCCATCTCAACGCCGGGCGTTCCGGGCTTTCCGATCTCAAAGAGCCGAAATTCCGCTCCGGCGACTTCTCGCCGCAATTCTCGTTGAAGCATATGAACAAAGACTTGCGGCTCGCGCTGGAGACAGCCGGCAACCTCGATCTTCCGGCGGCGAAAGCGCTTAAATCGTTCTATGACAGAGGCATGTCCGGGGGAATGGCCGAGGATGATTTCATTGGAATGATCCGGTTATTAGCGCCGGAGAAAAAAACGCAAAAATAAGCGCGATTCTTTGAACATTCTTTATAGAGGCTGGGTCTTAACTTCTGTAAGTTTCATTCATTCTCCTCCTAGATCAGGCGGTTACTCTTGCTGAGAGTAGCCGCCTGATCGCTTTTCAGCCCCAGTTAGGGGGCAAAATGAGACAGGAAATTTTGCCGGAGAGTCTCATTCTCCCCGGTAGACGCAACGAGCGCGCGGCGTTTCATGCAGGACGATTTCGCAAAGCCCGGGGAGTTGATGCGCCAGCTTTTCCCAAAGCCAGCGGGACATGTTCTCGATGGTCGGGTTCTCGAGGCCGGGGATATCGTTGAGGTAGGCGTGGTCGAGTTGCCCGATGATCGGGCGCATGGCATCGGAGATCGCGGCATGATCGTAAAAGATACCGCTCGCTTCATCGACCGGGCCGCGCACGGAGACGGTAACCTTAAAGCTATGGCCATGAAGATTGCGGCATTTATGCCCGGCGGGAAACTGAGGCAGCGATTGGGCCGACTCGAACTCGAAATCCTTGGAAAGAATGATGGTCATGGCAGGAGACCATTAAAGCCCGCCCGGCTGCTTTGTCGAGGAGACCCGTGCGCTTTCCCCTCGCCAGAGTGGAGCAAAGATTCTTAAATCAGTTTCATGGCAAAACGTCTGCTGGTGACCGGCTCCAATAGCTTGATCGGCATGGAAGTCTGCCGTCATTTCGGCGATCTCGGGTTTGAGCTTTATCGTCTGGAGAAACGCGGCATCGACATTGGCCAGCGCGACGCCGTAGTCGAGTTCGTGCGGGACGTGAAACCTTACGGCATCGTCCATACGGCGGAAAACCCGTGGCGGGATGGAGCGATGCGACGGGGCTTTGAGGATTTCGATATCAACGCGGGCGGCACGCTGAACTTGCTCGAGGGCGCGCGGCGATTCGCGCCCGATGCGCCTTTCATCTCCATTTCCTCCAGCCGGGTCTACGGCGACCGGCCCAACACGGCTGCGCTACGCGAGCTCTCAACCCGCTGGGATTTTGCCGATCCCAGTTTTGCGGAGGGGATTGCCGAGGAGTTCCCGATTGATCTCTCCACCCATACGCCCTTTGGGGCCTCGAAACTCGCCGCCGACCTCCTCGTGCAGGAATATGGACGCTATTATCATATTCCGTCCTGTGCCCTGCGCGTCGGCGACGTGGCTGGACCGGGACCGGAAGGATTTCTGCAGAATATCATCCGGGCTAACTTTTCCAATTGGGATTACGTCATTAACGGCCATAAAGGGAAGCAGGTGCGGGATTTCATCCATACGGTGGATGTCGCCCGCTTCATCCATGCTTTCTATGAACGGCCACGCTGGGGGGAAGTCTATAACCTTGGCGGAGGCCGGGCCAATTCGTGCTCGATTCTAGAAGCGTGCCGGCTGGTGGAAAAGGAAACAGGCCGTACCACGCATCAGCTTTATCATGAAAAAAAACAAATTGGCGACGTGATCTGCTATTATAGCGATATGCGGCTGGCGAAACGCCATTATCCTAAATGGAATCTCACGAAGAGTTTGCCGGAAATCGTAACGGAATTGGTTCAGTATCATCGGGATCATCCGCTTGCCAGTCCGAATGATGCGCCCCAAGGAGACCCATCTGGAAAGTAGGCATAAAAATCAGTTGGTGCATTAAATTAATTTCAATAGCTCCAATCAACAATCTTCGCACCAGTTGTATATTCTTTACTCACATGTATCTTTTGTCGGTTAATGTCAGACTTCTCGTCTTGCGAGGTGTTTGACCATCATCATGGCATCTAAAAGCGAGCAAAGTGGGGTGGACGAGACATCGCGGGAAAGCGAGACTCAACGGACGGCGGAAGACAATGTCCGGGCGCTCGCCTTATTGCGCGGCACGCTCGATTCGACCGCCGACGGCATTTTGACCATCGGCATCAACCGGCAGATCCTCGCCTTTAATGAGACGTTTGTGAAAATGTGGCGCATCCCGCCCGGGATTCTTGCCGCCAAAGACGACCGTCTCGCCATCCAGTGCGTTCTCGATCAGCTCCAGACTCCCGAACAGTTTCTCGCCAAAGTGCGCTATCTTTATGACCACCTGGAGGAGGAGAGTTTTGATATTCTCGATTTCAAAGACGGCCGGGTTTTCGAGCGCTTCTCCCGCCCCATGATGGTTGGTGGCCGACCCCTCGGCCGGGTCTGGAGTTTCCGCGATATTACCGAACGGAAGCACGCTCAAGAGCGAATTGCGGAACAGGCGGAACTTTTGGACCAGGCACGCGACGCGATTATCGTTCGCGACCTCAATGGAAAAATTCTGTCTTGGAACAAGGGGGCCGAGCGAATCTATGGCTGGACGCCCGGGGAAGCGATGGGCCGTCATATCGGCTACCTCATTTATTCCGATATAGAAAAATTCAATGAAATTAACCGCCAGTTTTTGAGTCAGGGTGGTTGGTATGGCGAACTTCAACACTTGGCCAAGGATAGGCGCGAATTGACCATTGAAGCGCGCTGGACACTGGTGCGGGACAAGGAGGGCCGCCCCAAATCGGCTTTGGCGATCAACACCGACATCACCGAAAAGAAAAAGATAGAAGTTCAGTTCATGCGGGCGCAACGGATGGAAAGCATCGGCACGCTGGCCGGCGGCATTGCCCACGATCTCAATAACATTCTGGCTCCGATCATGATGTCGATTGAGATCCTAAGACAGAGGGCGACCGATCCCCAGTCCAAAGCCATTCTCGAATCGATTGCCACCAGTTCCAAGCGGGGTGCCGATATCGTGCGGCAGGTCCTCTCCTTTGCCCGCGGCGGATTGGAAGGTGAACGGATCGAAGTCCATACCAATGACCTCATCGCCGATCTCGAAATCATCATCAAAGACACCTTCCCGAAAAATATCCATTTTGAATTCTCTCTTCCCGCGGAATCCTGGACGATTCTCGGCGACCCAACGCAATTGCATCAGGTCCTTCTTAATCTCTGCCTGAACGCCCGCGACGCGATGCCTGAGGGTGGCATTCTGGCCGTCCGCGTGGAAAACGCGCTGCTGGACAAGCATTCTACCGCGGCGCCCGGCCCCGCCAAGCCGGGACGGTGCGTGATCATCAGCATCACCGATTCCGGAAGCGGCATTTCCTCCGTCATGCTCGACAAAATTTTTGAACCATTCTTCACCACCAAAGAAGTTGGCAAAGGCACCGGCCTGGGACTGTCGACCGTTCTGGCCATCGTGAAGAGCCACGACGGTTTTGTGAACGTCGACAGCGAGCTGGGCAAGGGATCCACGTTCAAAGTCTGTTTTCCTGCCCTGGACATCTGCGCCGGGAAGCGGAAAGAAACCGGGACGCTGCCGGTTCTGCCACGTGGAAAGGGCGAAACGGTTCTTGTCGTCGACGATGAAGCTTCAGTCCTCGCCGTTACCAGCCAAACATTAGAGGCTTTCGGGTACCGGACACTGACCGCCACGAACGGCGCCGAGGCGGTGGCCCTTTACGTCCAGCGCGGGGAAGAAATTTCCGCCGTCCTCAGCGACATGGTTATGCCGGTCATGGACGGCCTAGCCACCATCCGCGCGCTGAAACAAATCGACCCTACCGTCAAAATCATCGTGGCCAGCGGTTCGGCCACCAGCGGAAGCATTGCCAGGGACTCCGAGTGCGCCATCAGGCATTTCCTTAACAAACCTTACACCGCTGCGACCTTATTGAAGACTCTGCGAATCGTATTGGATGAGGCCGGGTACTGAGAGGCTGTCCGAAAAGCAGACGGACTGTTATTTTCCACCCAGCAACTTGGTCAACAGCGGTTGCATGGCGTTGGCCCATAGGGCGTAGCCGGAGGCGTCGGGATGGAGACCATCCTTGCCAAGCCCTTTCCAATTCGGTTCTGTCTTCTCTCCGGAGGAGTCCGTGGCGGGAGGCATCAGCGGAATGAGATCAAGGTAATAAACGGTGCTGTTATCGGCCAAGGTTTTGAGGATCGCATCGGCCTGCACCATCTTGCCGTTGGCGCGGCGATTCGGCAGAATGCTTACCAGGATGATCTTCGTTCCGGGCAAGACATTTTGCGTGAGAGATATGACGCCCTCCACCCCGGCCGCAATTTCTTTGGGTTCATTAGCATAGTTGTTCGTGCCGATCAAGATGACGGCCACTTTGGGATTAAGCGACTGCAGATCCATGTTGGTCAGCCGCCACAGAACATTTTCGGTCGTATCACCCCTAACGCCCAGATTAAGCGCATGGTGGGGAGCGTAAAATTGATCCCATGTGGTTTTACCCACGGTCAGCCATCTCTCCGTGATCGAATCGCCGATGAAAACAATGTCGCAGGGTTGCCCCTGAATTGCGGCCAGTCTCGCTTTGCATCCGACCAGCAGGCTTGGATCGTTGAGATAACGCGTATTATCGGGTATCGTCGCCGATTCCAGTTGGGCCGGCATGGAAGGAGGAGGCGCGTCGGCGTTAGTCAGGTTGGGTGGCGTAGAGGAAGAATTGGTCTGCGCGGCGGCGGCTACGCCGAACCAGACCGCACCCACGGCGATGATCCACTGCTTCATGGAATAAAGTCACCTCGATTAAGCCGCTGTAAAGGGGATGTATTCCCGTTCTATTCGACGCAAATTAACTTAATTGCTTCAGGGTATCGTCATGTGCCCGTGGGTTCTGCCGGGTCGCCCAAAAATCACAAAGAAAAACCAGAAGCAGCAGCAATGACAGTCAGGTTACCGTTGCTTCCTTTCGGACCTGGCGGGGTTGGCCTGCCGGCATTCTGCCACTCCTGGCTTTGGCAGCATAACCCAAGGAGAGCCTCCTTGCCACGAGAAATAAACTGCTCCCGGCCTGGTGCTCTTATTTGGTCGTGATCAAATCATTGACGGTTGGATTGACCTCGACCTGGATATCCTTGTACTCGTCAAACAAGCCGGCGTTATGCATCTGCCAGGCAAACGGGCCTTTGAGGCCGGAACCGGGAACTTTGAAATCGAGCACTTCCACCGCTTTGGTTCCAACCGGCTGGGCGACGGCCATACGGGCCGTTCCCGCGTCGGCGTTGACCAGCACCTCGATCCGGCTCCATTGATGCACATCAAATTTTTGGGAATGCGGCGGGGAAGTGAACTCCCCCGCGCCGCCGTTATTGTGTCCCTTGCGGTAATCCCAATGGCCGCCATTGGGGACCTGAAGCTGGACACCAGCAAGGGCGTCAGGAGCCTTCTGCCCCTCCACGGGACGGACGCAAAAGATAAGAATGCAGGCCTGGTGATCCTTGTTTCCCCCCGAGACCGAGACGTGCCGCATCGTGAACATCAGCCGGTAGTTCGTATAGTCGTTCACGGGGTAGATGTATCCCCGGCCGGCACCCGTACTGGCCATGGCGCCATCCTTGACGATCCACGAGTTGGGCGGAAACATGAGCCAGCCGTTGAGTGTTTTGCCGTCGAAGAGGGAAACCGCGTTTAGCGGCGTCGCCGTAGCGCTTTGCGCGCGCGATACGCAAAAGAAAATCAAAACCACGCTGGCCGCAAACGCCGCGACCGCGCGAAACACAAGCATCTTATTTTTCATTTCTTATTCTCCTTGATTGGCACAACAAACTCCAACGCTATAATCGAAACCCAGGCGGAGAAAAACGTCAAGCTGGGAAGAGCTTTGATATTCCTGCCCATGAGGCAACGCGCAATGCGGCAAATCCGCGTTAATCTGCTTGCCACCGGTTTTCGAGAAGACTTATGATGCTCGGCTCGGCGGAGGCCTTGGATCAAAGGTATTCGCAGCTGCTCAGAAAGATAAGCGCGTCCTCGGCGGCCTGATGGCCGAATTGAGATGACAAGCTGAAAACGGGGTCTTAGCTCAGTTGGTAGAGCGCCTCAATGGCATTGAGGAGGTCAGGGGTTCGAATCCCCTAGGCTCCATGGGTTTTTCTCTCAAAATCGAAATTCAAGGGCTTGACCCGCCCATGCCTCAAACGACCATTTTTACCATTGCGTCCCGGCGGCGAGCTTCCTACCGTTGGCCCCTTGGCTTAATGCCAGGAACGAGTCTTTATGATTGTTGTCCTCAAACCCAATTTGCCGCCCGAAGAAATCGAAAAAGTCATCGCCGAAGTGACGAAGCTTGGTTACGAGCCTCGTCCCATTTACGGCAAAATTCAGACTGTGGTCGCCGCGATTGGCGATGAGAACATTCACCAATCGCTCGAAACGCTCTCCTCCTGGCCGCAGGTCGAGCATGTCCACCGGGTGCAAAAGCGCTACAAGCTCGTCAGCCGCGAAGCCAAAAAAGGGCAGGACACGATCCTCAAAATCCACGGGCAGGAGATTGGCGCAGGCAAAAAGTTCTGTTTCATGGCCGGCCCTTGTTCGGTGGAAAGCGAGGAGCAGCTCATGACCACGGCCAAAGTGGTCCGGGCACATGGCGCCACTTTCCTACGCGGCGGGGCGTTCAAGCCCCGCACCTCGCCGTACGAATTTCAGGGCCTGGCCGAGGAAGGGCTCAAGCTGCTGGCGCAAGCTTCCAAGGAATATGGCCTGGGCATCGTGACAGAGGTTCTCTCCGAACGCGATGTCGAACTGGTGGCGCGATATGCCGATATTCTGCAAATCGGCGCGCGTAACTCGCAGAATTTCTCCCTCATCGTCGAAGCGGCCCGCAGCGGCAAGCCGATCCTGCTCAAGCGCGGGCTGAGCATGAAAATCGAGGAATGGCTGCTCGCCGCGGAGTATATCCTGGCTAATGGGAACCCGAACGTGCTGCTGTGCGAGCGGGGCATCCGCACCTTTGAAACCTACACGCGCAACACGCTCGATCTTGCCGCCGCGGCGATTGTGAAAAAGGAATCGCACCTGCCGGTCATCATCGATCCGAGCCAAGGCTGCGGACGCGCCGATCTTGTCCTGGAGCTCTGCAAGGCGGCGGCAGCCCTCAATGCCGACGGTCTCCTCATCGAAGTGCACCCAAACCCGGCCGAGGCTTGGAGCGATGGCCAGCAACAGGTTGATTTCAGTCTTTACGAAGAGCTGGTCCAGGCACTAAAACCATTTATTACCGCGGCAGGGCGTCCGCTCTAAAACCATGGCCTCCGGCGCAAGTGGATCCCATCCTTCGCGTCTCTCTGTTGCCTCAAATCCGGCGGAACGGGGAGACAGCCGGCAGCGTGTTCTGATCATCGACGATGAAAAAGACGTCCATTACTCCTTCCGCCGGCTCCTGGAAAAGGAGCAGCTCGATATTCTGAGCGCCGAATCGGGCGACGAAGGCATCCGTTTGGCGCGCAAATCGCCGCCGGACCTGATCGTGATGGATATCCGCATGGGCCAGCAGAACGGCCTCGATACGCTCAAGGAACTGCGGCAGATGAATCCGAAGCAAATCGTGATCATGATGACCGCCTACGGCACGTCGCAAACCGCCATCGAGGCGATGAAACTCGGCGCCTACGATTATGTGCTCAAGCCGTTCGACATTCCGCATCTCAAAGAACTGCTTTTCGAGGCGCTGGCGGCAGCGCGCGCCATGCGCCAGATTGTGGCCTTCCCGGTCAAAGTAAGTCCCGAGGAGACGCGCCAGACCATCGTGGGCAACTCACCGGCAATGCAGCAGGTTTATAAACTCATCGGCCAGGTCGCGCCGACCAACACCACGATTTTGATTACGGGCGAAAGCGGCACGGGCAAAGAATTGGTGGCGCGGGCGATTTACCAGAACGGCGTCCGGGCGAACAAGCCCTTTATCGCCATCAACTGCGCGGCGATTCCGGAAAACCTCCTGGAGAGCGAGCTTTTCGGCCACGAAAAGGGCGCCTTCACCGGCGCGATGGCGCAGCGCATCGGCAAATTCGAGCAGTGCGACGGCGGTACGCTTTTTCTTGATGAAATCGGCGACATGCCGTTGACGACGCAAACGAAAATCCTGCGCGTGTTGCAGGAAGGCGAAATTTCCCGCGTCGGCCATAACCAATCGATCAAAACCGACGTGCGCATCATCGCGGCCACAAACAAGGATCTCTGGCAGGCAGTGCAGCGCAAGGAATTTCGCGAGGACCTCTTCTACCGGCTCAATGTCGTGCGTCTCAACCTGCCGCCGTTGCGCGAGCGCGTCAGCGATTTGCCGCTGCTCGTCGCCTATTTCATCAACAAGTTCCGCTTGAAGCAGCCGACCGGACCGAGCCAAGTTGCCGACGAGGCGCTGGCCGCGATCCAGCGTTATCCGTGGCCGGGCAATGTGCGGGAGCTGGAAAACTCTATTCAGCGCGCGATGGTTCTCGCCACTGGAAACACCATTACCCTATCGAATCTGCCGGAGGAAATCGCGCACGGCTATCGTGGCAGTGTTCCGGGTCCGCTCCAAACCGCCGGGTTTGTTCCGGCGGAAACGCCTCTCCCTGTCGTAGCCGCCGCCAAACCGGCCATTCCGGAAACCGGGAAAGCCGCTCTCAGTCACGCCATCGAAACACTGTTCGAATTTGCCCGGCACGATAGGCAGTTCAAAATCATCGATGCGGCGGAACGGGAACTCATCGTCCGCGCGCTGGCCGAAACCTCGGGCAACCAAGTCCAGGCCGCAAAACTTCTCGGCATCACCCGGGCCACCCTGCGCAAGCGGGTTGACAAATTCGGCATCCAGAAGCGAATGGCAATTGATTAGCTCCATGGCGGCAGACCAAGACTGTCCCGGGCCGTTGAGCATTTTTGTGTTGTTCGGGTTGGAGAAAAATCCAGCTCCGGGCCGCGATTTGTTTCCCTGAGCTATGGCAAAACGGTTCACGCGAAAAAAGCCGGCTGATGCCGATATATCCAGGCTGTCACCGACGGTTACAAAAATGGCAGCCGCTCCATCACTGTCTTCACAGCCGGATCGCGGCTGGCCGTGGGGATTGGCGCTGATTTTGGCCGTCGCACTGACTTACACCCCGGTGTGGCAGGCGGGATTCATTTGGGATGACGACGCCTTCCTCACCGGCAATCCGTGCATCATCGGGCCGTTGGGTTTAAGAGAAATCTGGACGACAAAGGCCGCCGATATTTGTCCTCTGACCCTGACCATGGTTTGGGTGGGACATGCGTTCTGGGGATTGGCGCCGTTGCCTTATCACCTCATGAATGTGCTACTGCACGCGGCTTGCGCGGTCCTGCTATGGCGGGTTTTGCAAAATTTGAATGTGCCGGGCGCATGGCTCGGCGCGATGCTTTGGGCTTTGCATCCGCTCCAAGTGGAAACCGTGGCCTGGGTCAGCGAACTCAGAAACACGCAGTCGTGTTTGTTTTATCTCCTCTCCATCCTTTTTTTTGTAAAATGGCTGCGGACGGAGGAAAATCGCCCAGTAGGCTATTGGAATTATGTCCTCGTCTTGGTTTTCACGGTTCTGGCGATAGCGAGCAAATCATCGACGGTCGTTTTGCCGGTGGTGCTTTGCTTGTGCGCCTGGTGGTTAAAGGGCCGGTGGCAGTGGCACAGCGTGACGGCGGTGGCTCCCCTCTTTTTTATGGCCATCGTTGCGGGTGGCATCTCGATATTGACGCGAGCACCGCGCGCCGGCGAGGCGGCGGAATGGGTGCGGCCTTGGCCGGAACGAATCGCGGCAGCGGGGAATGTGATTTGGTTTTATGTGGATAAATTGATTTGTCCTTATCCGTTAATCGCTAGCTATCCGCCTTGGCAGATTGATGCGGAGCGGTGGACCTCGTATCTGTCACTATTAGCCGCAATTGTTATTTTTTTCATTTTGTGGCTCAAACGCCGGACCTGGGCTGAGCCTTGGTTTTTCGCTTTCGCCTATTTTCTGGCTGCATTATTGCCGGTATTGGGGCTGGCCCAGATGAACGCCAGCGCCCATGGTTTGGTTGCCGATCATCTTCAGTATCTGGCCGGCATGGGACCGCTGGCGCTGGCAGGCGCGGGACTGGCTCGATTGGCGGGCTATGTTGCTCCGGAAAAATGGTGGAGAGAGCTGGCCCTTGGCGCCGGTATCCTGGTTATTTTCGGAACGTGGAGTTGGCAACGGGCCTGGGTTTTTGAGAACAAGACGGCCTTCTGGGCGGACACTCTGGGAAAAAATCCGGCCTGTTGGGTGGGATACAACGATCTTGGCAACATCCTTGCCCGGACCGGACACCTGGATGAAGCAATTGCCTATTATCAGGAAGCTCTGGCTTACAATTCGAATTATCCTGATGCCCTCAACAACCTCGGTGGTGCCTTGGCTCAGCAAGGGCGGATGGATGAGGCCGTCGCCAATTATCAAAAGGCTCTGGAGATCGACCCTGATCTTGCCGACGCCCACAATAACCTCGGCCTTGCTTTATTCCAGGAAAGGCAAGTCGATCAGGCCATCGCCCAATATCAGCAAGCTTTGAAAATCGATCCCAATCTCTCCAGCGCTCATTACAACGATGGTGTGGCGCTGGCCCGCAAAGGGGAGATGAATGAAGCTATTGAGCAGTTCCAGGAAGCCCTGAAAATCAATCCCCAGGATTCCGCGGCCCGCGTTCAACTGAACCGGGATCTTTCCGGAAGGAAATAAATCTAAATATCAAACTGCCAGGTCGTCGTTTTGCTGGAACGCCGCTTCTGCACTTCGGCAATCAGCCGGTCGAGTTTATAGTTATCGAGAATATTGCAAATCGCATCCCGAACCTGCTTCATGGCGATGCGCAGTCCGCACGATTCTTCATCGGGGCAGGAACATGGTTCGTAGGCCGATTCACTGACGCACGGAATGGGCGCCAGCGGACCATCGAGCAGCCGGACCACCTCGCCCAAAGTAATTTCAGCGGGAGACTTGGCGAGAGCGTAACCACCTTCGACACCTCGTTTACTCTTGAGCACGCCGCCATTACGAAGGGCGAGAAGAATTTGTTCGAGAAATTTTTCCGGGATGTTGGTCCGTTCGGCGACAGTGGAAATTTGGATAAGATTATTGGGATGAAGACGCGATTCGAAGCTGATTTCAACCAAGGCGCGAATCGCGTACTCCCCTTTCTTGGAGAGGCGCATGCTACATAGTCGATCATTTTTATCGACATTGCAAGCCGACTGAATAAGTACCTCTATTCCACCGCAATCAACGGCGGGCTTGGCAGTTCAGAGAGCGCCTTTACGCTCGAACCCGTGCCTAATTCCACAAAACCGAGCTTTGGGGAAGCGCTTCGTTTTTGGTGGCGGCTGGGCTGGATTAGTTTTGGCGGGCCGGCGGGGCAAATCGCGATCCTGCACCGGGAACTGGTCGACCGCAAAGGCTGGGTGGAGGAAAAACAGTTCCTCCATGCCTTGAACTATTGCCTGATGCTGCCCGGGCCCGAAGCCCAGCAGTTAGCAACCTTCCTCGGGTGGCGCCTGCACGGGATTCGGGGCGGACTCTGCGCGGGCATTCTATTTGTTTTGCCCTCGATTTTCATTCTCTGGATCCTGAGCGTCATTTATGTCTGGTATGGATCGGTCCCGCTGGTGGCGTCTGCGTTTTATGGTTTGGCGCCGGCGGTCATCGCGCTCGTCTTTCACGCCATGCTGAGACTGGGCCGGAAAACGCTGAACAATCCAATGCACTGGATCATCGCGCTGGCCGCCGCCGTGGTAATTTCGATTTACCGGGAATCGTATCCGCTGATTGTGCTGGGGGCGGGATTGGCCGGCTGGCTTTTTCGCCGGCAGATGCGGGGACTTTTCACAGAAACCGAAACCTTGCCGGATCAGAAGCCTGTCCACCTGGGCCGGCAGGTTTGGATTGGCTCGATTTGCCTCGTAGCTTGGCTGGCGCCCCTGTTGGTTGCCGGCTGGTTGCTAGGCTGGAGACACACCGTTACCCAGGAGGGAATTTTCTTTAGCAAAGCGGCCCTGGTGACATTTGGCGGGGCCTACGCCGTACTGCCTTACGTGGCGCAGAACGCGGTGAAACATTATCATTGGCTCAGGCCGGAACAGATGCTCCATGGGTTTGGATTGGCGGAGACGACGCCTGGGCCGTTGATCATGGTGCTGCAATTTGTCGGCTTTATGGGCGCATGGAACCAGCCGGGACGATTGGCCCCGTTGACCGCCGCAACTTTGGGATCGCTGCTGACGACATGGGTGACCTTTGCTCCCTGTTTCTTATTTATCCTGGCCGGCGCACCCTTTGTCGAGCGCTTGATCACCATCAAGTCTTTGCAGGTGGCGATGGGAGCCATCTCGGCCGCGGTGGTGGGCGTCATCGCGAATTTTGCGTTTTGGTTCGCCTGGCAAGTCATCTTCCCCGCGCAGACCCTCGCGCGCCCCGATTTCTTCGCCGCTTTCGTCTGCACCGGTGGTTTGGCCGCGCTCCATTTCTGGAAAGCCGATGTCGTGGTGCTGATTGGAATCTGCGCGCTCTTGGGAATGATATGGCGAGTCGTCCTTTAAGAAAAGAACCGCCCGGCGAACATCCGGGCAATGATAACCTCGCGACGGCGCAAATTGAAGATAATCCGGCTTAATCCGGTTTCATTTTTGCATAACTGTTCAGTCAAGCAAGTCGAGCAGGACGTCGTCAAAGCCCATGTTGATCAGGACCCAATTCTTGTCCGGCCGGTAAAAAATAAAACGCCAGCGGAGCGGCTGAACGGGATGGCGGCTGAGATAGGTCAGGACGACGACGTTGTGGCCGATGCTGTAGTTATCAAAAACCTCCCAGTCCGTGAGCTTGCCGTAGATGCCGAAGGCGTCTTCCGTCTTGGAAACAAAAGTCGATTTTTTTTCGGTCTGAGTTTCGAGGCGGGTGCCGGCGAGAAAATTGTCGTAAGCTGCGACATAGTCGCCGCTCTTCAGCGTGGAGAAGAATTTGTCGATGGGGGCGCGAATTTCCGGCGGAGGCTGGGCCGGGTTGGGCTGGTGGTTGATCGTCAACGGCATGATATTGCGCGGCGGCGGGACATAGGTCTGAACGCCGGAATTGTCGCCGGGCGCTGGTGTTTGGCTGCGCAACGGAGTAAAAAAGGTAAGCGCGAGAAGGAGAGGAATGAGGAGAGGGATTTTCATGGGATGAGGGCGGCGGGCTAACTTTTGAGCAAGGTTTGGAGCTTTTCCTTCGCGTGGCTGGTGACGGGAAAACCGTGGGCAAAAGTGAGGGTGTGGAAATCGTAATCGAGAAGCTTGCGGAGCGATTCGCGGTTTTGCCCGGCGTCGGCACAATATTTATCGGGCAGCAATTCGAGTCCCCTTTCCGGACTAACGTTGATGACCGCGTCCCCAATGATCATGACGCCGGCGCTGGCATAAAAGGCCGTCTCGCCCGCGGTGGCGCCGGGAATGGCAATGGGCGAAACTCCATAAAGAAGCTCGTTTTCGAGCAGAACGACATCGGGTTTGATCCCGGCGATTTCGCGCCGGGTCTCGGGCGCAGTCACCACCGGCACACGATAACGCTGGCGCAGGCCGGCCGTGGCACGGACATGATTGCCGTTGGTAAGAAGAATGGCGCAGAGCGGCGCCATGGCGAGGAGTTCCTGCCAGACCGCGTCGGCCAGAGGAACGGGATCGATGACAATAAGACCAGGGCCAACTTTAAGGGCGGTACAGCCGATATCGCACTTGAGGGAAGGTTCGTATACCGTCCAGTAAAAGAGCGTGTCGCTGAGAGCCTGAACCTCGCCGGCCTGGGCGGTCATCTCCGTCTCCTCGGATGGGAAGGTTTCAGGCATGGTACTCGTCCATGGCAACGCAGGAGCAAACAAGATTACGGTCCCCGTAGACATTGTCGATGCGTCCCACCACAGGCCAGAACTTTTGCTCGCGCAACCAAGCCGCAGGATAGGCGGCGTATTCCCGGCTATAGGGCCGGTTCCACTCATTCGCGCAGACGGCGCTGGCCGGATGAGGCGCGTTTTTCAGCGGATTATTGTCACGCGGCCAGATGCCGGAGACGACGTTCTGCATTTCAGTATGGATAGTCTGAAGCGCCTGGCAAAAGCGGTCGAGTTCTTCCTTCGATTCGCTTTCCGTCGGTTCGATCATCATGGTGCCGGGAACGGGAAACGAGATGGTCGGGGCGTGAAAGCCGAAATCCATCAGGCGTTTGGCGATATCTTCCACCTCAATGCCTGCGGTCTGCTTCCAGGAGCGGACGTCGAGAATGAATTCATGCGCGACCAAATCGGCCTGACCGCGGTAAAGAACTTGGAAATGGGTCTCGAGCTTTTTGGCCATATAATTCGCGTTGAGGATGGCGGTTTGGGCGGCGCGGGTCAGCCCTTCCGCGCCCAGCATGGCGATATACATCCATGAAATCACCAGAATACTGGCGCTGCCCCACGGCGCGGCGCTGACGGCGCCTTCACCGCGACGGCCTTCACCGGGCGGGACAACGGCGTGGCCTGGGAGATAGTCGGTCAAGTGCGCCGCCACGGCAATGGGCCCGGCGCCGGGACCGCCGCCGCCATGTGGAATGCAGAAAGTCTTGTGGAGATTCAGGTGGCAGATATCGATGCCGAAATCGCCCGGGCGGCACAGACCGGTCTGCGCGGTAAGATTGGCGCCGTCCATGTAGACCTGCCCCCCGTGCGCATGAATGATCCCGGCGGCTTCGGAGATGGTTTCCTCGAAGACGCCATGGGTCGATGGATAAGTGATCATGGCGGCGGCAAGATCCGAAGCATGAGCGGCGGCCTTGGCGCGGAGATCCTCAATATCGATATTGCCATTGGCATCACAGGCGACGGGAACCACTTTCATGCCAGCCATAACGGCGCTGGCGGGATTCGTGCCATGCGCCGACACAGGAATGAGACAGACCTGGCGTTGTTCCTCGCCGCGCGCGCGATGGTAGGCGCGAATGGCGAGAAGCCCGGCGTATTCGCCCTGCGCGCCCGCATTGGGCTGAAGGGAAACCGCTGCCAGGCCGGTGATCGTGGCCAGCCATTCCTCGAGATCGCGAAAGAGCGCCTGGTAACCGCGGGCCTGATCGACCGGCGCGAAGGGATGAAGCCGTGCCACCGTGGGCCAGGAGACGGGAAGCATTTCGGCGGTGGCGTTGAGCTTCATCGTGCATGAGCCGAGCGGAATCATCGACGCGCAGAGGGAAAGGTCGCGCGATTCCAGCCGCCGGATATAGCGGAGCATTTCAGTCTCGGTGCGGTGGGAGTGAAAGACCGGATGAGTCAGATAAGAACTCGCGCGCAACAGCGATGCGGGCAGGCAGAGGGGTTCGTCGATGTTCGCGTTTTCAATCAGGCGGTCCACCTCGGAAGCTTCCGCACCCTTGCCGAAGACGCGGATGAGGGCGGCCAGGTCCTCATGGGTGGTGGCCTCATCGAGCGAAAATGCCACCGTGTCAGAGTCAAGCAAACGCAGGTTGATGCCACGGGAAAGCGCCTCGTGCATAATTTCGTGCGCGGTCCACCGGGGAGCCGTCTTGATGCGAAGCGTGTCGAAAAAGTGGACCTCTTCGACATCGTAACCGAGAATCTCGAGCGCCGAACCGAGATAGACTGCCATGCCATGAACGCGCCGGGCGATCTCGCGCAACCCTTCCGGCCCATGATAAACAGCGTACATGGAAGCCATGACCGCGAGCAGAACCTGCGCGGTGCAAATATTGCTCGTCGCCTTGTCGCGGCGAATATGCTGCTCGCGGGTTTGCAACGCGAGACGCAAAGCGAGACGGTTCCGGGCATCATGTGAGACGCCGACCAGCCGCCCGGGCAGATGACGCTTAAGCTCATCCCGGGTGGCGAAAAAAGCGGCGTGCGGCCCGCCGTAACCGAGCGGAACCCCGAAGCGTTGTGAGGAGCCGACGGCGATGTCAGCGTCAAATTCGCCCGGCGGCTTGAGCAAGGTAAGAGCCAGAAGATCGGTGGCCATCGCGACTTTGCCGCCAACCTGATGGATCGAACGGATAAACTTGCTGTAGTCGATCACCGCGCCGCTGGTGGTGGGATACTGGAGCAACGCGCCAAACCAACTCGCATCGGCATTAAAATCATCTTCCTCGTCAATCACGACCTCAATGCCCTGCGGAATGGCACGGGTGCGGACAACATCCAGCGTCTGCGGATGACAGTCGCTGGAAACGAAAAAACGCCTGGCGCCGGGATTAACCCGAACGTTGTGCAGCAGCGTCATCGCCTCGGCGGCGGCGGTCGCTTCGTCGAGCAGCGACGCATTGGCGACGGGGAGGCCGGTGAGATCGGCGACCATGGTCTGGAAATTCAGCAGCGCTTCGAGCCGGCCCTGCGCAATCTCGGCCTGATAGGGCGTATAGGCAGTATACCAGCCGGGATTTTCGAGGATGTTCCGCTGGATGACCGGCGGGGTGATCGTGTCGTAGTAGCCTTGGCCAATAAAGGAACGGAACACCGAATTGTGCGACATCATCGCCCGCAAGTCCTCCAGCGCTTCGCTTTCACTGCGCGCGGCGGGAAGATCGAGCAGGCAGCGCAGGCGGATGGCCGGCGGTATGACGGCATCGGCCAATTGATCGAGCGATTTGCAGCCAATGGCGTGCAGCATCGTTTCGATCTCCTCGGGCCGCGGACCAATGTGGCGGCGGGCAAAGGTGTCGAGAGGCGCGAAAGGATCCGCGGTTGCTTCAGCGGTGGTTTTTGGGTTGAAAGAGGAGGTTTCCAGAGAATGCGGCGGTGAAAAAGGCGCGGTCCGAACTTCGTGCATTCGTCATCCTAAAATCCATCGCCGGTAAATCAAGCGGTGATTCATAAATCGTCCCCTTTTTGGCGAAAAAAACGTTTTTACCAAATTAATGGAATTGACCCGTAGCGGGCTAGCCCGCTTTTTCCCTCGTTCCCAAGTCCCAGCATCGGAGAAGATGCGCTCAGACTTTGGAGAGAATGAAGAGCAGGATCACCGCCCCGACGATCGACATCAGGAAACCGGCAGGATGAAACGGCGTGCCCGGCGCGGGCTTGGAGAAAAGCCGGGCCACAAAGCCGCCGATGACCGATCCGGCGATACCGATGAGCACGGTGCCGATGAAACCGAAACCACCCGCTCCCATGATCCACTGGGCGATGAGACCGGCGAGAAAGCCGACGATAATGTACCAGATGAAGTGCAGCATAGAATTTGGGCTCCTTCCCCGTTTATTGTACCCCGGATGGAGGCAGTCATAGAGACTTAACGCGCTGAGACGGCGAACGAAAGACTTTTCCGCCAAGCCAGAGACAATTTTTTTGCCAGAGCGGCGCAACTCATGCTTCAATCACGGGCACCTTATGGCCTATCAACACATCACCCCTCCCGCTGGCGGCAAAATTTCGATTAAAGACGGCGTACTGGTCGTCCCGGACAATCCCGTCATTCCCTTCATTCGTGGCGATGGAACGGGGCCCGACATCTGGGCGGCCAGCGAAAGGGTGTTCGACGCCGCGGTCCAGAAAGCCTATGGCGGCAAGAAAAAGATTTCCTGGTTCGAGGTCTTCGCGGGCGAGGCCTCGAAGACAAAATTCGATAACTGGCTTCCCGATGACACCATCGAAGCCTTCAAAGAGTATCATGTCGGCATCAAGGGGCCGCTGACCACGCCGGTGGGCGGCGGCATCCGTTCGCTGAACGTGGCGCTGCGCCAGATGCTCGATCTCTACGTTTGCCTGCGTCCGGTGCAATATTTCACCGGCGTGCCGAGCCCGGTGAAGGCGCCGGAAAAAGTCGACATGGTCATCTTCCGCGAGAATACGGAAGACATCTACGCTGGCATCGATTTTCAGGCCGATAGCGAGCCCGCTCTCAAAGTGCTCGAGTTCCTAAAAAGCGAATGCCCGAAAGAATTCAAAAAAATCCGTTTCGGCGCGACAAATCCCGGCGCCGTCGGCATCGGCATCAAGCCGGTTTCGCAGCCGGGCACGCAACGGCTCGTCCGCGCCGCGATCAAGTACGCGATCGAGCAAAAAAGGAAATCGGTCACCTTCGTCCACAAGGGCAATATCATGAAATACACCGAGGGCGCTTTCCGCGACTGGGGTTACGAACTCGCCAAGAAGGAATTCGGCGCGGTGGAGATCGACGGCGGCCCTTGGTGCAAGCTGCCCAACGGCATTGTCATCAAGGACGCCATCGCCGACATCACGCTCCAGCAGGTGCTCACGCGCCCGGAGGATTTCGACGTCATTGCCACGCTCAACCTCAACGGCGATTATCTCTCCGACGCGCTGGCCGCGCAGGTGGGCGGCATCGGCATCGCGCCGGGCGGGAATATCAATTACATCTCTGGTCACGCGATTTTTGAGGCGACGCACGGCACCGCACCGAAATACGCCAATCAGAACGTGGTCAATCCCGGCTCGGTGATACTTTCCGGCGAGATGATGTTCCGTTACCTCGGCTGGAACGAAGCCGCCGCTCTGATCATCAAGGGCCTCAACGGCGCCATTGGCAGCAAGCAGGTGACTTACGATTTCGCGCGACTCATGGAAGGCGCGACAAAAATCAAGTGTTCTGAATTCGGCGATAACCTCATCGCGCACATGTGATGTCGCGGCGGTCTATGCCGCCGTGTCTGGCTGCCCGGAAAGCGCGGGGAAGCGGCGCGACCAGTCGATCAGCAAAAGATAGAGAAACATATCGTCGAAGAAAAAAATATTCATAAAGACCAGGCTTAGGAGATGGAACGAAAGCATGGTGGGAATGAAAAGCCAGCGGTAGTGGGAAGAGACCAGACAAAGCGGAGCGGTCATTTCAAAAAGGGTAATAACCGGCAGTCCCAGCCGGAGGAATAGAACGGCTAAGGGCCATTCGGGAACATGCCAGCCGATATTGGTGTTGAAATAGTAGCCGCGCAGGCTGGCATCGACCGCCCACGTTTCCATGGTATCGCCGGTAAAGACACGTATCCCACCCGTCTCCATCCGGTTGAAACCGACCAGCATGTAGGAGAGAGTGAGGAAACAGATGATGGTCACGAGCGGATAAGAACTCCACGTGGCGGGGGAGACGCGATCAGGTTGGAAACGCGCGGCGATGAAATCGGCCCAGCCGTAGGCGGCGAGGGCATAGCAAGCGAGGATAAGCACGATATCCGTATGAACCGGAGGTCCAAAGCTGCGAATGACACAGGAGTAAGCCGTGATAAAAAAACAGGCGACAGTCGCGGCGAGAGGATAAGCGCGGTTGGTGAGGCAAAGAAGCAATGAGATGAGGGTGATGGCGTAGAGAGTGGTGAGTCCACTGGGGCTGAAAAGCTGATCGATGACCGGACGGGGAAAAAACGCCAGAAATCCGGTGAGTTGGAGAAGATCATGAGGCAGCTCGCCCAGACGCCAGAGCGGATCGAGCAGGAGTTTGACGATCCAGAGCAAAGCGACGCCAAACCGCACGAAGCGGAGCAGCCGCGGACCGGCCTTTTCGTGGATCAAAATTAACGGACCGATGAGATTTCGTAGCGTTTGCGCCATTCGTAGGAGGGAAAGTTTCGAAGTTCGTCCGGAGATGGATGAAGAGGGACAGACACCATTACCAGATCGACATAGCGGACGGAATCACCGGGATGAAGCTCGTTGTACATCCCGGCTGTGACCCGGATCAGTTCCTCCAGCCGGCCGGGCGGATAAAACTTTTCATCGTTAAGAGGGTCGATCTGAACGATGGAGGGAAAAAGCTGCTCGGCCAGGAGGCGGACTTTTTTCCCTCCTATGGTGGTGGCAATAAGTTCGGGACAGACGACAGGATCCTCTTCGCGCGCAACCGAAAAAATTTCCCAGGCCACGAAAGGAAAGTAACTCCGCTTGTCGAAGGTAAAGTGGCCGAGGATCATCGCCCCGATGAGGCATCCCAAAACAGCGCGATGGAACCGAGGCATGCCGGTCACCCACGATTTGATCTGGGGCGCATAACAAAAACCGCGCAGGACCATGACGACGAGAAGCCCTTGCACAGCGGCAGTCACCGGGACAAGAGGTGAAGAGGTAAAGACAGGAAGGCAAAAGAAGGCTATCAGGGGAAGAATTGCAACCAGGGACAACGGCGGTCGCCAAAACCGTTTGCACGCTAGTTGACTCATGCTTAATGGGTTAGCACGATAGAGCATTGGAGTGAAGATAAATTATTGGCTCGAATAAAGCTTCCCGGCTGGGAGACGATCAACCGGCCCCACGCTTGGCTAATGCCTGGATGGGGCCTATCCTCTACGCTGTGATCGCCGCCAATAAAAATGACATCATGGATTCCCTCCTTTTTGTCTATTTCCGGCATCTCACCCGCAAGGCTTTTCACACCATTGCCGGGCGGGGTCTCGATTATCTGCGCCAGCTTCCCAACGACCGCCCCGTCATTCTTTTTTGCAATCATACCAACTGGTGGGACGGTCTTATTCTCTACATGCTCAGCCGGAAGATGCCCCACAAGGCCGTTTATTGCATGATGGAGGAGCAGCAGCTCAAGTATTACCGTTTTTTCACCTGGCTGGGTGCTTTTTCGGTCGATCTCAGCAGTCCGCTCCGTTCCGCGGCGTCTCTTCGCTATGCTCAGCGCCTATTGCAACAGACTGAAACTGCTATTTGGATTTTTCCCCAAGGCCGCCTCTGCCGTCAAAACGAACCGGTTGAAGTCAAGCCGGGCGCCGATTATCTCGCCCGAAGCGCGCCCCACGCGCTGCTCGTTCCCGTAGCGCTTCGGTATGACTTTTTCCGTGAGGACCGACCCAATGCGCTGATCGAGGTGGGCCAGCCTTTCCAAGCCATCGACAATGCCGATGGCCGGATCGAGCAGGAATGCGCCGAGGTCTTTGCCCGCGTCACTCAAGCTTCACTGACTCAGGATATAACCGGTTTTGAGCTTCTCTTCCGGCCCCGGCTCACCATCAACAAGCGCTGGCAATGGGTAAAACTTGCGCTTACTGGACGGTTGCGCGAGTTCAGTCCGAACAATTAATCACCGGGAGCAACAGGCCCTTAAGGCTGCTGAACCGCCGCCGATTTTTTCTTTACCGGTGGTGTGTTGGTGGTGGTTGGCGCGGCCGTCACATCAACTTCCGGCCGCAGCGGAATGGCCTCGTCCGATTTCAACACCTCAGCTTCGGGCGGAGGCTGCACCGTCGGGCCGCCCCAGATGACGCGCCAGGGTTTCTCCGCAAGGGTAAGGGTCAAGGCCTTGGCATTCGAGCTCACCACCTTCAGGTTGTCGGTCGCCACGCGCAGGTTGGCCAGGACGTCATTGATCCGTTCCTTGCTGTCGGGAGTGCTCAGGTTGGAGAGCACGGCGTTGCCGTTCTCCATAAACTTGTTCGCATTGGTCATCAACGGAGGCAAATCTGTTTCGAGCTCCTGGCTTAAGTGGTCGACGCGGTTGAGGGTCGGCCCGAGTTGGGTGATCAATCCCTCGGCTTTTTGCAGGGCTTCACCGGCTGGTTGAATCAGATTGGAAAGATCAAACGGCATCTCGCCCTGCATCACCGACCCATCGGTCAGCGGCTTGCTATTGCGGTCCGGGCCGGGAGTAATCAGGACATACTTGGCCGAAATTCCAATCCCATCCTGTTTGATCGTCGCCGTGGAATCTTCTCCGATTTGCAGGTCCTGATCGATTTCCACCACGACCTCGATGCAATTGTAGAGATTGGTACCGGGATC
>DATJMI010000104.1:0-6218 GCA_035508775.1 Methylacidiphilales bacterium
ATGAGCAAGTATCTGTGCGTAGCCGAAAACTAACCGCTCCCGAGGCCCGGCCGTGGTCCGGCTTCTTTCATCATCTGCTCGGCGAAATAGCGAATCGTTCGCTATGATGTCCGTCAACCGGCTGCCGTACTCAAACCCGTAACCAAAGAGGTAAGTATTTCCCTTAATCCCGCCTTTATCCGCGCGAACACCAAAATTCGCGCCCGCGAAGTCCTTGTCATTGATTCCGATGGAAAATCGCTCGGCGTTCTGGGCTTGGCCGAGGCGATGACCGCCGCGCGCCGCCGCGATCTCGATCTCGTGGAGGTCAATCCGGCAGCCAACCCGCCGGTATGCAAGATCATCAATTTCGGAAAGTACCGCTACGATCTCTCGAAGCGAGAAAAGGACACGAAGAAAAACGTGGCGGCGACCAAATTGAAGGAACTGAACTTTCACATGAATATCGACGAACACGACTATGGCGTGAAGATACGCCATGCCGAGGAATTCATGTGGAAGGGAATGAAAGTGAAGCTGCAGCTCAGGTTCCGCGGCCGCGAGGCGATGCACCAGGATATTGGAATGAATTTGATTCACCGGATGCGCAACGATCTGGCTCATATCGGCATCGCCGACCATGAACCGAAGTTGATTGGCAAATGCATCAATTTGATGCTTTCGCCATTACCCGCCCGGAAGAGGGTGCGCAAGTTTTCCGCCAGTCACGATGAAGCCGCCAAGGAGGCAGTGCCGACGGAGGCATCCACTCCCGCCTCCGTCCCGGCTCCGAAGGAGCCGGAATCTGTACCCGCTTTGAATGGCCGGAATCGCCCAAATTCGGTGGCCACAAAGTAGGTTACTTTAGGGTGTTGATAAACCTGATTTACCGGGATGTGTGCCGGTTGGGCTCATACCGCCTTGCGCCTCGGATCAAAATTAATTGGCAAAAGCGCCGGTTTGATGCTATCACCACTCCCCGCTTGTAAAAGAGTGCGCGAGTTTTCCGCCGGTCACGGTGGAGACAGCAAGGATGGAACGCCGCCCCCCGGCGTCTTTCGCCCAAGCTCCCCGGGAGCCGCGCCCGCTTTGAACGGCGGAAATTATCGTTATGCCCAAACCTATTGCTCGCCGTAAAACCAAGAAAGCCGTGGCCAAGCGCTTTAAAGTGACCGCCTCGGGAAAAGTCCTCACGTCGCAGTCGGGCCGCCGCCATCTCGCCGGCAGCAAGAACCGCAAGCGGAAACGTCATCTGGCCAAGATGAAGCAGATCGACCATACCGACGAATACCGGATCAAAGCGAATCTCCCTTTTGCCTGATTTTCGTGGAAATTTTTTGAAAGGAAACCACCATGCCACGCGCCACTAACGCCCCCGCCTCACGCGAACGCCGTAAACGAGTCATTCAAAAAGCCAAAGGATACCGGGGCCGCCGCAGCAAACTCTTCCGTTACGCCAAGGATGCGACGATGAAGGGCCAATATTGGTCCTACCGCGACCGCAAGGCGCGCAAGCGCAACTTCCGCAATCTCTGGGTCGTGCGGATTAATGCCGCCGTGCGCGGCTTCGGCTTGACCTACAGCCGTTTCATTGAGGCGCTGGCCAAGGCCAGGATTGAGATCGATCGCAAGGTGCTGGCTGATCTTGCCGTGCATGAACCGCAGGCTTTCGCCGCTATTGTTCAGAGTGTGAAGAAAGCCTAGCGTAGGCTTTCCCTTCGCATGTCCATTGTCCCCGCCGGCATCGCCCTCGGTTCGAATTTGGGCGACCGCGCCGCTGAACTCGCCGCCGGTGTAGTGTTTCTCCGCTTGCTGGCGGTGGATGGCAGGGTGTGTGTCTCATCCACGTTTGAAACAGCCCCGGTTGATTGTTCGCCTGATTCGCCGCCCTTTCTGAATGGAGTGGCCGAAATAAGGATCGATACCGAGACGCTGCCGCCACGCACGTTGCTCGCCCAGCTCAAGGAATTTGAAGCGAGCCGTGGCCGGGCTGCTTCCGGCGCGATCAACGCTCCGCGCCCGATTGATCTCGATATTCTTTATTACGCCTGCCTGACCATCAACGAACCGGGTTTAACCATTCCGCATCCGCGGGCCCATTTGCGGCGTTTCGTTTTGGAACCGTTGGGTGAGCTGCGGCCCGATCTGATTCTTCCAGGGCAGACGTTGACGGTGGGAGAATTGCTGGAACGGTTGCCGAAGGGGTGAAGACCGGGTTATCGGATATCAGCGCAATCCCGCGCGGAGGGCATGAATATTGAGCCGCACGCCGAAGCCGGTAGCGCCGCCTTCGAGATGAGACGGCGGCTTGGTGGTCCAAGCGGTGCCCGCGATATCGAGATGAACGAAGGGTGTCTGTTCGGCCCAGGTTTTGACGAAGCTGGCGCTGATGCAGGCGCTCCCTTCGCGTCCGCCGATGTTTTTGACCGTGGCGACTTCGGACTGGATGCCTTCTTTATATTCCTCATCCACCGGCAGAGGCCAGACGAGTTCGCCGGTGGCTTTTCCGGCGGCGATGAAAGCCTCGCGCAGTTTTTCTTCGGTGGTGAAGAGGCCCGCGCGGCGGAAGCCGAGCGCCTGAATGACCGCGCCGGTCAGGGTCGAGTATTCGATGATGGCGGAGGGTTTATAAGTCAGCCGCGCGTGGGAAATCGCGTCGGCGAGGATGATGCGGCCCTCGGCGTCGGTGTTGAGCACCTCGATGGTCTTGCCGTCGCGCGTGGTAATGATGTCGCCGGGGCGGTAGGCGTCCGGTCCCGGCATATTTTCCGCCGAGGGGATGAGGCCGACGAGATTCACCGGCAGTTTGAGGTCGGCGGCGGCAAGCATCGTGCCGAGCACGGCCAAGCCGCCCATCTTGTCCCATTTCATTTCATCCATCTGCGCGCTTGGTTTGATTGAAATGCCGCCGGTGTCGAAGGTGATTGCTTTTCCGACGAAGGCGATGGGAGCTTCTTTTTTGCCGCCGTTGTATTCAATGACAATGAGCCGCGGCGGATTGGCCGAACCTTGGCCGACGGCGAGGATGCCGCCGAAGCCGTCGCGCTTGAGCTGGCGGTCGTTCCAGATTTTCACGGTGAGGGCGCGGTTCTGCGCGAGTTCCGTCGCCTTTTCGGCCAGGATGGCGGGCGTGAGCATATTGCCGGGCAGGTTGCCGATATCGCGGATGGCATTGACGGCCAGGATAACGGCTTCGGCGTCACGGGCATGGGTACGGGCATTGGCCAGTTCATGTTCCTTGACCAGCACTTGCAGCTTGGCCAGGATACCGCGCGGTTTGCGGGATGGATCCTTGCCGAAGCCCTCGAATTTATAACTGGCCAGCAGCGCGCCTTCGACGGCGGGAGCGGTGCGGTCGGGGAAGGAAATGAGATCGAGGGCGATCTCTTTCGCGCCGAGATTGAGCAGATGTTTGACGGCCGTGCCGGCGGCGCGGCGCAACGTATCGGGGGTTATTTTTTCCTTTTCGCCCAGGCCAACCAGGAGGGTGCGCTGGTTGCGGTCACGCAGAAGCAAGGTGCTGTTTGGCGCGCCGTCGAACTCTTCCGGAGGGACTCCGGCGGGCAGGACGCTGCCCTTAATGAAAAAGCTGACCAAGTCGGGGTTGCCGAGAGCGGAAGCACGGACGTCGATTTTGGATGATGGCATAAGAGTAAAGGCTTCATTTAAAGCGGGCGATTCCGAGCTTGTCGAGACTGGTTCAGCGAACAAGACGGCCCGCTATACGAAGAGATCAATGCCGCCCATCGCCGTTCACGGCGGGAACGAGGCCGACGATTTCGCGGTAATCGGAGGGCAGAAGAGTCTCGACGTCGACGCCGCGAAATTCGTAGAGGCGGTGGATGGTTTCTTCGAGGACGTTGTTGGGGCAGGAGGCGCCCGCGGTGATGCCAAGAATGACGGGGCCGTCGGGCAACCAGTCGCGGGTGATCACTTCCTGCTGGCGATGCTGGTCGTAGTGGGAAATTTCCTTCGGCGAGATAAGTTTTTCCGAATTTTTGATGAAGTAAGTTGGCAGCACCGCCTCGCCCATTTCGGCGAGATGGGAGGTGTTGCTGCTGTTGTATCCGCCGACAACGAGAAGCAGGTTCATTTTTTCGAGGCCGAGCATCTCGGAAAGCGCATCCTGCCGTTCCTGGGTGGCGCCACAGATGGTATCGGCCTTGCGGAAGTGCTGCTCGAGATTTTCACGCCCGTAACGGTCCACCATGGCCTGCTCAAAACGATGTTGCACTTCTTCCGTTTCGTTTTTCATCATCGTGGTCTGGTTGGCAATGCCGACGGCGGCGAGATGGATGTCGGGATCGAAGCCGGACGAGTAGGCTCCTTCGAACTTCTCGAGAAATTCCCGCTTGTTGCCGCCCTTGCGGATGTAGTCGCAGACGTAATCGGTCTCATCCAGGGTGAAGACGACGAGATAATGGGTGCCGCCGTTTTCGCTGATGGCTTGCGATACGGTCGCCTTGGTTTCCTCGTGCCACGCTTTGCCGTGGATGATGGAGGTGGTGCCTTGGTTGCGGTATTGGCGCACCCGTTTCCAAACGCTCATGACGTCGCCGCAGGTTGTGTCGACCTTGTAGCAGCCGATTTCGTTCAGCCGGTTGATGACCTTCACTTCCGCGCCGAAAGCGGGAACAATGACCACATCTTCGCGGGTCAGGCCGTCAAGGTCGTAAACGCCGCGTGTCTCCTTGAGCTGCTTGATGCCCATGGCGCGCAATTGGTCGTTTACCTCGGGATTGTGGATGATCTCGCCGAGAAGATAAATATTGTGCCCGGCGAAGACCTTTGCCGCCGAGTAGGCCATGTTGATGGCGCGCTCGACGCCGTAGCAAAAGCCGAATGCCTTGGCCAGTTTCACGGTGAGGCCGTTGGCGGAGAGATAGGATTTCGTGTGGCGGAGATAGTCGACCACCGGGCTGCGGTAGTGGCTTTCCACCTGGGCTTGGACGAGTTTCATCACCTCCGGCGTGCGAAGGTTGACTTTCCCAGCGGCGTTGACGGTTATGGGCATTGAACAACTAACCGTGAGAAAGGCACCGGCGTCAAGTCCCGCCTTGAATGAGCACGGGATGGCTTCGGGATACCCAGGGGACGTTATTTCACTTGCGGCCTTTCTTGCCGCGCCATCGCTTGTGCTTTGGCCAGGTTATGTTGCGCGGCGGCAAAGCCGGGTTTTAAGCGCAGAGCTTCTTGAAATTGCGCCATCGCTTCATCTAGTTGCCCTTTCTGCAAAAAGGCGATGCCAAGGTTGCTATGGACTTCAACATATTGTGGATTGGCTTCCAAAGCTTTTTGGTATTCGGCAATGGCTTCGTTTATCTTTCCGTTTTGCAGAAGAGTATTGGCCATGAGATAATGGGTGGTCGCATTGGCGGGATCGATTTTCAGAATTTCTTGAAATTGGGCCAGGGCATCGTTCGTTTGGCCGTTTTGCAGATAAGCGACGCCGAGATTGCTATGCGCTTCGATGTAATCGGGATTAATTTCCAAGGCCTTTTGATATTCGTTGATGGCGTCGTCCGTCTGTCTCTTTTGTAAAAAGAGGTTGCCCAGGTTGTAGTGGGCTTTGGCAAAGGTGGGATCGATTTCCAATGCTTTTTTATACTCGGCCATCGCGCCGTCGGTTTGTCCCTTTTGTAAGAGGATGACACCGAGATTGTAATGCGCTTGGGTATAGTAGGGCTTGATTTCGAAAGCCTTTCGGTATTCGGTCATGGCCTCGTCCGTCTGTCCCTTCTGCAGGAGAGCGGCGCCGAGATTATTGTGGGCCTCGGCATTGGTGGGATCGATTTTGAGAGCCTGCCGGTACTGCGCCATCGCCTCATCCAATTGTCCCGTTTTGGCGAGAGCGCCGCCGAGATCGTTGTGGGGTTCGCTCTCGTTGGGTGTGATTTCAAGGGCCTTGTGGTATTCGGCAATCGCTTGGCCGGTCTTTCCCTGTTGCATGAGGACATTACCGAGGGCGTCGTGGCCCACCAAACAGCCGGGATTTTTAGCTAAGGTGTCGGTCCACAAAGTCTCTTCATTCCGATAGACCCAGGTCCGCTGCCAGCTCCAAATCCCGAGGATGAGCAATAACCCGGCGCCAAGTGGCAGTTGCAGGGAAGAGTGCTTGGGAAGAACCGTGTCCGAGAGCCGGGCCAAGCCGGCTCCAACCAGGGCCAGCGGCCCCATTCCGGCCAAATATTGGAGATGATCGGCCACCAAACTATGGGCGCTGGAACTCATCGTCACCA
>DATJMI010000105.1:0-12655 GCA_035508775.1 Methylacidiphilales bacterium
AGAACCACGTTGGTGAAATGAAAACAGAACGTGCTGTTGGGCCACAGTTGCCACTCCAGCCATTGCACGCTGGCGGTGAGGGGAAAATAGTCGATCAGCTCGGACGGCCTAAACCAGATATGCCATATCCCCGCCGGATCATGGATCATCGGGTTTTGAGAAACAAGAGTGTCGTCATCCCAAAGCCAGTCCCCGTTAAGGACGGGCCAGTAAATCCAAAATCCAGCCGCCAAAATCAGGGCGAATTTGCCCAGCAGCATCCAATCTTGCGTCGCCGGTTGGGCCGGAACTCTCATTTTCGCCGCCGGGGTGGCGGCTGGCAGTTTCTGTTTTTTATTCACCCATCCATCCGGTTTGCGCCGGCGTCCGTTTTGAGCTGTTTCAGCCGCAATTGTCCGCAGGCGGCGTCGATGTCATGCCCCTTTTCGCGCCGCACCGTCGTGGTCACTTTCGCTCCGCGCAAAACCGCGGCGAACCGGTCGATGGCAAACTCGCCGGGCCTTTGCCACCCGAGCCCTTCCACCGTGTTGTAGGGAATAAGATTCACCTTCGCGCGCAGCCGCCGCGCGTGCCGGGCCAGGATTTCCGCCTGTTCCGCCGAATCATTTACCCCGTCGATCAAGATATATTCCAGGGTCATCATCTTGCCTTTTTTCTCCTGGTACTCTGCGCAAGCCTCCAGCAATTCGGCGAGAGGATACTTGCGGTTCACCGGCATGATCTGCCCCCGGACCTCATCCGTCGCGCCATGCAGGGAAAGAGCCAGCCGGATCTGCAGCGGCTGGCGGGCCAGCTCCCGGATTTGTGGAGCCAATCCGCTGGTCGAGATGGTGATGTGCCGCGCGCCGATGCCGGCGCCCCACGGCGCATTAATGATGTGGAGAGAGCGCATCAGGTTCGCGTAGTTGGCCAGCGGCTCACCCATGCCCATAAAGACGAGATTATTAACGCGGGTGTTTGCCGTCCGTTCCGTTTCGAGAATTTGCGCGACGATTTCACCCGCGGTCAGGTCCCGTTTCCAGCCCTCGAGGCCGCTGGCGCAGAACTTGCAGCCGTAGGCGCAGCCGACCTGGGTTGAAAGACAGAGCGTGAAGCGGCCGGATCGCCCGCCAAAGAGATCGGGCGAGGCGGGAATGAGAACGCTCTCGACATAATCGCCGGAGCGCAATTCCCAAAGAAGTTTCCGGGTGGTATCGCCGGAACCTTGGAGGCGGGCCAGCTTGAGCGCCGTAAAATCGTAGGCAGTCTCAAGGTGGCGGCGCAGGGGCGCGGAGAGGTTGCTCATCTCCGCGATGGAGGCGGCGCGTTTACGGTAGATCCATTCGGCGATCTGCTTGCGGCGATAATCGGGGCCCTCGCCGAGATTCCATTCCTCCGGCATCTCATCGAGCAAAAGCGGGCGCAAAGGTTTCACAGACAACGTGGCGGCAATCACGAGGCCATCTTTTAATCTCCGGCTATTGCGCGTTGGCGCAAGAGATGGTCGGCCAGGACCAGGCGGGTCATGGCTTCCACCATGGGCACGGCGCGGGGCAGGACACACGGGTCATGGCGGCCACGCGCCTTCAATTCGGCCGCTTCGCCAGTGATGGAAACAGTCTTTTGCGCCTGAGCGATGGTTGCCGTCGGTTTGAAGGCGATGCGAAAGACGATGGTTTCGCCATTGGAAATGCCTCCCTGAATACCGCCGCTCCGGTTTGTCGCCGTGCGGACACGCCCGCCTTCGGTCACAAAAGCATCGTTGTGTTCGGAACCTTTGAGCCGCGTTCCGGCAAAACCGGAACCGATCTCGAATCCCTTGCTCGCGGGCAGGCTGAGCATGGCTTTGGCCAGATCGGCCTCGAGCTTGTCGAATACCGGTTCGCCCAACCCCGCCGGGGCATGGCGCACGAGGCAGGTGATCACGCCGCCGATCGAATCGCCCTCAGCGCGGACCTTTTCAATCAGGGCGATGATTCGTTCCGCATCGGCGCTGTCGGGCCAGCGGACGATGTTGCTTTCCACTTCATCATACGAAACTTTTTCCAGAGGCACGTTTGCCGTCAGGTCATGCGCCTGGGAAACGAACGCGACGATTTCCAATTTTGGCGCGAATTTTTTAAAAATCTGCCGGGCCACCGCGCCGCCGGCGACGCGCCCGATGGTTTCACGCGCGGAGGCCCGTCCGCCGCCCTGCCAGTTGCGGATGCCGTATTTGGCTTGATAAGTGTAGTCGGCGTGGGAGGGGCGGTAGAGCGTTTCCATCTCTTTATAGGCTTCCGGCCTTTGGTCTTCGTTGCGCACCAAAATCGAGATCGGCGTGCCCAGCGTCTGTCCCTCGAACGTGCCGGACAGGATCTCGCAGAGGTCGCTCTCTTTGCGCGGAGTGACGATTTTACTTTGGCCGGGACGGCGCCGGTCGAGATCGGCCTGCACGTCGGTCGCGGCAAGGGGAATGCGCGGTGGGCAGCCGTCCACAACCACACCGACTCCACCGCCATGGGATTCACCCCAGGTTGTGATTCGGAAAAGATGACCAAAACTGTTAGGCATGAGCGAACTATCCTAACAGATGGACCGAATTACGGAATGACGGAATTAGGCCGGCGCGGACGTTGGGACGCAAGTCTACGCCGCCTGGGCGGAAATGGAAGAGTGCCTTCCGGAATCGGGACTTTGCACCGCTTCGACCATGTGGGCGATGAGGGCGGGCCAAAGCTTCAGGGCGCCAATGATGCATTTGCTCCGGTGCGAATCTTCCATCGTCCAGCGGACGAATCTGTTGACGAAGGTGCGTGGCCCATAAAGGCGGCCGTGCTCGCGGCGGTAATTCCGCGCCGCGGCGCGGGCGCCGACGGTATCGATGGAAAGAATGTGACGGGCGGCCATTTCGCCGGTAGCGAGAGCGCTGTAAATGCCTTCGCCGGTAAGCGGTTCCAGGAGGCGGGCCGCGTCGCCAACCAGCCAGATGCGCTCGTTGGTTACCCGCGCGGCCGGCCGGGAGATGGGATGGATGCTTTTCCAGGAAGCATGGGCGGCCCCGGGAAAGTAACGGGTTAGGATTTGTTGCGGGGTGACTTTGGCGGCGGCGAAGAGGACAAGGGTGATGGTGATGCGGGTTGAATCGATGCGATTGATGCCATAATAACCTTCGGGAAAGACATTGATATGGACGTGGTCATCCAGCGCGGGCACGGTGATGTAAGACTGCCACCCAATCCGTGAACAAGGTCCGGCGGTACGGGCGAGGCCACCGAGGCGTCCCATGACCGAGTTACGGCCATCAGCGCCGATAATGAGCGGCGCGGCAAATTCTCCCGTGGAAGTGAGAATGCCCGCGGAATCGAGACCGCGAACGGCAACGCCAAATCGATAATCGGCGCCGGAAGCCTAGGCTTCCCCGGCCAGCCACGCGTCCAGACCGGCGCGATCGACGGTGTGCATGCAATCGCGCCGGAATTTGTGACGGAGAACGGTCCGGCCATCGTATTCGAGAGTAAAGCCGGCGAGATCAAAATGAGAAAGCTGCCGGAAGCGGTCGATCAGGCCATGCCGTTGAAGAAGCGGCTGGCAGCGGGGATTGAGGGTGTAACCACAAACTTTGCTTCGGGGGAAAAGACTTTTATCAAGAACGAGAACCTTTTTACCGGCGCGCGCCAGGACCAGCGCGGTGAAAGAACCGGCAGGGCCGGCCCCGGCAACGATGACATCGTAGGCCATGATGGCCAAACATAGCTCGAAGTTTTCCAAATCAAACAAGTTCTCTTCATTCGCAAAAGAATCGAAGACATCGGAAAAGAAGGCGAATGACCTCCTCCCATTTTGAAAACGCACCCTAAGCGTAACAATTACCTCCTTGGAACTGCCGGACATTTCGCTTAGCTTGCCGTATGGTGGACGACGTCCGCTATTATTACTCAAAGGATGGCACGGAGACGCAAGGGCCGGTCGGCAAGACCGTTCTCGCCCAGTTGTTTTTCGATAAAATCATCGATTCTGAAAGCTTCATTTGCCGCGAGGGCGAGTCCAACTGGCAACCGCTTGATCCCGAAATGTTTCAGTCCCGCCCGAGGCTCCGCCCGGCTCTGCCGGGTTTCGCGCAGAAGCAGGTTTCCTCGAAAAATTCCAAACCGGAACTTACCCCTTATCGTCCTCCGTCTTGGTATTCCGATGCCAACCTGCTCAATCCCCAATTCGTTCGTACTCTCAATACCCTGAGTTGCATGATAACTGTCGGTGGGGCCCTTCTCGCCGTTCATCTGCGGTATGTTGTTTTTGCCGATATTTTCCGTTCACCAGAGAGCGTTTCCTTTCTGGAGGTCTCCGGCTATTTTCTGGCTTCGGCTTTATTTATCTACGCTCTGCCCTATCTGTTTAGCCTTTTTTTCCGGTACCCTGTCCGTCCCCTGGTGATTGTCATCACCGCTTTTTTTCTTACCCCGCTGGCTTTGGGGGTTGAGTATTATCTGTTTTCCAGCGAAGCGTCGATGCATGCGCTTTTTGCCGGGAACGATTCCGCGGATGTCTCCGAATCGAATGCTCCCTGGAAAATCTTCCCCAACGGCTATATCGATCTCAGTCCGGCACTGCGGAATCTCCGGACTCTCCGCGATGAAGCTATGGCCAGCAATACGGACGAAGCTTTGATTCGGCGCGACTTGATCACCGTCATGGATGACCTTGCGGCCAAGCTCACCGCCTGCAATACCGCGGCGGCAGCCTGCGTCCCTTTCAATCTTCTCAATATCAAGGGTCTTGATGACATGGACAATCGCCTCTCTCGCCTTGCCGACTTGCGCGACAGTCAGGCCGATCTTAACAATTTTCTGCAGAATATCGTCGCCAATTGCCGCGAGGCTGTGGCCAGGGACGGTTTTAGTTCCGACACCATCGACGAAGCCGTCGCCAGTTTTCGTAAATCGGTCCGGACGGACCAGTTGACGGCCATGGCCGGCATCACCATGAAAATCTCCGACGACGAAACCACTTGCCTCAAAATTCTCCAGCAAAATTGGGGCCGCTGGCAAATAAACAACGGAATGGTCTCCTTTGACAATCCGGACGCCGTTACCGCCTACAATAATTCATTGCAGGCGGTCCTGAATGACGTTCAGGCGCTTAATAATCTTGGAAAGCAGTAGAGGCTATCCGAAAAGCAGGCGTGGGTCACACGATGAGTCCAATTTGGGCTGAATCGAGGCGCGAACGACAAGGTCCTGCGGACAGTGAAAAAGCTTCGTTGCAAAAAGTCTGCCCTGCGCAGCACCCCAAATTCACCGTCACCCCGCGGGCCGAAGTCTTTTTGCCTTGGAGCTTTGTCGTTCGCCCCCCATGTGGCACTGCGGCTATGCTCATTGCTCGGCTCCTTGCTCCAAGACAAAAATCCTTTCGGTGTGACCCACGCCTGCTTTTCGGATAGCCTTTGAAGGTGATTTGACTCATGCGCGCCGAGATTATCAATACCGGCTCCGAATTGCTTCTTGGCCAGGTGACCAATAGCCATCTCGGTTACCTGGCCCAAAGTCTTTTCGGATTTGGCCTGCGCGCCGCGCGGCAGACGGCCGTTCCCGATGGTCCCGCCATTGCCACCGCTTTTCGCGAGGCGATGGCCCGGGCGGATCTCATTATCGTGACCGGCGGACTCGGCCCCACTTCCGACGACATCACCCGGGACGCCGTGGCCGCGGCCTTGGGCAAGAAACTTATTTTTCACCAGGAGATACTCGATGGCATCGCGGCCAAATTCGCCGCGCGCCGTCTCGCCATGAACGATCTTCAGCGCGTCCAGGCCATGGTTCCGGAAGGCGGCATTGTGCTCGGCAACGCGCACGGCACCGCGCCAGGCCTGATTATCGAGGGCGAGCGGGTGATCGCCATTCTTTTACCCGGCCCGCCCGCCGAACTCCGCGATGTGTGGGAAAACGGGGCGGCGCCATGGCTCCGGAAAAGATTTGCCGGATACTTCGGCTCCGCGCACGAAATCACCTTGCGTATTCTTGGCCTCGGAGAAACGCGCGTGCAGATTCTCCTTGAGGAAGAGATGAAGGCCCTCGGCCCCATCGAAGTCGGCTACTGCGCCCGCCCTGGAGAAGTTGATCTACGGTTGATCTGTTCCGATCCGGCGCCTCTGCAAAAGGCCGCCGGTCTGGCCCGCGCCAAGCTTGGCGACGCCATTTACGCCGAGGGTCGCATGACGATGGAAGAAAGCGTTGTATTGCTGGCCCGCGCCGCCGGCAAAACCGTCGCCACGGCCGAATCATGCACAGGGGGGCTTATCGCCAACCGGATCACCAATGTTTCCTATAGCTCCGAAATGTTTCGTTACGGATGGGTCACCTATGCCAACGAAGCGAAGATCACCGAGCTTGGCGTGTCTCCCGAACTTCTCGAAAGACACGGCGCCGTTAGCGCCGAAGTCGCCCGCGCCATGGCTTTGGGTGCCCAGCGCGGCAGCGATGCCGATTTTGCCGTCGCCGTAACCGGAATCGCCGGCCCGACGGGCGGAACGCCGGAAAAGCCGGTTGGCTTGGTTTGGTTCGCCCTTGCCCGGCGCGACGGTTCGGCTGAGATTCTCCAGCGAAATTTCCCCACCGCGCGCGAAACTTTTAAATACATGGCTTCGCAGGTTGCCCTCAATCTTCTGCGGCGGGCATTGGCATAAAAGCCTTCCGCGCCTCGACAAAAATCGTCATTGCCGGATGAAGATTGGAGGTGTACTCAGACCAGTTAAATAGGGTCGAAATAGAACTTAAATAATATCAAAATAGGCCTTGCACATTTGTATAAATAATTTAACTTAGCCCGACTATGGCCGCCAAATCCGAAACAAAAGTCGATTCCAAAAGTGAAACCAAGACCGACCACAAAGCCCAGGCCGCCCGTGACAAGAACCTGGAACTGGCTCTCCAGTCCATCGCCAAGCAATACGGCGATGGTTCCATCATGCGTCTTGGCGACGAAAGTTCCAAACTGAAAGTCGAGGTTATTCCCACCGGCTCCATCGCTATCGACACGGCCCTCGGGGTCGGCGGTTTTCCACGCGGGCGCATTATTGAAATTTTCGGCCCTGAATCGTCGGGCAAAACCACCCTTACGCTGACGGTAGTGGCCCAGGCCCAACGGGCCGGCGGTGTGGCGGCTTTCATCGACGTCGAACATGCCCTCGATCCATCCTACGCCCGAAAGCTCGGGGTCAATATGAACGAACTTTTGGTCTCCCAGCCCGATTCGGGCGAAGAGGCGCTGACCATTGCCGAAACCCTCATCAAATCTAATGCCGTTGACGTTGTCGTCATCGACTCGGTGGCCGCCCTGATCACCAAGGCCGAACTCGAAGGCCAGATGGGAGACGCCACTGTTGGGGCGCAGGCCCGTCTCATGAGCCAGGCGATGCGCAAGCTCACCTCTTTCATCAGCAAAGCCAAGACGTGCGCCATTTTCACCAATCAGATTCGCGAAAAAATCGGCGTCATGTTCGGCAACCCGGAAACCACCCCCGGCGGCAAGGCGCTCAAATTCTATTCTTCCGTCCGCATCGACATCCGCCGTATCGCCGCCATCAAAACGCCCGACGGTGCCGTGCTGGGCAATCGCACCAAGGTCAAAATTGTGAAAAACAAAGTCGCGCCTCCCTTCCGCGAGGCAGAGTTCGACATCATGTACAATGAAGGCATTTCGAAAGAAGGCTCGCTCCTCGATTTGGCGATTGAGATCAATGTCATCGAGAAAAAAGGCGCCTATCTTTATTTCGAAGGTGGCCAAGTCGCTCAGGGACGCGATGCCGCCAAGGAAGAGCTGAAGAAAAACAAGGAACTTTACGGCAAGATCGAAGCCGCCACGCTGAAAAAACTCGCCGGCAGCGATGCTCCCGAAAGCATCGGTTCCTCCGCTGCGCCGTAATAAACTGCATGGAACAAACCGAACGAGAAAACTGGTTTGCAAGCCCTAGGCGGGAATAGTCCGAACAGTAAGCAACAACCCGCTTTTAACATCTTCGATCTTGCCCGAAACGATAGGTCGACCATTCTCAGTCCGGTATACTCCGCCTAAAACATACTCGCCATTTTGCGAAACCTTTGCAGGTGGCGGATTGATCGCGGACAACTCAACATCGGGGGGCATGTCTTCGCTATAGGAACCGCCTTGTTCTCCATAACTTGTCATTCTTACAACGGCCCGCACTCAACGGGACGCTCCGCCGCCAGTTGCAGCATGTCCCGTTTCAGCGCAAACGTGGCCCGTTCCGCATTCCACACCCCGCGCGGTTTTACCAGCACGGTAATGATTTCATCGCTCGCCTTGGCTTCCACCCGTTCGACCCGTTCGGTATGAGTCCGGTCCAGCGCGTCGGCCAGCCGTAAAATTCCGCCTAAAGTCATCACGAGTTTCTTCGCGGACGCCGGCAGTTCCTGGAAATCGGCATGTTCCGGTCTCGGGGTGGTTTTGCGATGGTAACGGGCGATCATCGCCACCATCGCCACCTCATCTTTGGAGAGATGTTTCCATGGCTGCTCCCGAATCAAGCGCGCCGACCACTTGTGATGGCCCCTGCCGTCGGGCGTCATCGCCCAGCCAATATCATGAAGCAGAGCCGCGGCATGGAGCAATTCCCGCGGACGCCCCTCCAGCCGGTGCCAGCTTTTCAAGCCATCGAAAATTTCGAGCGCCAGCTTCGCCACCTGATTCGAGTGACCCGGCTCCTCGTCGTAACGCGCCCGCAGCGCAAGAACTTCTTCCAAGAGCGTGGCCATAGAAGTCAGCGGATGGAATGTGCGACGCGCCCCCGCGAGGGGAATGCTTTCACCTGAGGTTCGATTTCCCGGATGGCCGCCGCCAGCACGCCATAGCGCAGACCCCGCACGCTGACATTCAGCCGTTTTGCTCCGAGCAATTCCATGGTGGCTAGCGTCACGGCCGTGCCCGGAATGATCAGATCGGCCCGCTTCGGCGGCAGACCCGGCATTTCGCGCAATTCATCGAGCGTCAGCCCGGTGAAACGGTCCATCAACGCGTGAATTTCCGTCCGGCTTAACGAAGCGTGATCGATTTTGCGCGGATCGAATTTCGCCAGCCCCTTGTGGATCGCCACCAGGCAGGTGAGAGTCCCGCCCGTGCCGATGAGCCGCCGCGAACCAAGGGAATAATGGGCCAGGGGGTGGGCGAGTTGCCCCCGCACCGTCTCCACCAGCAACGCCGCCGTGTCGGGCGCGACCGGGTAGGTGTGCAGGAACCGTTCGCGCAGGCGCACCGCGCCCAGAGGCAGGCTGATTTTTTTTTCCAGTTTCCCATGCCGTCCCTGCACCCACTCGGCGCTGCCGCCGCCGATGTCCAGAATGAAAATGTCTTTCCCCTTCCAGTGGGGATCGGCGGTTACGCCCGAGAAAATGGTTTCCGCCTCTTCCGCGCCCGAGAGCAACCGCACGGGAAAGCCCAGCACCTCGCGCGCGGCCTTGAGAAAGGCGCGCCGGTTGCGGCTGTCGCGCACCGCGCTGGTCGCCACCGCGCGGAAATGTTCCACCCCCAAGGCGGTGGCCTCGGCGCGAAGATGTTTGAGCGCGGTCAGGGTCCGGGCCATGGCCTCGGGCCGGAGTTCGCAGGTGTCGATGAGATGCTCCGCCAGGCGCGTGCCAATGCTTTTCTCGCGCAGGATCAGCACCCGTCCCGCCGAGGCATCCGCCACCACGAATTTGATCGAATTGCTGCCCAGGTCGAAAACAGCGTAGCGCATAGGGAATTAAGTAACCATGAATTCAGCGCCTTACCACCTCTCGATGATTAACTGCAGTTCACCGATCAACGTGTCGATTTTTTTGAGGTCCTTGCGCCGACCCCGTTCCGGATCGATCCGCAGATTCCCCATTTGCTTGAGGAGATTGCGCAAGTCTTTCATTTCGCGGCGTGAGAATCCGGGTCCCGCCTGTTTCTTTTCCAGGGAACGGATCAATTCGTTGATCTCGCGGTGCAACCGCGCCACATAGTTGCGCGCCACCTCATCGAGCACCCCGTTGATGAGCAAAAGCTGCTGCCGGGCCACCAAGCCCAGAGCCTTGGGGCTCTGCGATTTTTTGCCGGGAAGCGGTGGGACGGCGGCCATAACCACCGTAATGAGGCCACAACCCAGGCGGAGTGGCTACTCAATTTCACGCGCCGGGCAGGTTGCCTTTGCCACTTGCCCAGGCCCGCCGCCGGCTCTAGGTTTGGAACAGGCGCATCCTGGACGGGCGCGCCGCATTTATGGAGATTGAATCGGCAGAATTCAAAACCGCCAAAATACCCCCGGCAGGAGGAGTCAAACAATTTTCCGTTTTCATGGAAAACAAGGTCGGGCGCCTTCACGACATCGTGAATTTATTCGCCCAGGCCAAAGTGCATGTCGTCGCGCTCAGCATTCTCGACAACGCCGATGCCGCCATTGTCCGCCTCGTGGTGGACGATCCCGAGAAAGCCCGGTCCCTTTTTCAGGAACACGGTCTGGCTTTCACCGAAGTCACCCTCATCGTGGTCGAACTTTCCAGCAGCGCCGCCGATCTCAAGGCCGTCCTCACCGCCCTGCTCCAGGCCGAGTGCAATATCCATTCCGCTTATTCTCTTCTCACCCGTCCCCGCGGCAAGGCGGCTCTCGCTCTCCATGTCGAAGACCGCGAGTGCGCCGGCTCCGTTCTGCTGGCCAATCAGTTCAAGCTTCTCACCCAGGGCGATGTCAGCCGGTGAAACCGGGCTTAAAGAGGTATTTCCAGAATCCCCAGGTTGTGTAAAACTGCGCCGATGTTCAAACACATCGTCATTACCGGCGGCGCCGGATTTATCGGATCCAACCTTGTCCATGAGATTGCGAAGCGCCATCCGGAAGCGAGCCTGACCGTGGTCGACGATTTCCGTTCCGGCCACTTCAAAAATCTCGAAGGCTTCACGGGAGACGTTATCGCCGGCGATCTCGCCCATCTCGATCTCAAGCACTATTTTGGCGGCCGCAAAGTCGACCTCGTTTTTCATCTCGCCTCCATTACCGACACCACCGACCACAACCAATTCCGCCAGGTCCACGACAACATCGAGTCGTGGCGCAATCTTCTCACCTATTTTGAGGGACGCAAAGCGCGGCTGGTTTATGCGTCGTCCGCCGCCACCTACGGCATCGCGGCCGGAATCAACAAAACCGACCAGCCGCCGAAACCCGCCAACATCTACGCCTTCTCCAAGGTGCAGCTCGATAATCTCGCCCGCCAATGGGCGAGCGAAAATCCGAAGCAGATCGTCGTTGGCCTCCGCTACTTCAACGTCTACGGCCCCCGCGAAGCCCATAAGGGCGCGGCGTCGAGCATGATTTTGCAGTTGGCGCAGCAGATTCGGCGCGGCCAGCCGCCCCGGATTTTCAAGTTCGGCGAACAATTGCGTGACTTTGTTTACGTCAAGGACATCGTCAACTGCACCATCCTCGCGTCGCGCGCGCGCGCCTCGGGAATTTACAACGCCGGCAGCGGAGTGGCGCGCTCTTTCAATGACGTAGTGGCCAATCTTAACCGCGTTCTGAGCACCTCATGGCAACCGGAGTACATCGACAATCCCCACGCCCATTACCAGCCCCACACCGAGGCTGATATTACCCTCACGACGCGCGCGCTTCGCTACACGCCCAAATATACCCTTGAGAAGGGAATCGACGATTACGCCGCCGGCGGGTTTCTGGTATAGAAGCCGGTGTCTTGCCTATTTTTGGGAACAGCTTCTGGCGTAATCAGGCGGCTGAAGTTTTTCTCCAGCCGCCCGGCCATGACTTTTACCGACAGTTGAATCAGAGCCCGATGCTGATGACGAATCCGGGAGCGCCCACGACAATACCCGCCTCATTATACCAGTACCCATGATAGTAATGATAATAATGATTGTGGTAATAGTAAGGGTGGGGTCCGGGGCCCGGGTGCGCCTCGGCGGCGGTAGCGGTGAATCCAAACAATGCAACAACTGCCAATAAGAGAGAGAGTTTATTTTTCATACCGAGTACATCTGCTTGGCCCATGCCAAGCGGTTGATGTTTATATAAGTGACTGATATTTAGGATCTTGAGAGCGAGTAAAATGATTTATTTCATGAGGTGCCGAGAAAAATCCTTTTACTTTATCCGCAATTTTTTTCTTTCGAAGCTCATTCCCAATAAAGTTCCCTCCCTTTGCGAACAGCGCAGAGATAGATTCACAAGCCCACAATACTTTTACAATTTTCTTCCCAAAGCCTGACAACCGGAAGCCCGCGCCATGAGAGGCTGAGCGCGTGAAAACAAATCTCTCTGCTCTCGTTCTGGTATCCCTGTTGGCGGCTCTAGGCGGCGGGCCGTCGCGCGCGGATGGTTTAATCGTCGTGAATCCGCCGCCTCAGGTGTCGTGGCGCCATTTTCCGCTCGCGCCCCTGGAGGTGACCTATCACCACGTCAACGTGAAAATCGACGGGCAAATTTGCACGACGACCGTCGACGAAGACTTCTACAATCCGAATCAGCGCGTGCTCGAGGGAACCTATATTTTCCCGGTGCCGAAAGATGCGCAAATCGACAAATTCACCATGCAAATCGGCGGGCAGGATGTTCCCGCCGAATTGTTGCCGGCAGACAAAGCGCGCGCGATCTACGAGCAAATTGTGCGGGACCGGCTCGATCCCGCCTTGATGGAATATGCCGGACGGA
>DATJMI010000106.1:0-3503 GCA_035508775.1 Methylacidiphilales bacterium
AATACAAATACATCTCTCTCCTGTTCACTGCGGTTCTTTACTTTTCCATCGCGCCGGGAGCTCGCGCCGATGGCCCGCCGCCCGCCACCGCCGTTAATCCGCCGCCAGCGTCCGATAGCGATGCCAGCAGCAACATCCCGATCTCCCAGGAATTTACCGCCGAAACCAGCTATACCGGCAATTCGGAAACCAAGCAGGGGAGTGCCAAAATCGGCGGTGTCGGCAACATCAATTCCGATTTTGATTATGTCGTCTCGCCCCAGATCAGCGACGGCATTCTCCTCCGTTTCGGATTCGACACCGAACGTAACTCCTTCAGCCTACCGGCCCAGGCTCCTTTGCCCAATACGCTCCAGTCCGTCAACGCCATCATCGGGGCCGATTTTGCGCTCAATGATAAGATTCTTCTCCGTGCCGAACTTCACCCCGGCATTTTCAGCGATTTTGAGAGTATCACCGGCAATGATTTCGACATGCCCGTTCAAATCGGCGGAACTTATCTTTGGAACAGCGATTTTCAGATCATCTTTGGCCTGGAGATCGATCTCAAATCCAACTATCCCGTCATCGGCTTGCCCGGTTTCCGCTGGCAATTCGCCGATAAATGGGTTCTCTCGGCCATCCCGCCCAAACCCCAACTGCAATACGAGGTCGATAAGTCCCTTACTCTTTACACCGGCGCGGAAATTCTCGATGGCACCTACCATTTAAACGATGCCTTCGGCGACAATCACGGCCATGGGCCGACATCCGGCAACAGCGATCTCAATGGCAACATCGTCGATTTCACCGAATTCCGTGCCGGAGCCGGGCTGACCTGGAAGTTTACTCCCAATATGAGCCTCGATGTCTCCGGCGGATACATGCCGTACCGTTCATTCGACATCCATGGCGACAACATCAGCTTCAGCCCCCATAGCACCGAATTTCACAATAGCATCGGTGATGGCGCTCCCTACGCCGAAATCGGTATCAGTGGCTCGTTTTAGAGGCTGCCCGAAAAGTACCAAGAGGCTATCCGAAAAGTAGCCGTAGGCCACACCGAAAGAGTTGCTCACTCCTTACAGACCACTGGCGGATATGCTCGTCGCTCGCGCCTCGATTCGGCCCAAATTCGGCTCGTCATTCGACCTGCTCCTACTTTTTGGATAGCCTCTAGACAAAGTGCCCAATTAACCGTAGTCGGTTACCGCCTTCTTACCTCTGCAAAACAGCGAGGTAATGGTCGATCTGGTGACGCCGGTCAATGTCATTACGCTTCACATAGCAGTTGCGCAAATTGATCAGCAGGCGATGCGCCGTTTGCATCGGTGTGCAGGCCTTGGACAGACAGGGTCGTTGCCGCTCCGGAATTTCCGATGCGATCAGATCCCACTCCCCTTCGGAAAGAATCCGGCCACGGTAGTAGGGATCGAAAATCACGCCGTCCAACCGAGCCAGAAAATGCCCCGGCACTCCGATTCCCTCCACAGGCAAATGGAGACGCATTCCCACCAACATATAAATCAAGCTCAGCGTAATCGGCAGTCCGGCGCGAAATTCCATCACCCAGGGCAGGAAACAATTCCGCGGATGATAATAATCATGGCTGTTACCCGCCAAGCCCTGTTTCTGACCCAAATACCGCGCCATGCAATTCACCTTTTCCATGGCGCTAGCAGACGGCTGAATCATCCGGCCCAATTCTTCCGCCCATTGATCGAGCTGGCGCGCATACGGACCGCCATCGAAGCCCGGCTGATCCGCGCTCGCCAAATCCCAGCACAGTTCCTCGAGATTGCCCCAAGTCCGCAGCTTGGCCAGTCCACGGGAAATATTTCCCAAGCTCTTGGACGTCTCGATCTGACGGATTACTTCCTCGATATTCCGGCGCGCCTGGCCGCTGGCCAAACTGAGCAAATCTTGATACTCAGCCAGGCGCTCCTGCCCACCCTCGAGCAGCTTTCCCTTGATTAACCCGACTGTCGTGACGTCCCCGTCTTGCAAAAGCGATACAAGGGCTTGTTGCTGGGATATCGTCATGGACATAACTTTTCCTTTCTATTTTTTCAAACTGATCGGGGTGGAAACCACTTCGCCGTGATCGGCGCATGGCGCGTTGATCGGCACGCCGGCGGGAGTGTGGTCCTTGGTCACAACTCCATTTTCAATCAGCCACGCTTCCACTTCTTCGCCGCTGATGTCGGGCAACATATGGCCGTCTACTTCCACGCAGGGTGAAAGTTCCTGGCCGCTCTTCTGGATCATTTCGAGCCTCTGCCTGGGATCATTCCAAATGTCGCGATCCTCAAAAGGAAGGTCATACTTGCGCAGCACGGCACGGACTCCCTGGCTCCAGCCGCAGAACGGTTTCAAATAAGCGATGATTTTCGGTTTTTGCATGCGCGTAATCTACCGATTAGCCTCAATTGCGGCAATCTTCTCGTTTATTGCAGATAGGATGCCAGCTTTTGAAGATTCTCAATATCTTCGTGCATGTCCTCGCTTTTTGGCGTTTCCAATACTTTGGGCGTTGCTTTCCAACGCGCGTCCTGCGCAATCCATTTAAAACAATCGATTCCAATTGTGCCTTCTCCCAGATGAGCATGCCGGTCGACACGTTTGCCGCACGGAACCTTCGAATCATTCAAATGCAAGGCGAGAACACGATTGATTCCCAATAGTTTATCCGCCTGATCCATCATTGCTTCATACCCTTCTCGACTCTCTAGATTGTAACCGGCAGCGTGTAAGTGTGCGGTATCCAGACACGTGCCGAACCGCTTTTCCTCTCTCACATTTTCTATCAACCAATGTAAATGTTCGAACCGATATCCCAAAGATTTTCCCTGCCCAGCCGTAATTTCAAGCGCCATCCGGCAATGGAAACCCGGCGTCCTGCGGGCGATCTCATCCAACCCATGAGCAATCCTTTTCAGGCCCGCTTCTTCACCCATGCCCCCATGGCTCCCCGGATGCATGACAATGAAGGGCAACTCCAATGCCTCAGCACGTTTCAACTCCGCAATCATTGCTTGGACCGAGGTGGAAAATATTTTCTCGTCCTGGCTACCCAAATTAATCAGATAGGAATTGTGCGCAAAAAAATAAATCCCCGAGGCTTTCCGTGCCGCGCGAAACTGCGCCGCTTCCTCGTCGCTTAGCGCGGGCGCGAACCATTGTTTATTGTTCTTTACAAAAATCTGCGCCGCCGTGAATCCACACCCCAGAGCCCGCGTAACTGCCTGCGTAACACCGCCGCTCGCCGAGGTATGCGCGCCGAGCAGAACACCTTCCGGAATTTTGAGCGATGCTTCCGGCTTAGCGCCGGCCTTTCCCCACGCCGCCGGCTTGGCTGCTCGCGCCGATTTCTTCTTTGCGGCAGGTTTCGCGCTCATGGTGTAATCTGCCCTCAATGTTCCAACCGCAGGACAACCTCGCCTTTGAGGATTTTCACACAGCAGGTCAGGCGATATTTTTCCGGATCCTTGTTCCACTGATCCAGCACGTTCAATTCCTCGTCT
>DATJMI010000107.1:0-23055 GCA_035508775.1 Methylacidiphilales bacterium
TGATTATTTGCTCAAGTTTGCCCGGGCCATGACCCCGCTGGGGATGCTTCACGCCGTCGCCCTGCTTTGTCTCGCTTCAAGGGCGATCGCGGAATGTTTCATCGTCGGATTGGCCGGAATACTTTATATGCTTCTTCTCTATTTTTGGGGTCGCGGTCCCGATCTGTTGCTCGACTGGATGTTTACCGGAGCTTGCTTGATCCTGCTGCTGCTGGCCGCCGTTACCGTGACGCGGAGGCTTTGCCCATTGACTTCGCAGAGGCTATCCGAAACACGTTGAATTTTGATCATTATGAACGGCCCATCTCCAATTCCCGATTTAAGCGCCGGCGGCAGGCGTTGGAAGAAACTTGCCTGCTACGTCCCGCTCATGGCCATCGGTTTCGAGGTTATATGGATTGTCTCCCTGGTGATGGGAATTCTTTTCATGGTTGGCGATGAGCCTTACATCAACACCGATGCCAAGGAACACTTTTTCCAGATTATCGCAGCGTTGCCGGTGACGGCGGGACTGCTGTTTGGTCTTGTCGCCACGGTTTGCCGGTGGCCCGGCCGTATGTTGGAATGGATCGGCCTCATTTTGGGTATCCTGGGTTGCGGAGCCATCGTCTTTGGCTTTGCCACCGGATTTTTGCGTTAGGACGTCTCTCGTCTTTCATGCTTTACCCTCCGCTCTGAATTCCACCTTTTTGTCAAAAACGGTTTCCATTGAGTGCGGTTAACGCCCTCGCTTCCAGACGCGCAAAACGACCGGCTATGGTTTCTTCGGCGGAATGGAGAGAACGGGCTCCTGTGGCTAGAAAAAAAAGAAAATCATAAAGGCTCTGCCAATCCCGCAACGAAATCGATTCGGAGCGAATCGATGCGCCAGGCCCCATGTTGTGGTAATTGTTCAGCGCGACACAGAGCGCGCCGGTGGGAAAACCAGCCCGGAGAAAGACCGAGGCTTCGCATGTGCCGCCCCCCATGAGCAACCGCTGGTAAATCGCCCCGGATTTTGTCGCCTGGAAATCACGAAATGCCGTGTCGAGCCAATGCGTGACGCGCGAATCAAAAACACTCAGCCGGTCTCCAACGCGAAGAACTGGACCGCCTTCCACGCGAGCGAAACCGCGAGCCTGGCTCGTTTCGAGCGAAAGAGTCGGGATGGTGGCGAGTTTTTCACGTGCCTTCAGCGCCGCCAGCGCGCCGGCAAAACCGATCTCCTCGGCACGAGTAAACAGGGCGTGGACATCCGCCTTTGCTCCGGTGAGTGACAGGCGGCGTAAAAACGCAAGCATGGTCGCAACTTGGACGAGATCGTCACAAGCTGGACTGATAAAAAGCTTCTTGGTACAGCGCGCAGCGGGAAGATCCCATGTCGCGAAGGTGGCGGCAGCGGGCGCGGAACGGTCAAGCTTTGCTACCCGGTCTTCGCTCACAGCTTTGATTCCCTCAAGTCGCGCCCGCCCGAGAGGCTCGCGGATTACCTCGTTGTGGAAAACGATTTTCCGGCCCGTGAAATAGCAGTCCTCAACGCCGCCGGCGAAAAGAACCCGCTCGGCGCCGTTGTCTCGCCGGATGATAAAGGCGGGATGATCCATATGGGCCACGGCACGGAACGCTTCGCGTCCCGCGGATTCATATTCATAGCGGGCGTGAAGATTGCCGAACTCATCGATGTGCGCCGTTACATGCGGCAGACCCGTCAGCCGTTCCATCACACAGGCGCGGACATGGCCCTCATGACATGGGGCCGTCGGACATGCCGCAATGGCCATTCCCGCCTGGTAAAGTTCTTCGTCGAGGATGTGAGGCATTTTCGCTATTTAAAACCATAGCGTTGCCCGGCCTATATTCTAGAGGCTATTCAAAAATTACCCGTGGCAGCGCCGAGACGATTTTTGGCCCGGAGCAAGAAGCCGAATCCCTTTCGACGAGACCCGTGTCTACTTTTAATATGAGTACTAGACCCCCGGTCCTTTCCATTCCATTTTCAGCCAACGGTTGATGAGATAATCGACCGAGTACACGCCGGGACCAAATACGAGCGCGATGATCGCCGCCAGAAGATAGGTAAAAGGCAAGGCCCCGATAAAATCGTCGAAATCGAAGTGGAGAAGATTTTTCAACGCCTCCTGTTCCGTGGTGATATAGGCGACGATAAAATTAATGATGAGCGGAATGGCCGTCAGCCGACTACACAATCCCAGCGCAAGCAATACCCCACCGAACGTTTCCGTGCAGGCGACGAGATAAGCGTTTTCGACCGGAAAGGGAATGCCGAGCTGGGTAAAGTAGCCGATCGGTTTGTCGATGTGGAAGAGCTTGCCCGAGCCGGCCTGAAACAGCTCGCTTCCCCAAATCAAACGGATGATCAAGAGAAAGGGCGATTGAAGATGATTTCCCGCCTGGACAAGCGAGCCATAGAGACGATTAATAATGGACATGGAAGGATTTGCTGTTGGTGTTGGTGAAAAGACTGGCCCATCAGCCGGCACGATAAAACCAGCCGAATGAGGCCCATTGAGCGAACCAGGTTTGCAGCTTCGCTCCAAAATTTTCGCCCGCTTTTCCGCGACACAAGGCGCGCTCGCAGGCGGCCTGCAACGTAAGCCCCTTTTTTAATGCCGCGCAAATCAGGTAAGCTTCAGGTTCCAGCCGTTTGTAGTAGACCGAATGATTGTGGCGATGAATCGCCAGCCAGATTGGTTTCGACGCGGGTAATTTTGGTTGCGGCGGTTTCCTCTGTTTCGCACGCTCGTTCATCGCGTTGCTCGCCTCGCCCAGCGGTTCGGCCCGGCGGCGAACGCGCAACAAAAAATCGTCCACCGGGTATTCGCAGGCAAGAAAGGTCATGCAGGGCTGTGGCGTCAGCCGCATCGTGGCCGGATCGCTGCCGAGCAGGTCTTCGATCTCCAGCGGCGGCAGGCTCTCGCCGTCAAAGGCGACGATATGCGCCCACTCGAGCCGCACGATGTCGCGCGCCAGCCGGGCATGACGCGCCGTCCAGCGCGGTTCGCGCGCGAGAAATTTTTCCAGCCGGTTGCCCAGATCGCGCAGCGTATAGGAACGCGATGGATATTTTGTGAGATAAGCGACGGCCATGGCGTGGAATCGCTTTTCGCCCAGCAGCGCGCGCAAGCCGAGAAAATCGTCATAAAAACAATCGAGCAGCCGGAACCAATATTGGCGGTTGTAGATTTCGATCCGTTCAAAGGAGCTCAGCCGGCCGTTTGGCTTGATGAATTTCGCCATGATCTGGCGCGACGGTTTCCCGTTAATCCATTTCCCCTGCATCCGCTCGCCCGCGGTCAACGGACGCATGATGGCGGTAGCGAAAACGCGCTGGAGCGAACAGAGGTCCTTCTTCACGGCTTTTCAATTTTCTAGGCGACGGCGGGTTCACGCGTCAGTTCCCGGCAAAAACGCCCGGCCTTCAGCGCCTCGCCATGCACCTCGTCAAAAGACGGAATCCGGTCGTCCCATTCCAGCAGCGTGGCGGTCGGCCCGATCAGCCCAATGGCGTGCGAGTACATCTTCCATACCGGATCAAGCACCGGATGATCGTGCGTATCAAGAATGTACTTCTCGAATTTCGAATGGCCCGCGATATGAATCTGCCCGACCCGTTCATGCGGAATGTGATTGAGATAATCGTAGGGATTGAAATTGTGGTTCTGCGACGAGACGTAGATGTTGTTCACGTCGAGCAAAATGCCGGCGTCGGCCCGTTCCGTTACCTCACTCAAAAATTCCCACTCGGTCATCTCCGAAGCGTGAAACTCGGCGTAACTGCTCACGTTCTCGACCAGGACCGGGATTTCGAGATAATCGCGTGCTTCACAAATGCGCTGCGCCACATGCCGCGCCGCCTCGAAGGTATAGGGCAGAGGCAGAAGATCGTGGCTGTATCTGCCATCCACGCTACCCCAGCAAAGATGGTCCGACACCCACGGCGTGTTAGTCCGTTTCACCAGCCGTTTCAGTTTCGCCAGATGCGTGCGGTTGAGGCCGTCGGGGGAACCAAAATAAATGCCCACACCGTGCTGGACTACCCGGTATTGCTCAAGAATCGAATCAAGCACCTGAAGCGGACGCCCGCCGTCGACCATAAAATTTTCCGAGATGATCTCGAACCAATCGACGGACGGTTTGCGCGAAAGAATGTGCCCGTAGTGAGGCACGCGCAGTCCGATCCCGATCCCGTAATTCGTAAAATTATTGAACCGATTTGCAGGCATAAATAAGCTCCCGGAACGCTCCGAAGCGGCGTAGTGGCCGCCTCGGAGCAAGTGCCGAAATAGCGACGCCTAAGAAGGCATTTTGGAACCGTCGGTGGCGCAGCCACCCTTCCCTTTGCAGGAGTTTTTGCCCTTACAACCGTTATCACCCGATTTACAGCCCCCCTGGCCTTTGCAGCCATTCTTACCGGCGCAGCTATGCGTGCCCGAGCTGGAGTCGTCAGCCAGTTGTCCGTTGATTGAGGACAAGTTCTGCCCGGGATTGTTGCTACTGGAGGCATGTACCCTTGTGGCGGCGCCAGCCATCAACCCGGTGAGAGCGACGGCGGCAAGCGCGGTTTTTGTAGTGTGCAGGAGACGTGGATTTTTCATCTTGATGGACCCTTTCTTGTTTCCGACTAGGTGTATGTTGCATCCGCCCATCCCAACCTTGCCTGGATGGCACGGACATTTCCGGTTGGACGCGGCAACTCCGGTTTTATTCCAGAATTTTCCAAATCTAACCGTTTTCTTCAGATGATACGCCCGATGGCTCTGGCCGGATGCGTAACTTTCTGAAAAAAAGAGCCCTCAATAAGGAGGACACCATCAAATTATTCATAAGATGGTATCCTCTCTTGCGCGACCTATTGCCCAGAATCTTGGCCCGGATTCAAGTTGGTGATCGTCTTCTGGCTCGGGTCGCTTGACCAAAGCGGAGCCTGGACGCCCGCGCCGCCCTGGATGCCGGTCTGGCTCGTGGGCGCGCCGCTGCTGGCGTCATACGAGGACATCGAGCTGCAACCGGCCAACCCCCAAAGGGCGGCCAAGAGAAGAAACGCTGTGCGCATGGTGGTAACATGATCCATTCTCCATCCGCAGGCAAGCGGGGATTGCGGCATTGCCCCATCCACCAAGTGCCACTAGAAATGATCCCGCCCATGACTCCCGCCGATCTGGACCGCCGGTACATATGGCATCCGTTCACCCAAATGCGTGACTGGAATGCGCCGGGTCACCAGCCCCTGGTCATCGTCGAAGGCCGTGGCGCTCTCCTCCGGACCGATGATGGGCGCGATTATCTTGACGGCAATTCCTCCATCTGGACCAATCTCCACGGTCATCGCCGGTCCGAAATCGACCAGGCTATCCGCGATCAGCTCGGACGCATCGCCCACAGCTCCTTTCTCGGCCTAACCAACGACGTCGCCGTCCGCCTCGCCCGTGAATTAACTGAGGTAACGCAATTGCACGAACACAAAGTGTTCTTTTCCGACGACGGTTCAACGGCGATTGAAGCCGCGCTCAAAATGGTCCATCAGGCGAGAATACAGCGCGGAGAAAAAACGCGGAAGGCCTTCGTTTCGCTCACCAGCGGTTATCACGGCGACACCGTCGGCGCGATGAGCGCCGGGCACAGCGCCGTTTTCCACGCCGCCTACAAGACGCTCCTCTTCGAATCGCGCGAGGTGATGAGTCCCGCCTGCTATCGCTGCCCGCACAACCGCGCGAAGCCGGTGCGCGGTTCCGACGCCCGCGCCACGCGCCAATGCGACTGGGAATGCGCGGGTGAACTCGTCTCGGCCCTCGACACCCTGGGCGAGCAGGCTTCGGCCCTGGTTCTCGAACCGCGCATCCAAGGCGCGGCGGGCATGACCATGCATCCGCGCGGCTATCTCGAAAAGGCGGCGGCGGCCTGCTGCGAACGCGGTGTCTGGCTGGTTCTCGACGAAGTGATGACCGGTTTCGGGCGCACCGGCCCGATGTTCGCCTTTCAGGACGAAAAGATCACGCCCGACCTGGTGGCGCTGGCCAAGGGCCTCACCGGCGGTTATCTCCCCGTCGCCGCGACCCTAGCTTCCCCGGAAATCTTCGACGCGTTCCTGGGTGGTTACGCGGAGACGTTCTTCCACGGCCACAGCTACACCGGCAACGCCCTCGGCTGCGCCGCCGCGCTGGCCAATCTCGGCATTTTTGAAACCGATCAAACGTTGCAAAAAAATGCCGTGCTGGCCGAAAAACTGACCCGGCTGCTCGCCAAGTTCTGGGACCATCCCCATGTTGGCGATGTCCGGCAGGAGGGGCTCATCTGCGGCATCGAAATCGTCGCCGATTTCGTCAGCCGCCGGCCGTTCCCCATCGAAGAACGGACCGGTCACCGCATCTGCCATGCCGCCCGGAAGCATGGATTGCTGACGCGACCCGTCGGCGATGTTCTTGTCCTCATGCCGCCCTATTGCGTCACCGATGATCAGCTCGCCCAGATGACCGATGCGCTTTGGCGAGGCCTCTGCGAGGTGCTGCCGCCTTAGGGCCTGTTAATACTAAAAGGCGCCAACTCGCCATTTTAATGTTAACAGGCCTAGAGGCTGTCCAACGAACTGATTCTCGACAAGACTCCGATCAAGGGCATTTTTGAAGGATATGAAAGAGATCGAAGAAGGAAGCGATCTGCGGCTCGATTTCACCAAGCTGCAAAAGATCGCCCGGACTGGCCTGCCGGTCCTGCCCGTCGTCGTCCAAGATGCCGAATCGCGCAATGTGCTGCTCGTCGCCTACACGAACCAGGAAGCGCTCGATCACTCGCTCAAAACCGGCATTGCCACCTTCTGGAGCACCTCGCGCAATGAACTTTGGATCAAAGGGAAAACCTCCGGCGACACGCTCCACCTCGTCGATGTCCGCGTGAACTGCGAGCAGAACTCGCTCCTTTATCTCGTCCGCATGGCCGGCGGCGTCTGCCATACCAAGGACGCCAACGGCAAGACGCGCAGGACGTGCTATTATCGCTCGCTTAAAAATGGGAAGCTCGGCTTTCTGGAATAGGCCCGGAATTACCGTTTTTGCGAGTTCCCCACCTCTTCCGCATAAGCCTGCAGCTTGCCATCGGCTTCTTTGTTCTTGAGTTCCTCGACTTCGGATATTTTCGCGGCCGGGTTGATGGCCAGGAGTTGGGCGTAAGTGGCCAATACCTGGAGCCAACCAGCGTAAACGTCATCGCTATTTTTTCCGCTTTTGAGCTGGGCATCTAGATTTCCAGCCACATAGGCCGCCAGGAGCATGCCACGCGTGTCGGCGTCGGGCGCGTCTTTCTTTTTCATCCAAGGCGCCACCGCGTGCGAGAGCGATACCCGGACGGCATTGCTGGTTTTGGCGAAGGTGAAAATGGTTTCGGCGGCGTCCGCGCCCCGCCGGCTCGACGGATCGGCCTGGAAAACCGCGATGGCTTTCAGCACCTCATCCCGCGATACCGTTTTGTCCGCGACAGCCTCTCCGGTGCCCGCCGTCCCAAGCACGCCGAGCAGGAAGATCGCGGCCAGCTTTTTCATGGCCATCAACCGGCAAGTTCAGGCGCGCCATCGTCTTCTTCGCTCTCGGTCACCACCCGCGCGATCGCGGTAAGCTTGTCGCCGGGGTTCAGGTTGATCAGCTTCACGCCCTGCGTATTGCGTCCCGCCTCGCGGATGTCCTTCACCGGTGTGCGCACCATCTGACCCTGCAAAGTCAGCAGCATGATTTCATCGTTGTCGGTCACGGTCAGCGCGCCGACCACATGGCCGGTCTTTTCGTTCGTCTTCATCGTGATGATGCCCTTGCCGCCGCGCGATTGCACCCGGTACTCGTCGAAAGCGGTTCTCTTTCCGATGCCGTTTTCGCCCGCCACCAGCAAAGTCGCGCCCACATCGACCACGGCCAACGCCACCACCCGGTCGTCTTTTTCCAGCGAAATGCCGCGCACGCCGGTGGCGGGGCGGCCCATGGCGCGCACATCCGATTCCTCGAACCGGATGCTCATCCCCTCGCGGGTGATCAGCACCGCCTCGCTGCTGCCGCTGGTCAATTTCGCCTCGATCAAATCGTCGCCTTGTTCAATGCCGATGGCGATAATCCCACCCTTACGGACGTTGGCGAAGTCCTCCAGCGAGGTCTTCTTCACCGTGCCCTGGCGCGTGGCGAAAAGGACGAAGTTGCCCGAGTTCCACGTCAGGTCGTTGCCCTGCGCGTCCCGGCGCGATTCGACCCGGATCAAGGCGGCGACTTTTTCGCCCGGTTTGAATTCGAGCAGGTTGGCGATAGAACGGCCTTTCGCGGCGCGGCCCATATCGGGAATTTCGTGCACCCGCTCGACGTAAAGCCGGCCCGTGTTCGTGAAAAACATCAGGTAATCGTGAGTCGAGGCGGTAAACAGGTGCTCGACAAAATCATCGTCTTCGGGACGGTCCCCTTCCCGCGTGGTCATTCCAATCACGCCCCGCCCGCCGCGGCGCTGCGCGCGATAGCTGGTGATATTCGTCCGCTTGATCAACGAATTGTGGGTGATGGTGATGATCACGCCTTCGTTGGCGATCAGATCCTCGATCGCCATTTCGCCCTCGTCGGGCACGATGGCGGTGCGGCGCTCGTTGCCGTGCTTGTCGCGGATCCCCTGCAATTCCTTTTTGATGATCGTCAGCACGCGCACTTCCTTCGCCAAAATGTCGATCAAGTCGTGAATCTTCTTCAGCAATTCCTTGTATTCCTCGACGATCTTGTCGCGCTCCAGTCCGGTCAATTGGTAGAGGCGCAGTTCGAGGATCGCCGTCACCTGTTCCGCGCTGACAAGGTAGCGGTTGTTCGCCAACCGGGAGGGCGCGTGGATGACGATGCCGAATCCCTCCGCCTGGGCGCGGGTGAAATTGTAGGCGGCCAGTTTGAGCCGGGCCTCCTCGCGGTCGGCGGCGCGGCGGATGATCTTGATCACTTCGTCCAGATTCGCCAGCGCGATGAGATAACCTTCCAGCATTTCGGCCCGGCGCTGGGCTTCCGCCAATTCAAAGCGCGTCCGGCGCATCACCACTTCACGGCGGTGTTCGATATAACAGTTGACCAGCTCCTTGAGATTGAGTGTTTTCGGACGCCCGCCATCGATGGCGAGCTGGTTAACCGCGAACGAGGTTTCCAGCGCGGTCAATTTATAAAGCTTGTTGATCACGACCTTGGTCACCGCGTCGCGCTTCAACTCGATGACCACGCGCGTGCTCTCGTCCGATTCATCGCGCACGTCGGTGATGTCGGTGATTTCTTTCGTGTTCACCAACTCCGCGATGCGCGAGACCAATTCGGCCCGGTTCACGTTGAACGGAATTTCGGTGACGATGATCTGTTCCTTGCCTCCCTTCGGCGTCTCGGTGTGAAGTTTGGCGCGAGCGCGGATGCTGCCGCGCCCGGTCTGCATGTAATTGCGGATGCCATCCATCCCGAGAATCGAACAGCCGGTCGGGAAATCGGGTCCCTTGATGATTTTGTTCAACTGCGGGATGGTGATGCCGGGATTGTCGATCTGGGCGCAGATGCCGTCGATCACCTCGGTCAGATTGTGCGGAACGAGATTCGTCGCCATGCCAACCGCGATGCCGGTGCCGCCGTTGACGAGCAGGTTGGGGAAAGCCGCCGGCAAAACGACCGGCTCCATGTTTTTCTCGTCGTAGGAGGGGACGAAGTCGACCGTATCCTTGGCGATGTCTTCCATGAGGATGGCGCCGAGATGGGTCAGCCGCGCCTCGGTGTAGCGCATGGCGGCGGGCGGATCGCCCTCGACCGAGCCGAAATTGCCCTTGCCCTCGATCAGCCGCTCGCGCATGGACCACGGTTCGGCCATGTGCACCAGCGTCGGATAAATGGCCATGTCGCCATGGGGATGATATTTCTTCATCGTATCGCCGACGATACCGGCGCATTTCGAGGTCGCGCGGCCTGGATGCAGGCCCATCTCGTGCATGGCGAAAAGGATACGGCGCTGGGAAGGCTTGAGGCCGTCGCGCACGTCGGGCAGCGCGCGGGAAATAATCACCGACATCGAGTAGTCGAGGAAGGAATTGCGGATCTCCTCCGCCACGTTGATGCGTTCGATGCGTTCGCTGGGGGAAAACAAATTGTCAGGCATAGGGTAAAAACGGCGCCACGCCTGGCCGGCGCGGCGGCAGCGAAGCACCTGAAAGGGTGAACATTAAAATTAGAAAACCGCCGTTCCCGCGGCAAGAGAAAAGGCCGGCAACCGTCTCATTTGTATCTTATTTCAGGCGTAAATCCCAGCTTGTTCCGGCGGGCGGGAACGTTCCATGCTTTGGCATGGAAAGAACTATTCTGATCACCGGCTCGGCGAAGGGGCTCGGCGCTGCGTTGACCAGGGGACTAGCAAAAGACGGGCACCAGATCGCGATCCATTACCGTACCTCGCGCCAGGAGGCGGAGGAGACGCTGGCGGCCATTGCGAAGGCGGGCGGCAAGGCGGCGATTTTCGGCAATCCGCTGGCCAGTCTGGCCGATGGAGAGAAGCTGGTTGGCGAGATCATCGCCCGTTTCGGCAAGCTCGACACGCTGATCAATAACGCGGGCGTGTTCAACCGGAGCCGGTTTGGGGAGTTGACCCAGGCGGAATGGGATGAGGGCTGGGCCAGCACGGCGAGCGCGGCTTTTTACGCGACGCGCGCGGCGCTGCCGCATCTACGCGGCAGCGGGCGCGGGCGGATCATCAATATCGGAGACGCAAAGAGCGACCAGCCCGGCTTGGCCGAACCGGCCATGAGCTATTACATCGGCAAAGTTGGCCTGTGGATGATGACGCAAACATTGGCCGCAACCGAAGCGCCCCACCGTGTCACCGTGAACATGATTTCTCCCGGCGTGCTGGAGGAAAGCATCTGTTCCACGCCTCTGGCCGAAATGCCCATGGGCCGGTTCAGCACTCCCGAAGACGTGCTGGGCCCGGTGCGTCTTCTTCTCAAAGACAGCTCCGGGGCGTTGACTGGATCGAATCTGCATGTGAGTGGGGGATGGCATCTCGCTTCACTTCACGCCAATGCCATTAACCAAGCCGGATCGACCAAATCGCTTCCTGACGGCACGGGGTGAAGGCGAGAAGCCGGGCTTCGAATCCCTCCCGGCGCAAAAGATCACCGAATAACGCGGGGGTGTAGCGTAGGCTGTGAAAGAGACGGAGTGGTTCGTCCGGTTTTGGAACAAATCGCTCGCCCCACCGCTCAACAGGCGCCTCACTCTTCCAGCGGGCCGAGGCGATGAAGGCAGGGATTCCTTCGATCTCGCCGATTTTCATTTCGGGCGGCCCGGCGAGATCCACCAAACCCGCTTCTTCCAGAGCAGCCCCAAGCCAGGCAAGGGTTTCGGGATTATCATACTGGGGCAGAATGGCTTTCATGGCGGCCCCGATTTCACCGGGGTCTTGACCGGTAACCGGCACGAGATGCGCACTGGCCAGCAATAGATCACCGGAACGCAGGACCGCGCGGAAAATCCGGGCGGCAAGCGGAGGCGAAAGATTGGGAACCAGGCCAAAAAACGTCATCACGCGCGGCAAATCCCCGCCAACGTTTTCGAGCCACCGCCCCAGGTTGCCGGTTTCGGCAAGATCGCAGACCAGGCTGCGCCGCTGCGCGGCGCCGGCGACGGCAAGCCGTTTCACCGATTCCCGGACAAGATCATGGCTCGCATCGACGGCGGCGAAAAGCACTTCCGCGCCATGGGCGGCCAAAGCCGAGTGAAGATCGTGTTCCTTAAGCCCGGTTCCGCAGCCAAGGCCCGCCAGAAATATCTTCTTCGCGCCGGTTTGCTTCGCGATTCTCGCAAACGCCTCGCGGTAGATGCGCGCGAATTCTGGATTATCATGAATGGGCGAATGACGCTGGAAGACTTCACGCCACAAGGCGGCCTGCCGGGGCGTTAGGTAGAGGAATTTCGGATCGAGGCGATTTTCGCGCAATGCGGCGGCGAATCCGCGCCGCAAAGCCTCGCTTCCGAACGACGAATGAAAATCGATCTCGACCATCCCGGCCCCGGATTATTGAGGCGGCGGCTTCTTTTGAGGAGGACCGCCCTTGGCCGGAGGAGCAGAGGGCCGGGACGGCGCGGGATGCGGCGGTGGAGTGGAAGGACGGCTAAACGTTGGCGGAGGGGCATGATTCCCATAGCCACCAGAGGGTCCCGGCTGCGGTTTGAAATTTTCCTGTGGAACAGGTTTATCGACCGGAGCCGAATAGGAAGGCCGGGTCGCCGGTGAAACATTCGAAGCGGGACTATTAACAATGGCGGCCGATTTTGGAAAAACGCCCGGTTTGGTCGTTGCCCCCACCGCGGGACGGCCCTGATTGGAAGAATAGCGGAAGCTTGTATTGGCCGAAGCGGCCCGGACGTGCTGAAGCTGCGCCGAGGTGGCCGTAAGATGAGATTCCCGCCCCGCTTGCAATTGTGCGGCGGTGGGGCGGGCCGAAATGCCACCCTTGCCTCCATTATAACTGACGTTGTTACGAATCACCGTCACGGGCTTGGTGTAGACGTTGACGCGGACATTGGTCACATTGCTGACGCTTCGGTTATAAAAAAACTGGCCATGGTTCCAGTATCCGCCCTGGTAGCCTGTGCCGGTATAGCCGTAGCCGTAGGCGATGCCGCCGTAAAATCCAACATGCGGCCCCCAATATCCGCGATGAAAGACGTAAAGGCCGTTACTCCAACCCCACCAGGGCGGAGTCCAAAGATAACCTACCTGGGGCGCCAAAACCCACGTGCCGGGCACCCAATAATAATCACCGTAATCAGGATCCCATGCCCAATACCCGGGCGTCCAGATGTAGCCGGGCGCGGGCAATGGGGGCTGGACATAAAAGGGCAAAGGAGGCGGAGGCGTTCCAATGCTGATCGACAGAGAAAGTTGGGCCGGGGCGGGGGTGGAAAACAGGGAGACCAGCCCAATTAAGAGAGCAAGGGAAAAGAAATTCCGGAAATTCATCATTTCATCAAGAGTGGAGCTGTGGTTTGTGAATCCATATCCGGAAAAGCGGCGAGAACAAACTTGCGGATTCGTCCAGGATAAAAAGTGCAAAGCAACCTACGCCTTTAGATTCCGGTCTGTCAACTTGGACCGCATTCCGGGTATTTCACCATTAAATCAAAATAAAGGCGACGTTGGCCAAGTCACTCACCGCGATATTACATCTTTGTCTTCTTCGACGGAACGCTTTATGTTGGGCATTTTTGTTTCCCACACCTATAGCCTTGTTCTGGAGACGCACCTGGACCATGCCCTTATCATCCAGCTTCATGTCCGTCACCGCGCGCAACGTCAAGCGTTTGCCGGTAACATGCCTCGTTTTGGTTGCTTGCTTAAACCCGGCCCTGGCTCAAACCGGTTCATCGTCAGACTCGGAGTCCAGCACCGCTGCCGTCAATCCCTCTCCGACTCCGCCAGGTCTGCTGAATCAAACATATCTTCTGGGCGATTTCGAAGGAGAACGGTCCAATCTTGAAAAGGAAGGCTTTACTTTCACCCCGTCTTATGCGGCGGAGGCGTTCGGCAATCCGATTGGCGGCGTCAAACAGGGCGCTGTTTACGACGGTTTGCTTGATCTCGAGCTGACTCTCGATTTCAAAAAAATGGCGGACTGGGATGGAAGCTTCCATGTCAGCTCCCTCTATCCCATGGGCAATGGCCTCACCAGTACCGACACCCACGACCTGCTGACCGTCAGCGAAATAGAAGCCTATAATACGCTTCATCTTTTTGAGCTTTGGTACGAACAAAAATTCCTTGATGATAAAATCGCGGTGCGCGCCGGCCAGCTTTCCGCCGATACGGAATTCTTTATCAGCGATAGTGCGGCCAATTTTTTGTGCGCAACCTATGGCTGGCCGGGGATTCTTGACCCGAACACGCCGGCGCCGAATTATCCCTATGCCGCGCCGGGCATCCGGTTGCAAATCGACCCCGATAAACATTGGAGATTTCTTGGCGCGGTTTTCGCGGGAAATCCGGCGCCGGACCGCCTGGGAGATCCCAACCCCAATCGCGGACCCAGCGATGACTTTGACAACTCGGGCGCCGATTTCTACATCAATGGCAGCCAGGGCATCTTCGGCATTGATGAGCTCTGGTACAAGCTGAACCAGGAAGACAATGCGCGCGGGTTGCCGGGGACCTACAAAATCGGCGGTTGGTTTCACACCGATACTTTTTCAGACCGGCGCTACGACAATAACGGCGTTCCTCTGGCGTCGCCGGCCAGCGATGGCCATCCCCGCGCCCTCGACGGCGATTATGGATTCTACGGCATCGCCGACCAAGCGGTTTGGCAGGACAAAAGCGATCCCGGGCAAATCCGGGAAATCGACCTCTTTTTCCGGTGCGGCAATGCCCCGGCAGACCGAAATGTTTTTGATTATTACCTTGATGGCGGCGTTACCTTCGATGGCCTAATTCCGGGCCGGCCTTCCGATCTGTTTGGCGTGGCCACGGCGTATGGGCATATCGATTCCGGCCTGCAGGGTTTCACGGAAGACCAAAATCATTTCGATGGGACCAATCTGCCGGTTCCCGATTTTGAGCAAAACATCGAAGTGACCTACATTGCCCAAATCGCTCCATGGTGGACTGTTCAACCCGACATGCAGGTGATCATCCATCCGGGAGGTTCGTCCGCGATCCCAAACGCGCTCGTTTTTGGTTGCCACACGGTCATCAAATTTTAGGAACCGCACGGGCTTTAACGATGACGGAGAAAATTCAAAACCACCCCGGCTTTTATGGAGCGCGGCGTGTCGATGGCCTCTTACCTCAAACTGGCCGGCAATGCCCGCCAAATGCGCTCAACGGGAATGACCGGTTCGCCCGTCCTGGCTTCAACCAGCACATGCCGGTCGCCACGGGGGCGCCATTTTCCGTAATGGCCAGCCCAAAGGACTATAGTCGGCGTTTGCGTGGCCGAGGAGAGGTGAGCCGCCCCGCCCTCGGGCGTGATGAAGATGGAGCACCGCTCCAGTAGCGCCGCCCAATCGAGCACATCACCTGTGGCGATGGCTGCAACCCGGTCAGCGGGAAATTCATTCGCCAAGGCTTGCGCCTCGGCCCAGTCCTGGCGTACACCAACAATTCCGGTGGCAAGAGATGTCTCTTCCACCAGCCGCCGGATGAGCATGGCATAGTCGGCACGGGCAAACTTCACCGGGCGATCACAACTGAGATTGATCAGCGCAAAGAATTCCGCTTCGGCAAAGGGCGGTTGCGCGAATACGTGTCCGGCCCAATCCTGGACCATGCCGGGTAGCGTCAGACGCAGCATGGCGGGATCAAAAACCGGGGGCGGTATGCCGAGGGGCGCCACAAGCCGTAAAAGAGTCTCGATTTGGTGTTCGGCATGGGGTTGGAGCGGCAGCGCCACGGGATGGGTAAAGTAGTCGCCCCCGGCGGCGGGTGACGATTCGAAGCCGATTCGTACCGCGCCATTGGTCAGCCGGGTTAGCAGGGCCAGCCTCCGGTCAAAGCCGCCCTTGGCCGCCAGAACCCAATCATGCCCCTGCAATCGCTCCGCATGGCGCGGCAATGTCACCCAGCGGTTCCAGCCGGGCGAAAGCATGATCACTTCATCAACACTGGCGGCGGCCCGGGCGATGGGCGCACTGGCCATATCACAGGCGACCGCGAGATGCGCCGTCGGAAAATGGTTACGCAAGGCGTGCAGCAACGGCAGGGTGCAGATCATGTCATCGAGACGGTGCTGCCGGATGACCAAAATACTCGGCTTGGTTGGATTCTTTTCCGGACGGCGAGAATTTCCCGACCGGAACGATCCTGCGGCAAGATCTAAAATGGGGCGCAAAAGGCTCATGGCTATATTCCAAAACCGGTTTCCGGCATACATTCACTCTACTCAACATCACTCTGACGCTGGCCGATAATATAGAGACACCAACCTGGCTCGGTTTTTTCTCAATTATTTTATCCCGCTGCAAGGTTGTGTTTGTGAACTTGGGTATAAGCGTCTTGTAGGGGCCCTGCCTCGCCAGAGGCGGTTCTTCTTGAGTCTGGCCGCGAAGGCGGGTTAATTGCCCATCACATGACCTTGTTTTCCGAAACGGTATCCCTGGCCAATCTCTTCGTCTTTTCCGAACGAGTTTTCGGTTCTTTGCTGTTCGGGGCCTTGATCGGAATCGAACGCCAGCGCTATTCCCACCCAGCGGGATTGCGCACCAATACCCTGGTGGCGGCGGGGTCGGCTCTCTTTGTCGCCATGCCCTATCTGACCGGCGGTGACACCAGTCCAAGCCGCGTGGCTGCCCAGGTCGTTTCCGGAATCGGATTTTTAGGTGCGGGCGTCATCCTTCGCGAAGGACTCAATGTCCGCGGCCTGAACACGGCCGCCACGCTTTGGTGCAGTTCCGCCATTGGCGTCCTGGCGGGCGGAGGCCTCTTGATTGAAGCGGCCATCGGCACGTCGGCCATTATTCTGGTCAACATTGCCTTCCGTCCGCTGGCCGGACTCATCCGGCAACCAGGGACGGTCCTTGACCAGGAAATCGGATATACCCTTAAAGTCGCCTGCCTGCGCCGGAAAGAATCCCGCATCCGATCCCTGTTTCTTCACTTCCTCACCAAGGATGCGAACCTAATTTTGCAGGGAATCACCAGCAGCCAGGCCGAGGCGCCGGACAAGACGAATGTCACCGCCACGATGGTGTCACTATCCAAAAATGACCGTCTCATGGAAGATTTGGTCGCCCGCGTCGGTCTGGAAGAAGGCGTCGCCTCAGCGAGTTGGGAATTGACTGCGCTGAGATGAATTACGTTTGAGGCTGCCCATGATATCCGGTACCGTTCCGTCCTGCGCGATTTCCGCCTCTAATGTCTTGTTGCCGCAACGGCGGAACGCCACCAACCGCTTGCCGAATCGAGCTGCTTGGTGCGGGAGACCAGAAGCTCAATGGGGACGTGGATAAAACGTTCGTGAAGAAAGCCGATGATGAGGCCGGTCTTGCCGGCCATGGCGGCGTGGACGGCGTGGCGGGCGAACAAGTCGCAGAGAATGGCGTCATCGCAATTGGCGGGGCGGGAACGCACCTGGTAACTCGGATCGAAGTATCTCATTACGAGGGGAATTCCCTCGGATTTAAAAAAGGCCTCGATGCGATCGCGCAAAAACAAACCGATATCCCGGAGTTTCAGATTGCCGGAGGCATCGCGGCGGGAGGCATCGTCCGCGAACAAATCCTGCCCGGCGCCTTCCGCGACAGCGATAACGGCATGCGATTTCGCCAACATTCTTTTTTTCAGCGCGGCGAGCAGATCGGCGAGGGTGAAAGGCACTTCCGGAATCAGCGCGAAATTCACATCCTGGCTGGCCGTCACGGCTCCGGCGGTGAGGAAGCCGGCATGGCGGCCCATGAGTTTCACCAGACCGATGCCGCCGGGAACACTGCGCGCTTCCGTGTGGGCGCAATCAATTACACGCACCGATTCTTCCACCGCGCTGAAAAAACCGAAGGAACGCGAAACAAAACTGACGTCGTTATCGATCGTTTTTGGAATCCCGACCACGGAAAGCGCATGGCGGCGGCGGCGCGCTTCCAGGAATAGATCGTTCGCGCCGCGCTGAGTTCCGTCACCGCCGACGGTAAAAAGGATATTCACCCCGCGCGCGATGAGATTTTCCACCGCCGCATTGGTGTCCACCGGCCCGCGCGACGAGCCCAGAATCGTTCCGCCTCTTTGATGAATGTCTTCCACAAAAACCGGCGTGATTTTAACCGGCTCGGCGCCGCTCGCGGGATCAAGGCCACGATAGCCGCCGCGAAACCCGAGCACTTCGGCCACGCCATAACCGTAGTGCAATTCGAGAAAGAGAGAGCGGATGACGTTGTTAAGCCCGGGGCAAAGACCGCCACAGGTAACAATGGCGGCGCGCGTTTGCTTGGGATCAAAAAAAAGCTGCGCGCGCGGGCCGGCCAGTTCGAATTCGATTCCCGGATTAGCGCCGGTTTCAATGCGCTCGGGAATGCGGAGGCTGTCGCTAACGGTGTTGCTCAGCGGTGAGGCGAAACGCGCCTGGCCGAGGGTTGGAATATTCATGGAGAAAGCATCTTTGGAATCGCGCCGGAAAGGACTGGTTTGGCCAATGGAAATAAAAGAATTTAAATCATTCGCCTCGCCCGCCGGGCTCGATGAATTCGAGGCGGTGGGTGGCGAGGGGATCGCGCCGCGATGGGCCGGCAACAAGCATGATCTGGCTGGCCGCGATTCCGAGTTTGCGCAACCAACCCGGGGCGAATTCGGCCCAATCCACCGGTTTTTCCGCAAAGTCCACGGGATAGACGCCATAGGAAAAGGCGAGCCTCTGGCATATGCCTGGATCATCGCTCGGCGCGACAATCCAAACGGGAGGCTTGCAGCGCGAGATGCCGCGCGCCGTGGCGCCACCACTCGCCGGCACCAGCAACAAGTCGCAGGGCGCCGTGTTCAGGGCGTGTTCGACCAGCAGCGCCATGCGGTCCGCACTCTTCAGTTCCCCGCGCGATTGCACAAATTCGCGCCCGGCGCTGAGGCTATTCCGCGGGCGGTGGGATTCCGTAAAGGCGGCGATGCGGGCGAGCATTGTCACCGCCTCTTCGGGAAATTTACCCACCGCCGATTCGGCGGATAGCATGACGCCATCGGTGCCGTCGAGGATGGCGTTGGCGACATCAGTCGCCTCGGCGCGCGTGGGCAGGCGGCTGGTGACCATGGATTCAAGCATCTGGGTCGCGGTGATAACCGGCTTGCCGGCCAGATTGGCTTTGGCGATCAATTGTTTCTGCGTGTGCGCGATTTCCTCAATCGGTATTTCCACGCCCAGATCGCCGCGCGCGACCATGATGCCGTCGGCCGCGGCAAGTATTTCATCGAAATTCGCCAGCGCATTGGAACGTTCGATTTTGGCGATGATCAGCGGCTGATGGCCGGTCTTTGCCGCGGCGGCACGCACCGCCGCGATGTCGGCGGCGCCGTCGACGAAGGATTGGCTGACGGCGTCAACGCCCGCGCCAAGCGCGAATTCGAGGCAGGCGCGGTCATGTTCCGTGAAGGCGCTGATGCCGAGATCGATGTTCGGCAAATTCAGCCCTTTGCGCGAACGGAGTTCGCCGCCGACGGCAACGGCGCACTCGACATCGCCGCCCGTGACGCGCTCGGCGACGAGCTGCACCAGCCCGTCGTTGAGAAAAAGGCGGTCTCCCGGTTTCACCACTTCCGGCAGCCGCGCGAAGCTCATGGAAACATGCTGGGCATTGCCGGTCACGTTCTCGCTGGTCAGTGTGAACCGAGAACCCGCGACCAGTTGAATCGGTTCCGGGTCGATTTTGCCGAGACGCATTTTCGGGCCCGGCAGGTCGGCCATGATCGCCACGCGCCGGCCCGTCTCCCGTGCCGCGTGACGAATGCGCTGAATAACTTCCGCGTGCCGGGAAAAATCGCCGTGTGAAAAATTCAGCCGCGCGATGTTTAAACCTGCCCGGATGAGCCGCATGAGCATTTCGGCGGACTCCGATGCCGGGCCGATGGTCGCCACGATTTTTGTTTTGTGTCCCGGAAACTCCGTTTTCATCGGTAAGGCCAGTTTAGGGCAGGGCCTCTTGCTGGCTATCGGACTTTGGTCCTAGAACTCATTGTAAAAGTAGCCATAGGCTTTGTCGCTCGCTCCTCACGTAGCTTACAGCCATGCTCGTCGCTCGGCTCCGCGCCGCCGGCCAAAATCCCTCCCGGCGCAAGCCTATGGCTACTTTTACAATGAGTTCTAGTGGCTATCCGATGTGGTCAGAAACCTGGTTTGGCGGTTTAAGCCAGCCTGGTTTCCGCGAGGAAAGGCTGATCCGTCGCGAAGGCGATGAGATTCTCCACCGTCACGCGCGCAATTTCCGCGAGCGCTTCCTGGGTCAGGAAGGCTTGGTGCGCGGTGACGAGAACGTTCGGAAAGGTCAGCAGGCGCGCCAATTCGTCATCGAGCAGGATTTGACCGGAGAGATCCTCGAAAAAGACTCCTTCCTCCTCTTCGTAAACATCCAGCGCGACACCGCCAACCCGCCCCGACTTCAGAGCCTTGATCAAGTCTTTGGTATGGATCAGCGCGCCGCGGCTGACGTTGATCAGAATCACGCCCGGCTGCATCTGCTCGATCGTTTCCCGGCGGATCATGTACCGGGTTTCGGGTGTTAGCGGAATGTGGAGCGATATGACCTGACTCTGGCGCACGAGGGAGGGGGCATCGGTATATTCGACATCATGCCGGCGCGCCCATTCCACCGCCGGGCACGGGTCGAAGGCCAATACCTTCATGCCTATTCCTCGCAAGATCTGCGCGGTGATGCGTCCGATTTTGCCCGTGCCGACGATTCCGGCGGTCTTTCCGCAAAGATCGAAGCCGACCAAGCCGTTAAGTGAAAAATTCATCTCTCGCACACGGTTGTTCGCGCGCGGAATCTTCCGGTTGAGCGAAAGCAGCAGCGCGACGGCATGCTCGGCAACCGCGTTGGGGGAATAAGCCGGCACCCGCGTCACCGAGACGCCCACCTCTTTCGCGGCGGGGATATCGACGCCATTGAATCCGGCGCAACGCAACGCGATGTGTTTGATGCCAAGACCGGCCAGAGCTTCCAGGCACCGGCGGTCGGCGTGGTCATTGACAAAAATGCAGGCCGCCTGCGCTCCGCGCGCCGCGGCCGCTGTTTCATCCGACAGCCTGCACTCCAGAAAATGCCAGCTGATTTCACTCCCCACCGAAGCGCGGCGCAGCGATTCCCGGTCATACGGCTTGGTATCAAATACCGCGGTTCGAATTTTGCTCATGGCTTCATGGATTTTCCTTCACTTGGTTTACCGGAAAAAATGTGCCAATGGATGCTTTTTTCCAGCTAGCTTTGCTTTGCCCCGTCTCTTGCCGTGCCTGCGGAAGCATACGAAGCCGGGGCGGATGAATCACCGATTGCCGAACCGGCCCCCGGCTCCGCCACCACGATTGGGCGGCGCCGGCCGGCCCGCCGAAGGAGGCGATGGACGCAGTTTCGTGCCTTCGCGCTCAAGCGCGGGTTGTTGGCTCGGACGGCTTGCGGGGGGTTGCGCCGGGCGATTCATGGGCCTTTGCTGAACGCCCTGCCCGGGTTGGGCGGCGGGGCGATTTGGGCGATTCTGCCCCGTGTTTTGTCCTGCGCCTGGCTGACCATTGGGACGATTGGCGGGCAACTGCGAGGGCCGATTCCCAGGAGTCTGACTACCTCCATTGCCGGGCGGATTAGGACGATTCCCGTCATTATTGCCGCCGTTACCGGGCAAGTTGGGCCGGTTGCCTCCGGTATTGCCGTTATTATTGCCACCACCCGGCCTGCCGGCCCAATTCCCACCGTTGTTGCCGTTACCGGGCCGTTGCGAAGGCCGCTCCTTGGGTTTCCAGACGGAACCGGAGTCACCCCTATTGCCGTTGCCGATATTGATATTTTTGCTATTATCGATATTAATGTTGTTGCCGCCGCCGTAGTAATTGCCATGTCCGTAATAGCCGCCGTGCCAACCATAGGGGTGGTAATAGACGCCGCGGTTGTACCAGTTGACTTCGTTGCGAATCCAGTACCCCAAGGCAAAGCCAGCTCCAAACGTAATCAGGCTCGCGGCGACACTCGGTGGCTGTTGAACGTAAACCACGCTGGGTTGATACTGAGGGACATAAATCACCTGAGAATCGGCCGGCATGATTTTGATGATTTCCTTTTCCTTGACGATAACCTGCTGGGGAGTGTCCTTGAGATTGCCCACGGAATCGGCTTTGGCGCGTAAGCGCTGTACGGAATCAAAGACGTCGTCCGGCTGGGCATAGAAGGCATTGCCCAGTTGGGCGGTCCAATCGAGCTTTTCGTTCATCATTTCAAGGACGCTGGGATAGCGGGCGAGAGCCTTGACGCTCTCCTCCCACGGCTGCTCGTCGATTTTGTCCGGATCCCTTTTCGCGGCGACGTAGCGAGCGGCCATGACAATATCGGTGGGCGAAGTCGACGCGGGGAGAATTTGCGCCAGCAGCGGGTCGGGATAGAGCGCGATGGGCGCCAGCAGATCGTCCAGTTGATCAGGCGACAACAGGGCTGCTCCGGTCTCCTGGGCGCGGAGCGGAAAGGGAGTCTGTTCACCAATCATGCCCAGGAGGGCCAGCCCGAGAATCAAACCGCGCGCTTTTTGTGTCATGGGGAGATGGAAATAAGGTTTTGTCTATCAATGCCCTTCTCCCGGGCGACGGGTTTACTCGACCATTTTGGGAGTAATTCGCTGATCCTTCGAAATCCAGCCCTGCTGGTACATGTAATCGGAGAGAGCCGCGGTGATCATGCGCGCGGTTCGCGCGGTGTCATCCGTAACGCCCTTGGCTGCGCCGCTGACGGCGCCGATGGCCGCGCCAACCGGACCGGCGGAAATCATGCCTGGCGTCGCACCGCTGCCGCCGGTGGTTTCAAACGTCAGGAAGGGTGCGGAGGCATTGTCGGCCAAGTTGTAAACAAATACCTGGGTTTCCATTTTGGTGCCGCCCGCTCCAAAGCCAACGGTACTGCGCAAAAGGCGGCTGCCTTGGTTCACCCGGATGAATCGTCCGGCCACGATCCAGGCATTGCTGCGCGGAGGTATCGAGTTGGTTGCCTGGGAGGGGGCGATCTTTTCGGAAATTCCCGCCGTTAGGCCCGCGGATAACATTTGCTGGAGATTTTGCTGAAAGTCGGCCAATTCCGCCCCCTGGCGGTCGACATTGAATTCGCCATAGCCCGTGTCGAAGGGCATGACATAAATTACGTCGGGTTTGCTTGCGGGAGGAAAAGCCGTGCCTCCAGCATCAAGATTTTTCACGCTGACAGAAGCGCAACCGGCGAGAGCCGCGACACAGGCGATAATAACGTATAAAAGGAAAAAATGAGGTAATTTCATCTATAGATATGAATTTGAGATTTAGGTTATGGACGGTTTTAAATTATCATTTTTGTTTTTAATCCGTATAAGTATGCCCTCCTTATTCAGCCAATAATTCCC
>DATJMI010000108.1:0-4424 GCA_035508775.1 Methylacidiphilales bacterium
TCAAATGCCAAATGCCTTTTCTCCGCAATTGATTCTCTCCCAATGAGTCCGCCTAAAAACATTTTTTGCGGGGGATGCTTTTTGCCTGAATCGAAAGCGATCCAGTGGGTATTAAGCAAGAATTCGGGCCTTGAAACATGCTCTTAGATTAAACTTGCAGTTTGCGACGTGAATTTATTGCCAACAGGCAAAATACCTGTAGCAACAACAAGTCCATTTCGGGCCATGCAAACGCATTCAATCACTTATGCCGGCCGGGCCCGGCTGGCACTTTTTCTGCGGAACTCAGGACAAATGAAAATCTCTCATGCTTTTTATCTGGCTTCACCCCGGCGGGGGATATGCATCATGGCCGATGGTCAGCCGGCTATCATTAAGCTGACAAAAAAATCGCTCCTTGATCGCGGCATCGCAGCCCTGGCGGATATTAGAGATGCCGAATTTCCGTGGGTGGCCAACCTTGCCTATCATTTGAACGGAGATGAAACCGATCTCGACCCCAGCAATAAAATCATCGGGGGAACGGATGATCCAGTCATCGTCTGCATGGCGCGCCGGTATTGGGAGGCGATTCATGAAAATAAAGTCCCGCGAGGATCAGCGCCTATCCCCACTTTGGAAGAAGCTTCGGCGGAATCAGAAGAACTCGTGGCTACCACCTTTAGTTGATGGAACCTGACCATCAGCCCGTCACTTGATTATATCGGAAAACAAGCTAAAACTCCTGAAACCCCGTTATTGGGCGCAAAATCAATCAAAGTCCAGTGGGTTGCCTCTTCCATACGGCTATACCAAAGATCAGCTTTCCATGATTATTAGTTTTAAATGATAATATTTAACTTTTTTTATTAAGCGATGCGCGATAAACATGCCTGTATTTAAAGAAACTGAAGATATCTTTTGCTGACAATTGACAGATATGCCGCAGATCAACATACTACTTTGGGGTGATGCCGCATATCCGACCGGTGGTTGGTTATGACTTAAATCAAATGGCACCGAGACTCTTGCGTCGTCACCGTATGCCTATCGCCGTGACGATAAAGTCTGTAAATATGAAAAGGTTGCCTCTTCATTTTGGTAAGGTGCCAGATCTGTTAGTCGGCCTCGCGTTGCTGGCCTTTGTCACTCCCACCCTTCGGGCAAATGTCTTATGGCAAGCCGATCCCGCCCATGGTACCAGTGATTTTGGGGGACTAGAAAAGGCGCCGGGCGAGATCACTATCGTCGACGATCCTCAAGGCAAATACGGCAAGGTCTTTCAATATAAGATCTGGGACGATCCGAAATATCCCAAGGAGCGCTGTGAATCGCGTGGAGCCCACAACGGTTTTAAGCTGGAGGAGGGCAAGGAATACTACATCGGCTGGCGCGCCATGTGGGATCCTATGCCGATTAAACCGGGTTGGGTGGCGCTCTTCCAGATGCACGGTTATGGGCCGCCCGGCCAGGGGGCGCCACTGGTCCTGCGCTGCGTCAATGGCGACGGGAATATGTACATGCAGAATAACGCCAATGGCATCAACAAAGATTTTTGGCATGCTCCTTTCAAAACCGGTCAGTGGCAGAGCTTCGTCGTTCATGTGTTCCTCAGTTCCGATCCCAAGAAAGGCTTTACCGAAATCTGGTATAACGGCGTCAAACAATCCTTCATCAACGGAGAGAAGCGCTGGTATGGACAAACCTGGGATTATATGAAGGGATCTTTTAACCAGCTCAAATGGGGCGTCTACCGTTCCAAGGCTATGAATGGCAAAGGCGCGGGTACCGCTTATATGAGCGGCGCGAAAGTCGGCACCGCCATTGCCGACGTCAGTCCCGATCCTATCTCTCCGGAGGACAGCGACAGCGGCAGCAACGATCTCAACGCTAGCAACGGTGGGAGCGAGCTGGATAATTCGAATTAGCCGTTACTGCCCAAAAGAGGCAATGAGGCATTCTAGCTGGAGGCGGCGGGGGTCGAACCCGCGTCCTGGGACAAGGCCATGACCGCTTCTACAAGTTTGTCCGCGCCGGGATTGTCGGGAGAACGGTTGTGGCGCGGCTCACCCGCTCTCCGTAGTCACCACGTTGATTCGCCGCGGAAGGCCGGTCACTCGCCCGTCGCGCCGCCCCACTGATGACGTTGCCGTCCCCTAGTGGAGATCAGGGCGGCAACGCGCCGCCGTTAATTAGGCAGCGAGAGCCAACGAATAGTTGTTCTTTATTTTTTGGACCGGCTTTTTAACGAGGAAGACCAGCCCAATCCTCGACTTGCGGCGGGCACCACCATGCTCCAGTCGAAGCCAATGCGCCCCCGTCGCCAGGCAATATACTCCCGTGTCCCGGCCCGCGCAAGCCTGCGGCGGCAGAGCGAATGGCAGAAAAGTTGCTCACCATTTTGCTGGGATCGAAATTCGCTTCCGGTAAAGTGTCCCGATGACTCAAGGCCCCACGCCCCGCAAATTCGGTTTCGAGACCCGGATGGTCCACGCCGGGCACGTTCCCGACGACATCACCGGCGCGCGAGCAACGCCGATTTACCTGACGACCTCTTACGTTTTCGACAGCGCCGATTACGCGGCCCAGCTCTTTGAACTGAAGCAGTACGGAAATATCTACACGCGGATCAGCAACCCGACGACGGCCGTGTTCGAGGAGCGGATCGCCTCGCTGGAAGGCGCGACCGGCGCGCTGGCGGTCTCCAGCGGCATGGCGGCACAGTTCATTTCACTGATGACGCTTCTCTCGCCCGGCGACGAGGTGGTGGCCTCGTCCCATCTCTATGGCGGCACGGTCACGCAACTCAAACAAACGTTTCAAAAGCTTTCCGTGAAGGTGACGCTGGTGGATCCGCACGATTTCGCTGGCTGGGAAAAGGCGATCACCCCGAAGACGCGCGCGCTTTACGGCGAGACGATCGGCAATCCCCGCGGCTCGATTTTTGATCTGGAAAAATTCGCCGGGCTGGCTGCGGCGCACAAGATTCCACTCTTCGCCGATAATACTTTCGCCACCCCCTATCTCTGCCAACCCATCGAATGGGGCGCGACGATCGTGCTCCATTCGGCGACAAAATTCCTCGGCGGGCACGGAAGCGCCATCGCCGGGGTGATTCTCGATTCGGGCAATTTCGATTTCAGCCGCTTCCCGAGCATCGCGGCGCCGTCGCCTTCGTACCATAACCTGCGCTTCTTCGACACTTTCGGCCATTACGGCTTTTTGATGAAGGCGCGGGCGGAAACGGTGCGCGATGTCGGCGCGTGCGTTTCGCCGATGAACTCGTTTCTGCTCTTGCAGGGAATCGAAACGCTTTCGCTGCGCATGGAGCGGCACGTAAATAACGCGCAGCGGATCGCCCGCTATCTTTCGGAACATAAGCAGGTCGCCTGGGTCGCCTATGCCGGATTGCCGGACCATCCCGATTACGCCCTGGCGCAAAAATATTTGCCGAAGGGACCGGGCGCGGTCTTTTCCTTCGGCCTCAAGGGCGAGGTATCGCGCGTGCGCGAGGACGGCAAACGGTTTATCGAGTCGCTGCATCTCTTTTCCCACTTGGCCAACGTGGGGGACGTGCGCAGCCTAGTGATTCATCCGGCCTCGACGACCCACCAGCAATTGACTGATGAGGAATTGACGGCCTGTGGCGTCGCTCCGGAGATGATCCGGCTTTCCGTCGGACTCGAAAATGTGGAGGATTTAATATGGGATCTGGACCAGGCATTTCATGCGCTGTCACGCTCAATACGAGTCTGACGCCCGAACAACGTGCCCGTTTTCAGGATGTCGCGCAGATCAATCATCTGCTCGATTCAGCCAAAACGATCGCGCTGGTGGGCCTTTCCAGCGACCGGCAGAAGGCCAGCTATTTCGTTGCCGGCTACCTTCAGGATGAGGACTACCGCATTGTACCGGTGAACCCCAAAGCGGAGACGATCCTGGGAGAAAAAGTCTATCCCGACGTGATGAGCATCCCTTTCCCGGTCGATATCATCGATATCTTCCGCCCACCGCAGGATGTAGACGGGATCGTGAGCCAGGCCATCGCTCGCAAGGAGAAGGGTATCGACTCGCCCGCGATCTGGATGCAACTGCGCATCATCAATCTGCCCGCCGCCGAACGGGCCTTGGCCGCCGGGCTGACGGTGATCGTCGACAAGTGCCTGAAAATGGAGCATGGCCGCTACCGGGGCGGGCTCCATTTCGCCGGTATGAATACGGAGATCATCTCCGCACGGAAAAGAAAGCACCGCAAATAACGGCGCCGTTACGGCTCAAATTCTTTTCCGCATTCGGCGCAACGGGCATCTTCGGTCAAAGACGCCATGCAATTGAGGTGGCCAGGAGCAGGCTTTTCCACTCGCAAGGGATCGCCATAGAAGGTAAAGACCCCCAGGTGCGTCAGAAGTGGGTTAGAGTCAAGATCTAACAAGTTTTTCTTAAGA
>DATJMI010000109.1:0-27433 GCA_035508775.1 Methylacidiphilales bacterium
TCATGGATACCAAGTCCCTGCCGAATCACCATTATTTCATTCTATCACCATGGGAATATCGGGATGCCTACATTGCTTACGGTATCCACTGGCTTTCTTCTCTGATCTGCATTGCGGTGAGTTTTTATTTTTTTCGGCAAAAGAAAGGCGTTTGGTGGCTCTTGATCGCCTTGGCTTTTTTTCTGCCTTTAGCTGGTCAGCTTGCTGGAAGCCTGTGGTATGGAGAACCTCTCTTGCCTTGGGGTTTGGTTGGTCCGGATCAGGGGTTCTCCTCAGATAACGTTCCCGCTGGATATCCTGGCGGATTCATCCCTGGCGCATTTACGCGGACGGTTCAGGTTTTTATCCCCTGGGATTTTATTTCTCCAATTGTGGCGATAGCTCTGGCGTGGGCGTACCTGGCTGATAAATCATCTGTCAAATCCGGTTAATCTTGTTCATCCTGCATCAACTGCCTTCTTCTGCATTCCCTTATCTACCTCTTCTCTGAATTCCGTCACTTCGTTAATTCCGTCCAAGATCAGGGGAAGAAGAATCGCGGCCCTTTAACCGCCGGCGCAACCGGCCCCAAATCGCGCGGGTGGTTTTCTCGCTTTGCTCGATCATGGCGCGGTAAAGATCCAAGACTTCCCGGCCAAGAGGAGTCAGATGCGCCGCCCCACCGCGCGCGCCTCCACGATCCACCTCGATCAAAGGCCCGCGGAAGGAACCGTTCATGATCTTTACCAGCATCCACGCCCTCATGTAAGACATCCCCAAACTTTTCGCACCCCGGGCAATCGAACCATGGGATTGGATTGCAGCCAAAAGATCCGCCTTACCCGGACCAAGGGCAATCTCTCCCCGGTGAAAAATCCGGGGCCGGAACCGCACCACCGGCGCGGCAGCGGAGGCCTTGGTTTTGGGTTGCCGCGAGCGTGGCACCCGGAGAAAATACAAATGCCCGCTTCCCGCGTCGATCAATCAATTTGCTTGAAGAGCGCCGGACTCGCGACATATTCCCATAAATATAACGCATGTTTTCCAGAGAGCTTTTTCCCGAACTTGACGAACCCGATTATTTTCTCGATGAGGCCATCGACTTGACTTATGCTCCCTCCCAATCCGCTATGGCCTCCACCATCCGCAACCAGCTCAAGGGAACAGTGAAGTCGATTGTCACCGACAAGATTCTCTCCGAGGTGAACGTCGAAACCGCCGCGGGAATCGTCGCTTCCGTCATCACGACCGCCTCCTTAAAGGCCCTCAAGCTCAAAAAAGGGGATACCGTTTCGGTCTTGGTCAAAGCGACCAATGTTTCCATCGCCAAGGACTGAGTCCCGGCCTCGCCCAATGGCTGCTTGTCGCCATTGCAGCTTCCGCTAGACTGATCGTTACCGATTTAATCGGTAAAACTCTGCTGATTCCCCGCCTCTCCCATGTCCGTCATGACTTCCTCCGAAATTCGCAACAGCTTTCTCGATTTCTTCCGAGAGAAAAGCCACGCCATCGTTCCGTCCAGTTCGCTTTTGCCCGACGCGCCCAATCTCCTCTTCACCAACGCCGGCATGAACCAGTTCGTGCCCATCTTTCTCGGCCAGGCGCCATGCCCCTACAAACCGGCCCGCGCCGCCGACACCCAAAAATGCATCCGCGCCGGCGGCAAGCACAACGATCTCGAGGATGTCGGCTTCGACACCTATCATCACACTTTTTTCGAGATGCTGGGCAACTGGTCCTTCGGCGATTACTTCAAAAAAGAGGCCATCGAATGGGCCTGGGAACTCGTCGCCGGGCGCTGGAATTTTCCGCCTTCGCGGCTTTATGCCACCGTTTACCAGCCCGGTCCGGGCGATCCCGCCGGATTCGACCAGGAGGCCCACGACCACTGGGCCGCGATTTTCACGAAAGCGGGACTCGACCCCGCCATTCATATCGTCAATGGCAACAAAAAGGACAATTTCTGGATGATGGGCGATACCGGCCCGTGCGGCCCGTGCTCCGAATTGCATGTGGACCTCACGCCCGGCCCGCGCGATCTCGATCTGGAGCGCCAGAAACAGGGCCGCGCCCTCGTCAATACGGGCGACGCCCGCTGCATTGAAATCTGGAATCTCGTCTTTATCCAGTTCAACGCCAACCCCGACGGCTCATTCGCCGATCTGCCCGCCAAGCACGTCGATACCGGCATGGGCTTCGAGCGGGTCACTTCGATGATTCAGGGGACGAGGGGACTGACCGATTTCAGCGCCAGCGGCAAAATTTCCAATTACGAGACCGACGTTTTCCGGCCCCTTTTCGATGAGATCGAAAAAATCACCGGAAAAAAATATGGCTCGACGCTCCCCTCCTCGGCGCAAAACGAGTCGGAGCAGGAAAAAATCGACGTCGCCTTCCGCGTCATCGCCGACCACATCCGCACGCTGAGCTTTTCCATCGCCGACGGCATTCAGCCGAGCAACGAAGGCAGGGGCTACGTCCTGCGCCGGATTCTCCGCCGCGCGGTTCGCTATGGACGCAATCTTGGCTTAAGGGAGCCATTCCTGGGAAAGCTTGTTCCCGTTCTTGGCAGCACGATGGGGCATATTTTCCCCGAGATGGTGAATCAGACCGCCGTCATACAAACCACCTTGAAGAACGAAGAGGAGAGTTTTTTCAGGACGCTGGAGCGGGGAATCGAACTCTTCGGCGAGGCGGCGGAAGGCGCGATCCGTAACCGGGAAAAGGCCGTGCTCGAATCCCTTTCCGACGACCAAAAGTACCGGCTTTACGGCGCGATGCGCAGCGGCGATTTCGAGGAGGAGTGGAAAATCGTCTGTCCCGAAGCGGAACCGGTTTTCCGGCAAAACAGTGTTTTCCCTGGAGACGAAGCTTTCAAGCTCTATGACACCTATGGCTTCCCGCTCGACCTTACTGAACTCATGGCTCGTGAACGGGGCCTTACCGTCGATGTGGTAGCATTTAATCGGCTGATGAATGAGCAGAAAGCTCGGGGCAAAGCAGCGCAAAAGAAGGAAGAGATCACGGCTATCCCAGACGCGACAGAGTTCGTATATGACGTGTACGAATTGGACACCAACATACGCGCAAGCGGCGGTAGTCTGAATTCTTGGAAAGGGTGCTTCTTCGTTCCCATAAAGACACCATTTTATGCTGCAATGGGCGGTCAGGTTGAGGATTCGGGCACGGTAACAATCCGGGGAAAGACTTACGATGTAACCGGCGTAAAAAAATTTGCTACTGCAATCGGCCATGAGTTAAATCCGAGAGAGCCTGATGAAGCACGCCGTCCGATTAATTCTATTACGCTATTCGGTCCAGCTACATTTTCTGTCGACATTCTCCGCCGTCGCAAAATCGAAGCTCACCATTCCGGCACACACATCATGCACTGGGCGTTGCGGAAGGTCCTTGGCAACACCGTTTCGCAAAAAGGTTCCTATGTCGGGCCGGACCGGCTCCGGTTCGATTTCTCCCACGGCACGCAGATGACGCCTGAGGAATTGGCCGAGGTGGAGCGCCTGGTGAATGAAAAAATCGCGGACGACGTTTCGGTAAGCTGGCAAAACCGGCCTTATGCCGAGGTCAAAGGCGATCCCAATATTCTCCAATTCTTCGGCGACAAATATGGCGAGGAAGTCCGCGTCGTCTCCATCGGCGATTTCTCGAAGGAGCTTTGCGGCGGCACCCACGTCAAACACTCGAGCCAGATCGGCTTTTTCAAGATTCTGCACGAGAGCGCCATCGCCGCCGGTGTTCGCCGCATCGAGGCGGCGAGCGGCGAAGCCCTGAAACTTTTCGTCGAGGAACATCTCCCCAAGCAAGAAAAGCAATACGCCGCATTGCGCCAGCGCAAGCCCGGTCTTGCCGCGCTGCCCGCTTTCTCCGCCGGCGCGGATCCGGCCGCCGCCTGGAAAGAATGGGAGGCCCGCGAAACCGCATTGCGCCAGGCCGCTGGCGAAATCGCCCAATATGAGAAGGACGAAGCCAAACGCCAGGAGGCCGCGTTCCAGAAACGAGCCGCCGCCGATGCGCCGCTCCTCATCGCCGCCGCCCGGACCGCCGACGATGTTCCCTTCCTCATCCATGAAATCAAAGAGGCGCCCGCCGCTTTTCTGCCGGTTCTGGCCGACGCGCTTAAAAACCGCTGGCAGGGCGTCGCGGTCCTCGCCGCCGCCGGCGAGGATAGAGTGGCGCTGCTCGCTTCCGTTTCGCCCGCCTTCACGAAAAAGGTCCAAGCCGGGAAGATCATCCAGGCCATCGCGCCGCTCATCGGCGGCAAGGGCGGCGGACGGCCCGAACTCGCCCAGGGGGGAGGCGCCAACCCCGCCGGTCTCGGCGCGGCGCTGGCCAAGGCGGAAGAAATTGTGAGGGCAAGTTCCTGAGACAGCGGCGGTCTGTGACCGTCGCTCGATTCAAAAGATCTTTATGCGCCGATTATCGCGACTCGAACACATTTACGAAGAACATCCTCTTTACTTTTTCACTTTTTGCACACCTCAACGTCAGGATCTCCTGGCCAATCCACAAGTGCACGATTCATTTCGAACTTTCGCTCAAGAGGCTGTCAGCCGCGATATTCTTGTTGGCCGGTATGTACTCATGCCGGATCACATGCACTTATTTGCGACTTTTGGAGAGCAAAACCAAATCTCGATGTGGATCAAATCTCTCAAAAACACATTGTCTAAAACTTTACGCACGAATGGCGTTGCGGCGCCACACTGGCAAAAGGGCTTTTTTGATCACTTGCTGAGAGGCCAAGAGTCTTATGAGGCAAAGTGGCAATACGTTTATGAAAATCGGGTGCGAAAAGCTTTGGTGACCGATGCCGGCGCATGGCCGTACCAGGGGGAGATTAACCCATTGGACTTCGATTGAGTGTTAATCAGTGATGCTCACAGACAATAGAAGATTTTTAATTAGCGACGGTCACAGACCGCCGCTACATTGAAACCATGAAAATCTCGCCCAAACCCCGCGCAGTCCCGAAAACGGCTCCGGGCATCGACCCGGTTGAATCGGTCCTGCGCGACATCCGCGCGGGCAAGCCGGTCATCGTCATCGACGATGCCGAGCGGGAAAACGAGGGCGACCTGATCATGGCCGCCGCCAAAGCGACTCCCGCCGCCATCAATTTCATGGTTCGTTTCGGACGCGGGATGATCTGCGCGCCCCTCACAATCGAGCGCGCCATCAAGCTCGGCCTCAACCGCATGGTGCTGGACAACCGGGAAAACTTCCGCACCGATTTCACCGTCACGGTCGACGCGGCCACCGGCGTCACCACCGGCATCAGCGCGGCCGACCGCGCCCGCGCCGTCCGCATCCTGGCCGATCCCAACTCGCAGCCGCGCGACCTCGTCCAGCCCGGCCACATCTTCCCTCTGCGGGCCAAACCGGGGGGCGTGCTCCAGCGCAGCGGCCACACCGAAGCGGCGGTCGATCTCGCCCGCCTGGCCGGTCTCGATCCCTCCGGCGTCCTCTGCGAGATCATGAACGACGACGGCACCATGGCCCGTTTGCCCGACCTGCTCCGCTTCAAGAAAAAGCACAAGCTCAAGCTCTGCACCATCCTCGACCTGATCGAGTACCGCCGCCGGCGCGAAAAACTGGTCGAACTCGAGCAGCGGGTCAAGATGCCCACCGACTACGGCAATTTCGACCTGCTGCTTTACCGCACCACGATGAGCCAGGAACACCATCTCGCGCTCGTCAAAGGCGAGGTCGCCGACGGCAAGCCGGTTCTTGTCCGCGTCCACAGCGAGTGCCTCACCGGGGATGTCTTCGGTTCGCGCCGTTGCGACTGCGGGAGCCAGCTTCACACCGCCCTGCGGCAAATCGAGCAGGAAGGCCGCGGCATACTCCTTTACATGCGGCAGGAGGGGCGCGGCATCGGCCTCGCCGCCAAAATCCACGCCTACAAGCTCCAGGAAAACGGTTTCGACACGGTCCAGGCCAATCTCAAGCTGGGCTTCCCGTCCGACCTGCGCGAATATGGCCTCGGCGCCCAAATTCTCTTCGACCTCGGCGTGCGCCAGATCCGGCTGCTGACCAATAATCCGAAAAAAGTCGTTGGTTTGGCCGGCTATGGCCTCTCCATCGTCGAAACGGTGCCGATCCGGATCGATCCCAATCCGCACAACAAAGCCTATCTCCGAGCCAAACGGATGAAGATGGGGCACCTGATCTAGAGGCTATCCAAAAAGTAGGCGTGGGTCCCACCGAAAGGATTTTTGCCTTGGAGCAAGGAGCCGAGCGACGACCCTAGCCGAAGTGCTACGTGAGGAGCGAACGACAAAGCTCCAAGGCAAAAAGGCTTCGGCCCAGAGGGTGACGGCGAATTTGGACCGAACTCTTCGTTGCTCCTCGGTCAGAGACCGCTGCGGGTCTCCTCCCTCCTCGCGCCTCGACTCGGTCCAAATTCGACTCGTCATGTGACCCGCGCCTACTTTTCGGATAACCTCTAGGGCCGGTGAGCGCTATACCTGCCTTGTGCCCTGCTTGGCCTGGCGGGCCAGGGCGCCATCGGAAGCGGCCGTCACAAGGCAATGCGTCCCCGGCACCATGGCGGAAAGAGCTTGGACGACTTCCTGCTCACGCTGTTTTTTCACCAGATTGATGGTGGCTCCGCCGAAACCGCCGCCGCTCAGGCGGGCCCCATAAACTCCCGGAATCCCGCGGGCGGCCTCCACCAGTTGGTCAAGCTCGGCGCATGAATTCTCGAAATTGTGCCGCGAGCTTTCGTGCGACTCGAACATAAGCCGGCCGAAACGGGCTATGTCCCCGTGGCTCAGCAACTCGCATCCTTTGGTCACCCGTTCATTTTCCCCCACCACATGGAGCGCCCGGCGATAGGCCCGGTCGGAGAGAGAATTCCGGTGCGCTTTGAGCATTGTCATCGAAACATCGCGCAGCATTTTCACGCCCAGCGCCCGGGCCACCGCTTCGCAATCGGCGCGCCGTTCGTTATAGGCGCTGCTGAGCAGGGCGTGTTTCACGCCCGAGTCGGCGATAATGACGCTTACCTGGCTGTCGAAAGGAACATGTTTGACGTCAAAGGTCCGGCAATCGATAAACGTCGCATGCCCGGCGGTGCTCATCAGCGATGTGATCTGGTCGAGCAATCCACACCGCACGCCGACAAAATGATGCTCCGCCATCTGCGCCAGCCGGGCCAGCGGCAACGGTTCCAGCTTCGCGCCGAAAGCCTGGATCAAAAAGAGCGCCATCGCAATTTCCAGCGAGGCGCTGCTGCTGAGCCCCACCCCAATCGGCAAATCGCCCGAAACTTCCGCCTCGAATCCGCCCACCGGAAGCCCATTGCGCTTGAACTGGTCAACGACTCCCAGCGCATAGCGGGACCACGGCACCACCCGCTCCGGGGCAAGGTCGTCCAGCGTGATTTCCTGCGTCCGGTCAAGTCCGCGCGAGCGAATCCGCATGGTCCGGTCCTCGCGAATCTCTCCCGTAATCGTGGTGCCCCGGTCCACCGCGAGAGCCAGCACAAAACCTTCGTTATAGTCGGTATGATTGCCCAGGATCTCGGCGCGACCGGGTGCGTGGGAAATGATTTTAGACGTCACGGATATCATCCTGGCATGAAAGAATTAGTTTCAAAATATAAGCACTTTATGGAACGAGATTAATCTGTCCCTCCCGGCCATGCGGCGAGGGAGCATACCCAGAGACGCCTCGGATTGACTAGCACCAAAGGAGCACCCTTGACAATAGATCCTAAAGACGACTTCCCCCGGAACGCGGTCATAATTCAACCGGTGAACCGCTGCACCAGCAGGGTGGCATTATGGCCACCGAAGCCGAAGGAGTTGCTCATGGCCACGTCAATGCGCGCCTCACAAGCGCGATTGGGGACGTAATCGAGATCACAAGCCGGATCAGGATTGTCGAGGTTGATCGTTGGCGGCAGAACGTTGTCCTGAATCGCCTTTACACAAACAATGAGCTCAATCGCGCCCGCCGCCCCAAGCAAATGGCCGATCATCGATTTGGTTGAGCTTATCTTCAATTTCCTGGCGTAGTCGCCGAAAACGGCTTTGATTGCCTCGGTCTCGGTCACATCGCCCACCGGGGTCGAAGTGCCGTGGGCATTGATATACCCGACGGTATCGAGCGGCAGCCGGGCCCGCTGGAGCGCGCGCTGCATCGCCTTCACCGCGCCCGTGCCACCGGGAGCCGGGGAGGTCATGTGATAGGCATCCGCCGTCAAACCGTAGCCGGTCAATTCGGCCAAGATATTGGCGCGCCGTTTTTTGGCGTGTTGAAGCTCCTCGACGATGACCACGCCGGCGCCCTCACCCATCACGAAACCATCGCGATCCCGGTCAAAAGGCCGGGAAGCTCTTTCCGGCGCGTCGTTGCGGGTGCTCAAAGCCTTCATGGCCGCGAAACCGCTCATGCCCAGGGGCACACAGGCCGATTCGCTGCCACCGGCCAGGATCACATCGGCTTCGCCGTCGCGAATCAGCCGCCAGGCTTCGCCAATGCAGTTATTTGAGGTCGCGCAGGCGGTCACGACGGCAAAATTGGGTCCGGCAAAACCAAATTCGATCGAGATCAGCCCCGCAGCCATATTGCTGATCATCATCGGAATCATAAAGGGCGAAACGCGATTGGGCCCTTTGTGCAGCAAGATGTTATGCTGGTCGGCCAGCGATTGCAGTCCACCGATGCCGGAACTGACCAGCACACCGACGCGATCAAGTTCCACCTGCTCCGGATCGATTCCCGCATGCCGCACCGCCTCTTTCGCCGAGGCCATGGCCAGTTGTGTATAGCGGTCGGCCCGGCGCGCGTCCTTCTCGTTGAAGAAATGGCGGCGGGGCTCGAATCCCTCCACCTGGCAAGCAAAACGGCAATCGTACTGGGATGCATCCCAAGCCGTAATCAAGCTCGCGCCACTTTTCCCGGCAACAAGATTGGCCCAAGTGGTGGGAACATCAAGGCCCACGGGCGTAACCGCACCGAGGCCGGTAATAACGACGCGCCGATCACTATTCATAAATAAAAATGGATTCTAACGTGAAAAGGGCCCTTTGAGAACGAAAAAGGCACCCTTCGCGAGGGTGCCTTTCCCAAAGAGCCGACTCTACGATCTTATTTGGAAGCCTTATCTTCAATGTATTTAACGACGTCGCCCACCGTTTGGAGCTTCTCAGCCTCCTCATCCGGAACCTCGACGTTGAATTCTTCCTCAAAAGCCATCACCAGTTCAACCGTGTCGAGCGAGTCGGCCCCCAAATCTTCGATAAATTTGGCCTGGGGCGTCACCTGTTCGGGGTTGACACCGAGTTGCTCCACGATGATGTCTTTCACTTTGTCTTCAATTGACTTTTCGGCCATAAAAAATTCTACTCCTTTTTGTTCGCGTCGTTGTTAGGGGCGCATATCTTCTTTGGCAAACTTTTTCTTTGCGTCAAGTCCGGGGATTGATTTTTATCATTTTTCTTAAGCTTGACAGTTTCGGCGTTTCTTGACTGGGATCACATGACCATACCTCCATCGACGGTCAAAATCTGACCTGTGATGTAGCTAGCCGCCGGGGAACAGAGAAAGGCCACCACACCGGCCACCTCGTTGGGCCGGCCAAAACGCTGCAGCGGAATGCGCTCCAGTAACTTCCCCCGCAAATCATTGCTAAGTTCCTTAGTCATATCGGTTTCAATAAATCCCGGGCACACCACATTACAGGTGATTCCACGCGAAGCAAACTCCCGTGCCACCGATTTGGTGAACCCGATTAACCCCGCCTTGGAAGCCGCATAATTAGCCTGACCGGCATTGCCCATCAGGCCGATTACCGACGAAATATTGACGATTTGCCCGGCCCGTTGCTTCACCATAATCCGGCCCACGGGCTTGGTTAAATTAAAAGCCCCCTTAAGGTTCGTATTAAGAACAGCATCCCAAGCCTCACTCGTCATCCGCATCAGCAGACCGTCGCGCGTTACCCCGGCATTGTTCACCAGGACGTCGATATGCTCAAACCGCGCCGCGACTTTTTCCACCGCCGCCTCCGCCGCCGCGCCGTCCGAGACATCGAGCGCGAATGGCTCCGCGACCCCACCCGCCGAACGGATCGCCTGAAGAGTCTCCTGCAGCGCCTGCTCGCTCCTCGCCACGGCGGCGATGGCGGCGCCTTCCGCCGCCAGAGCCAAAGCAATCGCCTGGCCCAGACCGCGGCTTGCGCCGGTCACCAGGGCCGTTTTCCCCGTAAGATAGTTAGATAAGGGCATCGGCGTGTTTTACGAGATCGTCGCAAGATTCCAATGATAAACAATTCACCGCCGGATCGATCCGCCGCGCCAGCCCCGCCAGCACCCCGCCAGGCCCGCATTCGGCAAAATCGGTGAAACCAAGCCCGATCAGCCGCCGGATCGATTCCTCCCAGCGCACCGATCCGCAAACCTGCGCCTCCAGGGCACGCAAGATTTGATCCGCCCCGCCGGTTATGTCGGCGGTGTAATTTGCCACCACAGGCACCTTCGGCGCAGCGATCTCAGCCTGGGTCAGGTAATGAGCCAGCCCCATGGCGGCGCTGGCCATGAGGCGCGAATGATAAGCCCCCGCGACATTGAGGGGAATCGCCTTCCGCACCCCCCTCTCCTTGGCCACCGCAGCCACCGCCTCCATCTCCCTCTTTCCGCCCGAGAGCACAATCTGTCCCGGACAATTCAAATTCGCCACATCGACCCCGCATTGACCGGCAATCTCCCGCGCCTGCTCCGGGGTGGCCCCCAGTAACGTCACCATCGTCCCGGCCGTCGCGTCGCAAGCCTCCTGCATGAGCCGGCCCCGCTCCTTCACCAGATCGAGCCCCGTCTGAAACGTAAAACTTCCCGCCGCCGCGTGGGCCGTGTATTCGCCCAGCGAAAGCCCGGCCGCCGCCTGGAACGGCAACGCCCGGCCCGTCAAATCCTGGAATGCGGCGAGAATCGCGATGCCATGGACGTAAAGCGCCGGCTGGCAAACCCGCGTCTCGGTCAAAATCTCCGCCGGCCCGCGAAAGCTGTAATCGCTCAGCGGCCAGCCCAGCCGGCTATCGGCCAATTCATACAGCGCATGCGCCGAAGGGCTGCGCTCATACAAATCGGCGCCCATCCCCACCTTTTGCGCGCCCTGCCCCGAGAAAAGAAGCGCCCGCCGTTTGGATATACTCATCGGATAACGGTTTGCCATCCCCGCGATTTTTGTCCAGCGCTGAAATTAACTCTCAGTCTATTGATGTTCCAAGGCGGCAAAACGCCGCTCGCACCAAAGCTGTCCGATCACGACCGCAATTACCGTGAGGCCCCAGAAAAGCATCTGGTGCGAAGCAAAAACAAAAAAGAGATGCTCTACGGGAGGCACAACATTGTTGTGCACATCAAGAAAAGCGATCCATACGTGCCCAAATATAAGAATGAAGAAGAGAGCGTAAAAAATGAATGTACGGCGCTTCAACGGATACACCAACATAAGCAATATCTGCGTGGCCAGGGCCGAAATGATAAAGAGCCAAGCCTGCCATTTCCCGACGAGTACCTTTCCCCAGGGCAGGAAAATAAGGGATGATCCGGTTCCAGGCTCGGACTCCAGCACGCTGCCCGCAATAGTCGCAAGACACATTTGCCGCGCAGGCTTCTGGAATTCGGTCACTTTGAGATCGGGCTGTTTCAGCGCCTGAACCAGGCTCAGGACAGGTATGAGCAGCACCAGGGCATACAGAAGGACCGCGCGTGTCCGGTAAATCAAAGACCGGCTAATAGCCCGCGTAAGCAAAAACTCGGTGCCCGAGCTCCAGGAGAGAGTCCTGCCCCACGATTGTTGCGCCATGTCGGGCGCCAGAATCCAGAGGCCCAGCAGGAGGACAAAAAAGATATTCTGGACAAAAAGACTAAATGAAAGATCGGAGTGATAGGTACTTGAGTCAAAGATGGCCATGATGGGCTGTACTCCAAAAGCAATCAGCATAAACCCGATAAACGGGTTGACCGACACGTGAAATTTTAAAAGGGTCCAGAACTGCCGTGGTGTGCTCATGTTGTCTCCTTTAATTGCGGGAAAGTTCGATAAAGATGTCCTCGAGATTAAGAACGCGGGTTTCCTGTTGGCACGACCAGCGTTGCGCCAGGGTTTCCGGAGTGAGGTCGGCATTTATTCTCAAAGTCAGGGTGATCTCGCCCTTGCCCCGGACAATGCGGTAATTTTCGGTGATATCGCCCTCCGGCATGCCGTTTCTGAAATCGAAAAAGCGGACTTGCCGAATCGAATCTTTAAGTGAATCGAGCGATTCGCTGACCCGCAGGTGTCCCTGGGCCAGAATGCCGATCTCATCGGCCACCCGCTCGACATCGCTGAGAATGTGAGTCGAAAAGAGGACGGTGCATTCTCTCTCGCGAATCAGTTCGAGAATATCGTCGAGGATTTCGCGCCGGGCCACCACGTCAAGGTTGGCCGCCGGCTCGTCGAGCAAAAGCACCTTGGGCCTCGGCGCAATGGCCATGATGAAACTGAAAAGCCTTTGTTGTCCCTGGGAAAGCGTCCTGAACCAGTTTTTTTGCGACAGGCCGTATTTGGCCAACAGGGCATCAACAAGAGAAGTATCCCAGGTGGGATAAAATGCCCGCCCGAGCTCAAGCACGCCGCCTATTTTTGTATAGAAGGGTATTCCCGCCTTTTCCGACATGTAGCCGAGCCCCTGCCGTTTCGCCGCGGTGAGGGTAAAAGGATCGAGCCCCATGACGCGGACCTCGCCCATCGCCGGTTTGATCAACCCGGCCAGCATCCGAATTGTGGTCGTTTTGCCGGAGCCGTTGCGCCCGAGGAAGCCGTAGATGCTGCCAGCCTTGACGGAAAGGTTGAGGTCCTTCAGTACGGGCGGCCCACCAAACGAACGGGTGACATTGTGAACGAGAATGGGAGTTTCAATCATGGCATGGCCTCAATTTTTGGATTTGAACTGGCGAAATTTCTCCGAGAGCAGGACCTGGACATCCTTTTCCGTAAGACCGAGGTGGAGCGCCTCGGCCACGAGTTGCTCGACCGCCGGTCCGATTTCGGCGCGGCGCGCATCCATCCGCAGGCCGGGAGATTCGTGGGCGACATACGTGCCGGTTCCCCGTTTCGTTTCCACGAAACCCTCCCGTTCCAAAAGTTGGTAGACCTTGGCCACGGTAAGCGGGTTGATGTGGAGCTCCGCGGAAAGCTCCCGCACCGAGGGAAGCTGCGCCCCGTGCGCCAACTGCCCGGAAAGGATCCGCTGCCGGATTTGCTGTTGCAGTTGCACATAGAGGGGAATGCCGCTGTTGGGATTGAGGAAAAACACAGTGTTATATATCACTAATACACTAATGGCGTTTGGCGTCAACCGTTTTTCTTTTTTCCCCTCGCACCCAAGTTGCGCTTGGGTGCGTATGGTCCGCTCAGCTTCGCTGCCGCCGGTGAAACGAACCGTTCGATACGAACGAAGCCAAGCTTCGTTTCCACGGAATATTCAGTTGGAAGATTAAGGACTCGGCCACGGCCAGTCGCCTTCCCTGGGATCGCCGGAGTATACGCCACCATTGTCTTTTTGGTTCCAACCGAGCGAGTACAAGAGATACCCGTCGCCCTTGCGCTGATAACGCAACGGCTGATCGCTCAACACCTCTTGGTTAAGATGCGCTGGCAAATCGGACAGCCCGTTGAGCGTATCGGGATACTGCCCGTGGGCGATGCGGTATTCCTCCAATCGACACGCCAGTCGCGCAAGTCGGCGGTAGGTTTCGGCCCTGGCAAACGTGGGGCCACAATCGTCAACGCTAGGAAGAGTAGCGGTAGTCAGCGGAATATAGATTTCGCCCCAAGTGCTGGTATCGACCGCACGATTATCATCTATGTAACCGAATCTAGCGTGATATGGGAATCTGTCAGAAGAGAGTGTTCCATGGCTTAAATCCATGGCTTCGATCCGTGTTTGTAGTGCTTGGCTGTAGGCCGATCGATCTTCGTCCCACCAGCCGCGAGGACGGAATATCGCGGATTCAAATATGCACGCCAAGCCTCTGGCTTTCAGTCGTCGAATAAAATCAGTGTCCACCACTTGAGCAACTGTCACGGCTTTTACAAAAGAGGCTCGTTCGATGCGCAAGTTTTCCGAAGCGAGTGCCAACATGTCCATGGTTGCTAAAGAAGATTCCATTTCGTGAAGTTGCGCATCGTTCCAAGCATGGCGACGCAATCCTTCCCAGAGAATAGCTTCATCAATGGTACGAGCAGCGGCTATGACGACGTAGTCAACCAGAAAACATCCCTTGGTGAGAGGCCGGTTGAGGCGAAAGGAGAAGAGATAATCCCTCTCAGCGAGATCGGTTTCGTGATTCTCTAGATGTGCGACTGCTTTTAATTGCAGAATCTTGGCGATGCTAATCATGGACGTCACACCGGACAAAGGAGTGCCAAAGGGCATTTTGTAATTGATGGGGAAATAGGCGTTAGGATTGCTCACCGCTGCATCAATTTCATTCAATTCGGGATCGAATTTGCTCAGGACTTGTTGAACGTCCACTGCTGGCGTGCCTGGCATTTCCGGTAAAGGGCTTTTGAGCTCAGAGCGATAGAATTTCTGCCAGGTAGCGAGATCAATCGGTTCACCTTTAAGAAATTGAAACTTGGGGACTTTCGAGTAGTCGGTCGAATCCAATTCGATTCTAAGTTTGCGAATGCGGGCTTTCTCCCAGCCGTCTTCCCGATACAACTCCGCAAAAATTGGCACCTTTGAAAGATCATCTTCCGGTTTGCCGGGAGGGATTAGTTGGCGGAGGTCGAGGCTTTCGCCTTTGGCTTGTAACTCTTTTTGGCACACTGCCCAGTTGTGTGCACCGCGCCAGTCTTCCTCCGCGTAGAAGGCGATTAGGAGAACGATGATGACCGCGACGGCCCGCGCCAGCCAGATCGGCGTCTTGCGCAGAAATCGCTTCATCCCAAGACAAGCGTGCGCCCAGGCGGGTTAATTGCCAATAAATTTGCGTACCTGGTCCGCACAGCTTTGCTGCCCCGGTAAACTCGCAAATTCAGGTGATAACCTCACCCCCGCTAAAAATCCTGTTAATTCCGTCAATTCCGTCTAAGAATTTTCCCCTTTCAGCATTTTCCTTATCATGGCCAATCCGTACCGCACCCACACCTGCAACGACCTTCGCTTTTCCCACGCCGGTCAGGCTGTCCGCCTCGCCGGGTGGATCCATAACAAGCGCGACCTCGGCGGCGTCCTCTTCATCGACCTGCGCGACCACTACGGCGTTACCCAAATCGTCATCCCTCCCGCCGCCGCTTTTCAGAACGAACTGGCCCATCTGCCCAAGGAAACCGTCATCAGCGTGCGGGGCCAGGTTCGTCCCCGGCCCGAGGGTACCGTCAATCCCGCGCTGGCCACCGGCGAGGTGGAACTCGACGTCGCCTCCTATGAGCGGCTCGGCGCCTGCGAATCGCTGCCGATGAACGTCTTCCCCGAAGACCACACGCCCGAGGAGACCCGGCTTAGGTACCGCTTCCTCGACCTCCGCCGCAGCGGGCTGCACCAGACGATCATGCTCCGCGCCAAGGTCATCTCCAGCATCCGCCGGCGGATGATCGAGCTTGGCTTCCAGGAATTTCAGACGCCCATCCTGACCTCCTCCTCGCCCGAGGGCGCGCGCGACTTTCTCGTTCCCTCCCGACTCTATCCCGGCGAATTTTACGCGCTGCCCCAGGCGCCGCAGCAATTCAAGCAGCTTCTTATGGTCAGCGGCTTCGACCGCTATTTCCAGATCGCCCCCTGCTTCCGCGACGAGGATGGCCGCGCCGACCGCACCCCCGGGGAGTTCTACCAGCTCGACGTCGAAATGAGTTTTGTCACCCAGGATGATGTCTTCGCCGCCATGGAAAAGCTTTTCGTGCCGCTGTTTCAGGAATTCAAGCCCGAATGGCCCTTAAATGCCAACGCCGATGGCTCGTTTCAGCGCCTCACCTACAAGGAGACGATGCTCAAATACGGCACCGATAAGCCCGATTTGCGTATCCCGATCGAGGTCAAGGATCTTACGCCGCTCTTTGCCCAAAGTGAATTCAAGGCCTTCGCGGGCAAGACCGTCCGCGCCATGGCCGTGCCGCAAGCTTTCGACCAGCCCCGTTCCTGGTTCGATAACTTGCAGGAAGAAGCCAAGAAACTGGGGGCGCCGGGGTTGGCGTATGTGAAGATGACCAAAAAGGAACCTGCGATGAATTCACAGGGCGAACAAATGGGCTGGCAACAAAATGTTGAACTGAGCGGACCAATTGCCAAATTCATGATGCAACAGGCCGTCTTAGAGGCGATTACAAAACTGGGCCAAGGCATTGATAACGTCATCTTCTTCTCCGCCGACGCCAACGAGACCAAAGCGGCCAAAGTCCTCGGGGCGATGCGCGTCAAAATCGCCGGGGATCTCGGCCTCATTGAAAAGGATGTCTTTAAATTCACCTGGATCGTCGATTATCCCATGTACGAGTACAACGAGGAGACCAAGGCTGTGGAGTTTTCCCATAATCCCTTTTCCATGCCCCAGGGCGGCCTCGAAGCCCTGGAAAAGCAGGATCCCCTCGCCATCTTCGCTTACCAGTACGATCTGGTCTGCAACGGCTATGAACTTGCCTCCGGCGCGATCCGCAACCATGTGCCCGGCATCATGTACAAGGCCTTTGCCATCGCCGAGTACGACCAAAGCGTTGTCGACAGCAAATTCCCCGGCATGATCAACGCCTTCCGCTACGGCGCTCCGCCCCACGGCGGCATTGCGCCCGGCATCGACCGCATCGTCATGCTGCTGGCCAACGAAACGAACATCCGCGAAGTCATCGCCTTCCCCATGGCCCAAAACGGGCGCGATCTGCTGATGAACGCCCCCTCCCCAGCCAGCGAAAAGCAACTGCGCGAGGTTCACCTGATCATTCGGAAGCCGCCGCCCAAGAGCTAAAGAAATGGTCTCAGAAATTTAGAATCGCCTCTCACAATCTCGACCGATGATTAGAGGCTTTCCGAAAACTCCGCGTGTGCAGGCGCGCATTTGCCTTTTGTTATTTACCCAAGCGGCAGGTGCGCAGCAAGAGAATGCCGAGCCTAAAGAATTGCATGACCTGCAATCACAATATGTAAGCGATATTCAAGAGGCGCTCCAGCGGTGAAAGAACGTTACGTCAAGCAGTTGAAGGAGCTTGAGGAGACAGCTACCCGCAAGGGCGATACCAACTCCGCTACCGCGGCACAAGAAGCGATTGCGTGGATGGAAACCGGCCCTTCTTTTATCATCGCGCCGACGGGCCGGACCGATGAATTAAAGAAACTGCAATTGGATTACCTGAAGGCTATTCAAGATGCGGCCAAGCCAATCAACGAGGCTTTCCTTGATAATTTGAAAAATCTGGCGCAATTGGAAACCAACAAAGGCGATGCCGACGCCATCCTGGCGGTGAAGCAAGAGGTCGAACGCATGAAAGCCGACACCCAGTCACCCTTTCAAGGCACAAAATGGGTCAGCTATTGGCAGGGACCCGACACAGTCCAGCTCGGCATCGATGGACGATTGACCGCGGACTGGCATGAATTTCATGTTACCGGATACTGGACGACCGACAAAAATAATACCGAAGTAGTCGAAACCGACGACGATGGGAAGGTGACACGGTACCAGTTGAACGCCGACAAAAATCTGGTGAGAGGCGATTCCGAACTTTTTTATCCGGTGAAATAACAGAGAGCAGGGGTAGCCGTTTTTCACATTGTCTTGCTCCCGCATTTTACTCTCGCGTAGTATTCTTCGCTGGCATCATGGCGGCGGTTCTTAACGTTGATCGAAACCGTTAAGGGTATTCGCCAATCGCCAACAAAGGACAGGTGGCTGAGCGGTTGAAGGCACTCGACTCGAAATCGAGCGTGCCCTCTAAAGGCACCGTGGGTTCGAATCCCACCCTGTCCGCCATTTTTGAACCAATTGAGATTCAACAATTTGCGGAGCAAGGCGGGGGCTTTTGGTGTCAAATGACACCAGAATTGACACCAAACGGGTTGGCTGGGGCCAACTCGCGAAAATTCGGACTAACTACCGTCTGCAATGGGAGCAGACGCTGCATGAGGTCGAATCCTCAGATGATCAAGATTCCCCGAGATAAAGTGGTTGAAGCTCACCCTGCAAATTTCTTCGTTTAGTATTCCCGCCTGCGTAGACATCAACTCAGGCTTCCCTAAGTCTCTCGTCTGATATCTAATCTTCGAGGGTAAGCGCTAAAGTGTAAGTATGCAGGCGTTTCACCGCCGCTAGCGTCTCCTGCGCTGCATTGTTACAATTGGATGACAAACAGAACCGTTTCGTCTAAAGGGTCTTATGGCTAGAAAGAGTAGAAAAGGGCATCCAGAGAAGATTCGCTCTGCCACGGCCAAGGAGATTTCCGTTCTGGCATGGATTCAAGATGCCTACGGTAACGTTCTTCTCGTTCAACAAACCGCCGGGCGTCAGCTCTGGTCTCTTCCGGGCGGAAAGGTGCGGGCATCGGAGTCGCTGACGCAGGCCCTTCGCCGTGAACTTAAGGAAGAAATTGGATTGAGCGTCGTCTCGGCGAAAGCCATAGATCTCTTTGATCGACCGCTTAAATCCAGTCTGGCAGTCCTTTTTCAAGCCAAATTGCGCAAGGGTCAGTTGAAGCTGGCTGAATCTGAAATCAAGAGCGCTTTGTTCGCCGGACGGCTTCCATCCAAGTCTAGTCCTTCCGTACGCTATTTCTGGACGCGGCAGCTTCCCGGCATTAGGAGTCGCGGATCAGCCTCGGTTTCTGTCGAATTGCGTCCGGAAAAAAAATGACCTTAGGCTTCCTCCGGGCTGGTCAGACTGAGATTAAGTGGGCCGGACTGAGCAGTGGGATTGGTAGCGATAAAAAAGCCTGCGCCGAGATGGAGCATCGTCCGCAATTCCCGCCTTGCAAGGAGACTATCTCAAGCTGACTTTTTCCTCCAATCAGCAAGCGGCCAATGCATCAAGCAGTGAGACCTCACTGACTGGGCTTAAGGCTACAACTATTCTCCCTCATTTCCAGAAACATACTTATTGATACTATCGAACTCCAATCCAATTGGCCAAAATTCACCATGAACAAAAAATGCCTTTCAGCGAATATGCGACGCCTTCGTATGGCGTTGTCATTTTTCGTGGTCTTTATTCCCGTTCTTGCTTTCGCCAACGCTCTTTACACGGAGCCCAATCCGGCGTTTATCGAGAAGCCGGGCGGTGACAACGTCATTATCGTCAAGGATAGCTCGGGGTCGATTGCAACGGTCCAAGCTTCCATCGACACGGCCCGAAGGACGAATCCAGCCGCGATCCTTCGCATTGATCTCAATGGCAATTACCTGGTGACCACGAAACCGCTGACGCTGACTTCGCACGAATGCCTAATTCTCTCACGCGACACCATCATTCGGGCCGTGGCGTCGTCCACCGCAGGTAGCCTCATCTCCATTAATGGCCAGACCAATGTTTCTATTGCCGGCGGCATTCTGGATGCCGCGGGCAGGAACATGAACTGCATCAGCGTGACCGCCTGCAATCGAGTAAACATCGATGGCGTCAGGGCAGAAAATGCCGGGCTGGATGGCATCTTCATGACCGGCAACGGCAACACGGCTTTCGACAACGAATTGACCGCTGCGAGATGCACGATCACCGGCTGCGCCGCTGGCCATTATGGAATCAACGTCCAGAATGCGACCCAGACGGCGCTGGTCGATGACATATCAAACAACAACGCGGGCGGTGGCATCTTCCTTGGGGCAACGAACAGTACGATTGTGCACTGCACCTGCGATTTTAATGACACGGGCATTTCGGTCGATGGAAAGGACAATGCCATCACGGAAAATGTCATTTCCGGCAATGGCACCGGCATCGGTACAACACGCGGCTCGGCCACCAACATGATTCTCTCCAACCAGATCCAAGGGAGCAAATCCATTGGACTTGTCCTGGCAGGCGCCGGGAACGTTGTTTTCGACGATACTTTCAATGGCAATGTGAAAGCTTACAGTAGCGCCGCCTCCGGCAATTTCGTCGTGGCGCTGGGCGCCCCCTTGGACGACAAGACCAATGACTATTTCTATCCCCCGACGGTGGGCAATCCGCATACGTTCCCAACCATTGTCCGGGGCATGGGGCGAACGGATCTGACCGTCCAATCAACGACTGTCGAAGATCTGCAAACGCAATATGAAAATGCCCGCAAGGCCAATCCTAATGATGTCATCGTGCTGCATCTGCCGGGGACTTACACCGCCACGAATTCCTCATTTCAGATCCACTCCGATACGTGCGTCTTGCTTACCGGCACCATTCAACTCTCCTCGAGCGTAATCGCGGCACATCAGGTCATTGAATCGGCTGACAACAAAACCACTGACTGTTACATTTCAGGCGGGATGATCGACGGCGGCGGCCATGGGGCGAAGATAAAGGGCATCAACTTTTCCTCCTATGCCCTGATTGGCATCGATCAGGTGACCATCCGCAACTTCGGCAACGGCCTCCACCATGCGAATTCGGCCACCGGCATCCACCTGTTGACCGGCAGCGGAATAACTCCCGCTTTCATCAAAGGATGCATAATACATAATATTGGTGGACGCGGAATTGATCTTCAAAATAATCACAAGTCAGGGCGTGGAGTCATCACCGGAAACTTTATCGATACCTGCGCTTTCGACGGTTATGATGGCGACTCGTCGACATCCAATGCGGTGGTCCAGTTCAATACCATCGGCACTTTCATCAGCAGATACGGAATCTTCTTTGAAGAAGGGGGAAAGTACAACAAAGCCATCGGCAACAAAATATCCCACGCGGCTATTGGCATCAACTGCTATGCATTCAACGGCAACGGCACTAACTGGAACACCGGCATTTGCAACACCATTGACTCCTGCACGAGGGGAATTCGTACCGGCTCGCAACCCAACAAGGAAACGAGCCATAACATGATGTTTGACAATACGATAATGCACAGCGGGAGCGCCGGCATCAAGGCGGAGAAAGTCGGCAATAGCGTGCAGAATTACTTTTCGCAGACCTCTCTGAGCGGCAATGCCACAAATTACGACGACATTTCGAACGCCGTCTTCTTCAATTCGCCGGGGCCAGGGCAGTGATACGACCAAGACAAGAATCTTCGCCCAGGTACCCGGAGCCGTCTGGGCACTTTTTATCAGTGGCTGTGGATGCCCGGAGACAGATGGACGTGGTGCTATCCGGGTCCGAGAATGCCTATGCGGCAGACATCAATAACAAAGACCGTTCCGTAACGGTTTCTTTTAATTCACTGATGAACTAACGCTTCGCAAAATGACACCAAAATTGACATCGAAAAATTAAATTTGGCATTCAGAAAACTAGGCTCAATTTCTGAGGTAAATTGGCCATACTCAAACAAGCTTCAGAGGCAACCCAGGAGAAGGAAACTTTTCCGGGGGTTTCTTTTTGTCCAGAACAGAGTCCAAGACCCTGGATGCTGGTGGCATGCGTTCGCCCGATGACGGGGAGTACCAAGCAAGCAGACGCAATGGTTTAAGCTTTAACCAAAATGTAGCCAGGCCGGTATTGACATGTTGGGTGTTTTTCCGGAGCATAGCGGCCCCTGTCATTCGTCGGGATCCCGCTGTTAGGGGGAAGGAATAGGCGCTCGAAGGCCAGTCCGTACGAGAAGCTCGGTATAGACCAAAAGATCGCTAACGGGAAATTCAGGAAAGTACTCAGCACTTGCAGCAACCGATACCGCATTTTTTTCACGAAAATCAAGCTCATCAAAGAATCCTCAACCTGGAGTCATGCAAATGAAGACACTCAGAATCTTGTCGTTTTTAGTCATCGGGCTGTGCGCGCCTTTTGCCGGCGCTCAGACGACCACCGTTCTCCACGATTTTACCGGTCCCGATAACCAGTCTTTTCCATATGGAGGATTGATCCTCTCCGGCGGTGTGCTTTATGGGACGACTTCGGGTGGGGGCAGTGGAAATACGGGAACGGTTTTCAAAATCAATCCTGATGGTTCGGGCAAATCGACTCTGCATAATTTTGCCAGCTATGGAACCGATTTAACGAATAGCGACGGAGCCAAGCCCCATGCCACGCTGCTGCTTTCCGGCAGCACCCTTTACGGAACAACCAGCGCGGGCGGTTCCTCCGGCGACGGCACCGTATTCAAGGTTAATACCGATGGCACCGGCTTCACGGTTCTCTACACTTTTACGGGCAAAAGTGACGGTGCCGTCCCTCTGGCCAATTTGATCTTGTCCGGCAGCACGCTCTACGGGACCGCTTCCGAGGGCGGCAGCAGCGGGTACGGCACGGTATTTTCCCTCAGCACCACCGGCACAAATTTCACCGTTCTTCATAATTTTACCGACGGCGCGGACGGGGCCAATCCGGTAGGGGGCTTGGTTTTGTCGGGCAGCACTCTCTATGGGACGTCCTCGCAGGGCGGCAGCGGATACGGCGTCGATTATACCATCAACACGACCGGCCAGGGTTTCACCGGATACGGCAACATATTTTCCATCAGCACCGCCGGTAAGAATTTCACCGTTCTCTACAGTTTTCTCGATGCAGAGGACGGCGCTAATCCGGAAGCGGGCCTGATTTTATCCGGCAACACCCTCTATGGGACGGCGGAATATGGCGGCGCTGGCGATGGAGACAATGGTTTTGGAATTGGCACCATATTCAAAATCAACACCAATGGCACCGGCTTCACCACGCTTTACTTTTTCCAAAATTACGGCGGTGACAGCTATTATCCGACCGCGCCTCTGGTTTTGTCGGGCAGCACGCTCTATGGGACATTATCTGTCACCGGCACTGCTCCAGGCGCGGTGTTTTCCATCAGTACGAGCGGTACAGGTTTCACCATCCTGCACAATTTTAGCGCAACCACGGGCGGTGCGGGTATCAACAGCGATGGCGCTTATCCAATTGCGGGCTTGGTTTTGTCCGGCGGCATGCTTTACGGAACTACGGTAAGCGGCGGTACCGGAGGCAACGGCACGCTCTATTCGCTCAGCACCAGCGGAAGCAGTTTTACCGCTTTCCACGATTTCGCGGGAGGCAATGGCGGGAACAATCCGATGGCGGGCATGCTCGTGTCTGGCGGCACGCTCTATGGGACAACGGAGGGTGGTGGCGATGCCTCAAGTTGTTGTGGCACCGTGTACAAGGTCAACACCGACGGTTCTGGGTATTCCACGCTTTACAGCTTTACGGGTGCAAGCGATGGAACGGCGCCGGGTGCGCATCTGGCCCTATCCGGCAGTACTTTGTATGGAACAACGGCTGGGAACTTCTTTGCCGGTAATCAGAACGGAACGATTTTCAAGATTAACACCGATGGCTCAAGTTTTACAACTCTCCATACTTTCAGCGCCAGTCCCTCTGAGAATCCTGGCATCAACAGCGATGGAATTTATCCAGAGGCAGGTTTGGTTCTCTCCGGCAGCACGCTATATGGTGCGGCAACGTATGGCGGCACCAATACCACAGGCACCCTGTTTAAAATCAATACGGATGGGACCGGCTTTACCGTTCTTCACACCTTCAGTGCATTAAACGATGTAAATGAAATCCTCACCAATAGCGATGGAGCTTACCCAAGTGGCGCTTTGATCGTGTCCGGCAGCACACTTTACGGGGTGGCAGAAGGTGGCGGCAGTAAAGGCTGCGGCACGGTATTTTCGATCAGCACTAGCGGCACGAATTTCACCACGCTCTACAACTTCACCGGAGGCAGCGATGGAACAAGTCCGAGCACAGGTCTGCTCTTGTCCGGCGGCACGCTGTATGGAACGACCAACCTAGGAGGGACGAATGGGAATGGGACGGTTTATTCGATCAGCACCAGTGGCACTGGCTTTACCCTGCTCCATACCTTTGGTTCTCTCTCTTCGGGAGATAACAGCGACGGGGCAGATCCCCTTGCGGAGCTGACGCTGTCCGGCAGCACGCTTTACGGGACGACCTATTCTGGAGGCGCTTATGGCAACGGCACGGTGTTTTCCCTCGGCACCAATGGCGCCAATTTCACCACACTTCATAATTTCGGCACGCTTTCGGCCGTCGGCACCAATACTTACGGGGCCAATGCGGCGTCCGACTTGGTCCTGACTGGCGGCGTGCTCTACGGAACCGCTGAGAACGGCGGCAGCACAGGCTATGGCACTGTGTTCTCCGTGACGCCTTGAGCCTTCTGGCAAAGAGTTCGGAAATTATGCCGAATGGGAAGCTCTTCATAAAACAACACCATCACCTCAACAAAACGACCCTATGAAAACATCAAAAATATTCATGCTTGCAGCATCGGTCATGACCTTCGGCCTGATGGCCTCAGTGCATGCCCAGACCAGCCTCACCACGTTGCACGATTTCAGCAGCCGAAGCGGCGGAATTGAGCCAAGCAGCCCCTTGACTCAGTCCGGAAACATACTCTACGGCGTAACGCAGGCGGGAGGACCATCCAATTCTACTTTTGGCGTGCTCTATTCGGTCAAGACCGACGGCTCGGATTTCACTGCGCTTTACAATTTTACCGGTTACGCCTCGGATCCCGGCGGGGCGCTCGTTTTGTCCGGCGGCAAATTGTACGGCACCGTGGGGGGCGGGAGTGGCGGAGGAGGTTACGGCACGGGCGCGGTTTATTCGGTCAACACCGACGGCACGGGCTTTACCATTCTTCATCAGTTTAACGGGACCGACGGGTTTGGATCGGATGCGGGGCTGATCCTCTCCGGCAGCACGCTCTACGGAACGACCAATGTCGGTGCCGAGGGCATAGGCGGAGGCACCGTCTATAAGTTAAAGACCGACGGCACCGGTTTCACGACACTCCACAGTTTTAGCGGAAGCGACGGAGACACCCTTTACGCCGGAGTAGTCTTGTCGGGAAATACCCTCTACGGCGCAACGTCGGAGGGCGGCACTTACGGATATGGCACCATTTTCTCGGTCAAGACCGACGGCACGGGCTTTACCGTCCTCTATAATTTCAACGGCACCAACGACGGAGGCGTTCCTTACGGAACCCTGGTATTGTCGGGCAATACCCTCTATGGCACAGCGTCCGGTTACACATTCACCGGAGATGTGGTGTCGGGCAACGCGGTCAACCAGGCAACAGACTATGGCGTCATTTTCTCAATTCACACCGATGGCTCCAACTTCACCACCCTCCACAGCTTCGGCCAAAGCGATGGGTATCCGTTTTCCGGCTTGACGCTGTCCGGCAGCACGCTCTACGGCGTAAGTGGGCAGGAGCTCTTTTCGATCAAGACCAATGGTGCCAATTTCACCAGTCTCTATACTTTCACGGGCGGTGCGGATGGAAGTGGTCCATCAGCGAGCCCGATCCTGTCGAATAATGTCCTATACGGAGTCACGGCAAGCAGCGATGGCGGTTATGGCTATGGCACCGTGTATGCAGCAACCTTGAACTTCTCCGGCCAGTATGAGATTCAATGCGTGGCCAGTGGTCTGGCGGCCAACGTGAAGGGTGGTTCGTCATCCAACGGCACGCCGATCATTCAGTGGCCCTTCAGCGGCACTGGCAATGAGGTCTGGACCTTCATCCCCACCTCCAATGGTTACTACCAGATCAACAATGTCCAGACCGGCAAGGACCTCGTGGTGCAGGGTGCCTCGACGGCAGGGGGGGCAAAAATCGTCGAGTGGTCCTTTGGCTCATCGGGCGATGACCAGTGGAAACCTGTCTCCAATAGCGATGGCAGTTACACGTTTTATAACCTGCACAGCGGCTTGGCGCTCGATGATCCCTCAGGGAGCACCTCGCAGGGAACGCAGTTTGATCAATGGGCGGCGGATCATGATACCAATCAGGAATTTGATTTGATTCCACAACTTTAAAGGCCAAGAAAGCGGCAGCCGCGTTTAGGCGTGGCTGCCGACGCCGTCCTGTTCGACATTTGGATCGAGCTTAATTTAAAAAAAGGTGACGCTACGTTAAGAAAGGAAGTTTGCCAGAAAGTCGATGAGATTCGATCAGAGTACGGAGACCTCAGAAAGCGCATGGCCGGCCCTGCCAGGCGAGTAGACCCAGCGCCAACGCCAGATACCAAACCGACAGAGCCTGAGGCCTCGCTGTATCCGCCGCCATCAACGTCTCCCGCCGGCGTCCAATCACCATTCAAAAAGGACATCGAGGAAGCACTGCACAAAGCTCAGGCCGGAATGACGCTCAATCTCCGTGAGTTGGCTCGGGCGCTCGGCTATTCGTACTCGGTAACGATTGAATTATGATCTTTAGGCCCAAAGAAATGGCCCCATCAGCAACTAATACTCCCAAAAAATGACACCGAAATTGACACCAAAAAATTAAATTTGGTATTCGATAGTTAAACTGAATTTTCTTGAGTTTCAGAGGTAAATTAGCCCTACTTGAGCAAGCTTCAGAGGCAGGAACCGGTCGAATCCCACCCTGTCCGCCCTTTTTGAACCAATTAAGGTTCAACAACTTGCGGAACAAGGCGGAGCTTTTGGTGTCAAATGACACCAAAATTGACACCAAACGGGTTGGCTGGGGCCAACTCGCGAAAATTCGGACTAACGTTCAGGTGATCGGTCAGGACAAGATTACTGAACTCGCTTCCAAGGTGGGACTGTCCGAATCGCAGGTCGCTGAGGGCGTTTCAAAATACTTGCCCGTTACGTTATCATCAATTACCTCACTCCCAATGGAACGGCACCGTCCTCTGGAAGCAGTCAATGCGAAGCGGAAGCGCTGGGCATGTTGAAGTCAAAGTTGTTTGATTCCTGACCGGTTCAGGCGAGTTTCGCTGGATGAATATCTTTGTTTTGGATTTAAACCCAGTCAAAGCGGCCCAATATCATAATGATCGCCATTGCGTGAAGATGATTGTGGAAACCACCCAACTCCTTTCCACCTCTCTCCCCTATCTTGAGCAAGGAAGGGTCGGGCCCTACAAAGCCACTCATCTCAATCATCCCTGTTCGATTTGGACGCGAAGCTGCAAAGGGAACTATCAGTGGTTATGGAAGCTAGGAATCGCCCTGTGCGAGGAATACACGCATCGCTATGGCAGAGTCCACGGGTGCAAACCCTACCTCGTAGATTTGAAATTATCCAAACCTATTCCGAGAAGGATGACTCCATTTGCACAAGCCATGCCAGAACGATACAGGCATCAACTGGCGGTTACGGCTTACCGCGCCTATTACATGGCCGAGAAGCGTCACATCGCAACATGGACAAATCGAGAGATTCCCTATTGGTGGAAGTGATACCCCGTGGCTCGCGCTCTGAAAGACTTGCTGCGGAGACAAGCTTGTCAAAGTAGACTTCTATACGATCCTCGGCTGGCTGGTTCAAAAGAAGGGAATGATGCTGCCGGGGCCATATT
>DATJMI010000110.1:0-5785 GCA_035508775.1 Methylacidiphilales bacterium
TACGCCGCCCCCTCCCCCCCCTCCCCCCCCTCCCCCCCCTCCGCCGCCGCCACCGCCGCCTTCTCCGCCCCCTCCACCGCCACCCCCACCATCCGCGCCACCACCGCCGCCTCCCCCACCATCCACGCCACCACCACCGCCGCCGCCCCCTCCTCCTCCGCCCAGACCGCCACCACCGCCGGGTTCAGGCGGTCATGGCGGCGGCGGATAATCGGGAATAGCCCATAGAGGTTGCTGTTCCTCTCGAAGTCGAGAAGAGCGGCTAGTCGCCGTTAATTTGTAGGATTTTTATCCGCAGAAAAATGTAGCTCCATTGCTTAATGATCCGTCTTAACAAACATGCCTCGGTTGCACCGACAAGTACCTGGCTCTGTGGCCAGCCCATGGACTTTTCGGATATACCTTCTTGCCATTTTAAGTGGCGTTGCCTTATTGGCTTGGGAATCATGGGGAGGAGAATCGGTGCAGCCCGAATTTGCCGGGACAGATCCAACCCGGCAGGTGTTAACCATACCGTTGACTCGTGGTGATTTCACTTTTCTACGCTTTCCATCCAAAAAGCCAGCGGTAAAGGCGATCATCCTTTTCGGATCGGGCGACGGAGGCTGGCGCGACGATTTTGAGGAAAAGGTCGCCCGGGGACTCCAGGAACAAGGCTTCGATGTCATTAGCTTCGACTGCGCCGATTATTCCCAAACCGATTACGATTTGCCGACCTTACAGGCCGACATGACCCGGATTGCCCGGGCGGCTGAAGCGCCGTTCAGGGGATGTCCGCCCCCGCTGATTGTCGGCGGATACTCGATGGGAGCGGAACAGGCGGTGGCGGTGGCGGGCGGGCCGAATCCGCCTCCCGGGATCGCCGGGTTGCTTTTGATTTCACCAACCAGCCGGGGTCGCTATGGCTTGCGTACCCTGGACAAAATGGATATTCCGCCCAGCGGCCCGGGGACCTTCGGCTTGGCCGATTTTGCTGAAAGACTCGGCGCCATGCGGGTAGCCCAGTGGCATGGAGACTGGGACCCGACTGACTCAGTCGCCTGGCTCAGTCAACTCAGCGCGCCGCACCAGAAATTGGTCTATCCGAGCGCGTGGCACGACTTCCAGTCGGCCTGTCCCGATTTTCTGCTCAAGTTGGGAGCGAGCGCCGCCTGGGTCGCCTCTCCGCCGGGCGTTCCATTAGCCAATACACCCGCCGCCAGTTCCGTCCCGGAAAAAGTCGCGAATTGAATGATGAATACCACCGCTCTTTCGCCCTGGGCGTCGCTCCGGCAAAGCGCGAAAATCGACGCGCTCCAGCGAATCCTCCCTGTTGTTGAAAACAAGATCCCGCTGGGGCAGCCAACCAGCGTGGTCGTACTCGCCTGGGCCGTCCGCCTCTCTGCCGTGGTTAATTTCGTTTCGGCGTTGCTGCGGCATGAACCGAAGTTAATTTACCGGCTGGGACACTGGGTACCTTTCCAGATTTCCGAAGGCCAGCGCTTCCTGATGCTGCTCACCTCCGTGATGCTCTTTAGCCTGGCGTCGGGTCTGGTGCGAGGCAAGCGGGTGGCCTGGCTGCTGACGATCGGGGCGCTTTTGATTGCTCCGATCCTCCATTTGGGTCGCGCCGCTGTCTGGCCGCAGGGTCTCGTAAGTTTGACCCTCATCGGCTTTCTTTTTTCCCAGCACCGCTACTTCACGGCCCGTTCGGATCAACGGTCGGTCCATTCGGCCGTCATCATCTGGACCACGATAACATTGACCCTGTTGGTCTTTGGAATGGTACGGCTCCACGCTCTGCACAAGGAAATAACGGGAGATCACAGTTGGCCGGGTTGCCTGCAAGCCGCGGCTGAACTGGTCCTGGTGCAAAACACCCATACGGAGACGGCATTAACCAGCCATGCCAAACACCTTTTTTCGGTTCTGCGGGTGGGCGGGGCCGCCGCGTCGGTCCTGGGATTGGCGCTGATTCTGCGCCCCGTCTTGCTGCGGCGCCGGGCCTCTCCCGAACAACGGGAGAAGCTCCGCCCCTTGATCAGACTTTACGGGCAGGATCCTCTCCACGCCTTCGCCTTGCTGGACGATAAAAGCTATTTCTTCGCCTTCGACGGGCGGGCGGCCGTTCCCTACGCTCTCTCGAGCAGCTTTGCCGTCGCCCTGGCCGATCCCGTCTGCCATCCGGCTCTCCAACCTCAGGCCATCGCCGAATTTGTCCGTTTTTGCCGGAAGCAGGATTGGGAGCCGGTTTTTTACGAGGTCAACGGCAATCTGCTCCATGCTTACGAAGCGGCGGGACTCTCCATTTTCAAAATAGGCGAGGAAGCCCGCCTGCGCGCCGCCACATTTCAACTCAGGGGAAGAAGTTTTCAGAATCTGCGCACGATCTGCAACCGGGCGCGGCGGCTCGGGGTGAGTTTCCGGTGGTACACCGCCGCCGATGGAATCGATGAAGCGCTGGAACGGCAACTCGAAGCCATTTCCCATAGCTGGCTCGAAGGCAAAAGGACGCGGGAAATGACCTTTGACATGGGCTCCTACTCTCTTGAAGAAATTCGCCGTCACGGCGCCGGAGTGGCCCTCGATGTCTCGGGCCGGGCTCTCGCCTTCGCCACCTGGCGTCCCTTCGCGCGGGGCAAGGGAAGGACACTCGATCTCATGCGCGCGGGTCCGCAGGCTGGCAACATCATCGATTTTGTCCTCGTCGAATCCATCGCCCATTTCCGCCGGACCGGGATTGATGATATCAGCCTGGGCATGGCCCCGCTGGCCAACGCCAAACCATCGTCCCTTCCTCTCGTGGCGGAAGAGAAACTGGTGCAATTCCTTTTTCGAAATCTCGATCATATTTACGGCTATAAATCCCTCTTCGAGTTCAAGCGGAAGTACCGCCCCGAATGGAAAGAACGCTATGTCGCCTATCGCCGGGGCGTCCATCTGCCGCTGGTCGGCTTGGCGCTGGTGAGGGTCCATGCGCCGGAAGGATTCTGGAAATTTCTACTTGGGTAATACTACTACAATTACTACAAGCACAAAGTCATAACTCGCGTGGCTTCGAGACGCCGTAATTCTCGAAGCCCTATTTCCGCATTGACTGGGTGGGAAATGCTTGTATCCTCATAGGAAGATAGTTGTAAACGTGTCAAACAGATGAGTTAATTGCTTGTCTTGTTTTGAAACTATGGCAACCTTCACCCCCTCCAGTTTTGCGGTGGGAGAGGTTTGATCCGAGGCGGTTTTGAAAAACCCTTTTCCCTCCAGCCCATTACTTTTTGCTTTGTCGTTTTTTTATGAATACCACCTATTATCTAGCATGTGACCTGAGCCGGGAGAGTGGACGAATCGTTCTGGGTACCTTGGCCAAGGGTCAACTAACCCTCTCGGAAATCCACCAGTTCCCCAGCAAGACGCAAAAGGTCAATGGCCATGTTTGCTGGGATTTGGCCGCATTGGAAAAAGAGATCTTCGCCGGAATTGAAAAAGCGGCCCAATTGAATCTGCCCATTTCGGGCTTGAGCGTCCATTCGTGGGGCATCGATTATGTCCTGCTTGACGGGGAAGACAAACCTCTGCAACCACCCGTCCGCGGTTCTTATGGTCATGGTGACACAGATACCACCCGCTTGCTGAAAAAAATGCCCCTTTCGGCCATTTACGCCGAAACGGGCATTCCTTTAATGCCACTCCATACCCTTTTCCAAATCGAAGCTGGCCAGCAGGCGGACCCGGCTCTTTTCCAGAAAGCCGAACGTTTCCTTCCCATCGCCGATTACTTGAATGCCCGGCTTTGCGGTGTGGCGGCCTGCGAGGAATCGCTCGCCAGCACGACCCAACTCTACAACCCGCAAACCCATGCTTGGTCACCCAAGGTTTTGGCGGCCCTGGAACTGCCCAGTTCGATTTTGCCGCGTTTGGTGCCCAGCGGAACGGCCTTTGGGCCGGTCATCGATGCCCTGCGCAAACATCCCTCTTTGGTTAACACCCGTGTCGTGGCCACCTGCTCGCACGATACGGCGGCGGCCACGGCCGCCGTCCCCGTGCGGGCGGAAGAGCAGTGGGCATATCTCCATTCCGGTCTTTGCTCCCAATTCGGGGTGGAACTCCGCGCGCCAATCATGAGCGACGAGGCGCGTGAGGCTGGTTTCACCAATGAAGTAGGACTGGGCGGAACCATCCGGTTCCTCAAAAATTCCGCCGGCCTTTCCGTCGTACAGGAATGCCGCCGCGCCTGGGAGGCTGCCGGACAAACCTACTCCTGCGACGATCTGGCCCGGCTGGCCAGCGAAGCCGGCCCGGCCAAGTCCCATTTGGCCCTTGATGACCCCCGTTTCTACGAACCGGGAGAGATGCCGGAAAAAATCGCCGCTTTCTGCCGCGAAACCGGTCAGCCGGTTCCCGCCACGCCGGGAGAGATCATCCGCGCCATCCTCGAAAGCCTGGCGCTGGGCCACGCTGAAACCTTGCAGCAATTGCAATCGCTCACCGGAGAGGAAATAAAAGTGCTTCATGTGGTGGGCTCCGGTTCCAATAATGAAGTGCTTAATCAATTGATTTCCGACACCACAGGTTTGCCGGTCATCGCCGGTCCAGCCGATGCGGCGGCCATTGGAAATATTCTCATCCAGGCTTTGGCTCTCTGGCACCTGAAGTCGCCCGATCACCTGCGCAGCATCGTGACGTCATCCTTCCCCACCAAAGTCTTCAAGCCGGGCCACGGTCTCGCCAAGGCGGTGCGGGAGAAATTCCGTTCGCTGGGACTTGCGTTGGGCGTTTTGGAGCCGGTGGGAAGCTGAAAGATTTTTTAGGCAAATAATCCGGTTCCGGATTCACTTGCCACTTCCCGTTGGCCGAAGCATGGCTTGCGCCCGGGCTAAATTATTTTGCGCTGCGGTAAAGCCAGGTTGCAGGCGCAACGCCTCTTGATACTGAACGATCGCTTCATCGATGCGTCCCTTTTGCAAAAGGATGACGCCGAGATTATTCCGGGCGTCGGCGTAATTGGGGTTAATCTTCAAAACCTGCTGGTACTGGTCCATGGCTTCATCCACCTCTCCTTTTTTAGCCAAAGCATTGCCCAGATTGTTGTGGGCATCCGCATAATTGGGATTGATGTTCACGGCTTTTTGATACTGTGCGATGGCTTCATCCAATTGCCCCTGTTGCAGGCAAATGTTGCCGAGATTGTAGTAGGCTTCGGCATAGTTTGGATCGATTCTTACGGCATCCTGGTATTGGACGATTGCCTCATCTCTCCGGCCCTTGATGGTGAGAGCTTTTCCGAAATTGTAATGGGCTTCCACGTAGTTGGGCCTTATTTGTAGAGCCCTCTCATACTCGGGGATCGCCTCATCAGCTTGCCCTTTTTGCAAAAAAGCATTGCCCAGGTTGTAGTGAGTTTCGGCAATATTGGGATTGATTTTCAGAGCTTTTCGATAATGAACCATTGCCTCCTCCACTTTCCCTTCCTGGAGAAGAACATTACCAAGATTGTTGTGCGCATCGGTATAGTTGGGATCGATCTCCAGAGCTTTATTGAATTGATCCATCGCCTCGTCCATTCGTCCTTCTTGAAACAGATTCACTCCATAGTTGCTATAGGCCATCCAACACTGCGGATTTTTGGCCAGCGTATCCCGCCAAAGTCCATCCTCACTTTCATAGGCCCAAGCCCGTTGCCAGCTCAATCCTCCAAGCACCATTAATAAGAGGCCCGCCAGGCCCGACCGCAGCCACGGCTTCTGCGGAAGAGTGATATCCGCGATCAAAACCAGCCCCGCCGCGCTCGGAACGATCACCCCAAGAC
>DATJMI010000111.1:0-13603 GCA_035508775.1 Methylacidiphilales bacterium
TAGAGAAGTGGAAATTTCTGCTTGAGATAGACAGCCGAATCTCCAATGGGCAAGTAGTTATAGAGCCGGGATAGCATGAAACAAAAATGGTAGGCGATTCCCATTTCCGACTTTGTTTTGGCGTTTAGGAATAGAACGTCGCCGCCTGTGTACCATTCCTTGATATTCGATCCGCAGAAAACAAATCCCCAGGACGTAACCATCTCGATGATCTCGTGCAGCGTTTTTTGGTTTTCCCGAACCGCCTTGATCGACGTTTCGGTGTAAATCATGATCACCCGGTCCCTGATTTTCGAGAGCCCTTCCAGGACTTGGCCTTCGGCCCCTTCCACATCAATCCAAAGAACGATCTTCCGCGCGTCAGGATAATGTTCCAGGACGAAGTCGTCGAGGCGGCGTGTTTCCACTTCGATTTTTTCTTTCAGCGGGTAGCCGCCCGATAGAAGGGAACTAGCTCCAACGGCGTGAGGATCGCTGGCTGGGTCCGCCACGAAAAAGGTGGCGGTTCCATTCGTGTTTGACACCGCGTAGGGAAAGACCTCAATGCGGCGCCGGTCAAGATTTTTGGCGAGAATGGTCCGGTAATTAACCGGATTTGCCTCAAAAGCCGCGATATGGGCTTGTGGCGCCAAATCTCGGAAAAAAAGACTCTGGTCGCCATCGCGCGAGCCAACATCGAGAATGCAATCGGCCTTGCAGTTCTTGACAATCCCGGCAAAAAGCGTCTTGGCGTCAATCAGCGGGTCCGATTCCCTCATAAATCGATGACTCTACAGCTTCTCATCTCCTGCGACGACACGTTTCATTTGAGGGCCTGGGGCGCATCCTGCAGGAGAGCCAGATTCCTTTGCGCACCGGGATGCCCGGGATTAATTCTCAGGGTCTCTTCAAACTGCTCTCGCGCCTCCTGATTTCGTCCGGCGGCGGAAAAAGCAATGCCGAGGCTGTTATGAGCATCCGCGTAATTGGGATCAATCGCCAGGGCTTTCTGGTACTCCTCAATCGCCTGGAGAATCTGGCCGTGATGAAACAGAACGAGGCCCAAATTGTAGTGCATCCAGGCCGAACCCGAGTTGAGCCGCACCGCCTCCTTGTATTCCGCAATCGCCGCGGAAGTCCGCCCGGCCCGCATGAGGCTGTCACCCAAATAGAGATGCACCTCCGATGAATGGGGCGTGAGTTGCAAGGCTTTTTGAAACTCGGCAATCGCCGCGGGAATCAGGCCGAGCTTGAGGTAGGTTTTGCCCAGATTTAATCCGGCATTCGGCGCTTGGGGATCGAGGCGTAGCGCCGTCGAAAATTGTTCGGCGGCTTCGCTCAGCCGCCCCATTTGGGCAAGAGCAACGCCGAGATTGTTGTGGGCAACGGTTGAGTTGGGATTGAACCGCAGGACATAGGAAGCCGAGCTGGCTTCGCTTTGGAACACCGCCGCGTAGACGTGGCTTTCCCAGGCCAGCAGGCCAACGGCCAGGGCCACAAGGCCGGCGCCCACGGGACGAATGGAGCGGGGAAGTTGCCGCTCCATCTCTCCCCAGCCCGCGATGCACAAACCGATCAATCCGAGAATGGGGATGTAGAGAAGATGCTCCAGAATCCAGGTTTCATTCATATAGGAGATCCACTTGAAGCCCATGAACGGCGCGAGCATGAGCAAAAAAAATCCCAATCCAAGAAGAGCGTGACGCCCCCACGTCCCGCGTTTTGCCCACAGCAGGCCGATGACCGCCGCCACCACCAGCCACGGAAGATAGGACGCGGGGGAATGAGAATCGACTCTCCACCGGGGATAAATCTCTTCCGGCGTGAGCGGCAAAAAACATCTGGAAAAGTAGAAGGCGATGGTTTCGCCGCTCAGGACAAATCGCGAAATCGCATCTCCCTGGGGAACGTCCATGCCCAGAAAGGGGCCGCCTTGGTTGTAAATCTTATCGGCCCGGATCGAAGCCATCCCAAGGACAAAAGAAATGGCGAAAAAGGGAAGGCTGTTTTTCAAGTCCCGCCAGTCGATCTGGCCGCGCTTCCACCAGGCGTAGAGCAGAATAACGGCGGGAAACATCGCCATGGTGATTTTGCAGAGCATCGCGACCGTGAAGAGCGCCAGCGCGAACCAGTAATTCCGGCTTTTTTTGTTCTCTTCGTAATCGATCCAGAAACACATCGACAAGAGAAAGGGCGGGAGCGAAAGGGACGTTTTGAACTCATTGATCAGCGCCACCGAATCGACCACCATGGGATGAACGGCAAAGAGAAGTCCGCCCAGCCAGGCGAGCCGCAAGCCGAATTTGTTGAACAAATGCCAGATCAGCAGGCCGCTGATCACATGCAGAATGACATTGGTGAGATGATAGCCCAGAGTCTCATCGTGCCAGAGCTGCCATTGCTCCCATTGCAACGTCTCCTCAAGGGGGTAATACTCAATCCAGCTTCCCAGCTGAAACCAGGCTTTCCAGATCCTGGCCGGATCGTTCATGAGAGGATTTTCCACGATATACCACGTATCGTCCCCAATCCATCCGCCCTGGAGAGCGGGCCAGAACACCCAGAATCCCGCCCCGGCGATCAGCAAGGCCTGCAGAAAAGCCGGTCCATGCCGCTTAACGGCGGAAATAAAATGGAAACCGCCCGCGCGATTTGTTTCCGGCGGTTTGTTCCTGGTCGATGAACGTTTTGCCATAGTCTGCCAATGGCGGCCCCTCAGTATGAACAGACCCTTGGGATAAACAAGAAACCCGATTATTCTCTTAGGAATTTGTTGCTTTATCGTAACAAAACCCGGGCACGATTCGCCCGCGAAATCGCCGGTTGCACAGCGATGATTCCCTGTCATTCTCTTGGCATCAACCTCAGCAAAGGAGCGGAAAATGGCGATTGTCGCAACGGTATATCACAGCGGATACGGACATACAAAACTGCAGGCCGAGGCGATCCATCGCGGCGCGGGCGGCGTTCCCGGCATTGAAGCGCGGCTCTACACCACGGCTGAAGCCATCGAAAAACTCGATGAACTCGACGCGGCGGACGCGATCATTTTTGGCTGCCCAACCTACATGGGCAACATGTCCGCCGAGATGAAAAAATTCATCGAAGTCGCGGCGAAAAAATGGTTCGCCCAGGCATGGAAAAACAAAGTGGCCGGCGCTTTCACCAATTCGTCTTCCTTTTCCGGCGATAAACTCAACACCCTGATTGGGCTCGTCATCAACGCCATGCAGCATGGGATGATTTATGTGGGTCTGGGGATGATGCCTGCCTCGAGCGATCCGGCTTCGATGAATTCAATAACCGGCCCCGGCCCTGGAGTGCTCAACCGCGTTGGGTCTTTCACCGGGCCGATGTCCGCCAGTTTCCAGGTACCTCCCGGCGAAGCTCCTTCCCCCGGCGACATTGCGACAGCCGAAGCCTACGGCGTCCGGGTGGCGGAAATTACCCTCAAGCTGCGGGGTTAGGCGCGCCTCTGCTAGTCACGGAGAATCGTCTTTACGGGTAAAGACGACGATGCGGTCGCGGTATTCCATTTTGTAGTGGTCGTGCAATTCGGCCCGGATATCGGCCGGAATGTAAGACATATCGGCGATATGTTCGTAGCCGATGACGAAAATGCATAGATCAAAGCGGGCATGGATGAACGCCATGACCCGGGGATCGGGCGGTTCCCCAAGCTCGATCCAACGCGAGGGCGCGACCATGCCTGCCGCAATATAGATCCCGGTCGGATATTCTTCTCCATGATGAGAAGAAGGAATTTTTTCCCAACAGATGGGCAGCCCCGGCTCAAAAGAAAGATGATAAGCCGCGTAACAAAAATCGATGCGTGGCCCGAAAAAAATCTTCTTGGAGTTATCTCCCGTTCCCGGAATGCCGTTCTCCAGCAGGACCTGGTTAACATCCTTCAAAACGTCATTGAGCTTGGGACCCACCTGCATGCCGCGAAAGAACGCCGGAGACTGGATGGGTATCAACGGCACGTCTTCGGCAAAATAATCCTTTCCTATGCTGAAAACCCGCGCCCTGGTGATACCCAGGAAAAGGCTCATAGCTATAAAATAGAAAAAAATAATATAAGCGTAGGCCAGTTTGCGTCCGGGCATGGGAGCGTATCCGCGCCGCAGGAAATATTGCAAAAAGGGAACGATCATCATCATGGGCGCAGCTTCCGTCATCTTCAGATCGGAGTCGGTAATCATTCCGATGGCGCCCACCACGAAGACAACGCCAAAAATGAGCAACAGGAGAGTGTGCCAACCTTCGCGGACGAGCGTTTCCTTGTGGCAACAGATGGCATGGAGAATAAGCATCGCCAAACAGCCGTTGGCGATAAAGCTGGGGAGATGCTCCTCCGTGCATCCTTGAAAAAGACAATATTGCCAGCAATCGGTGGAAATCAGCCGCGCGGACAATAACGAGTAATTCTGCAGCAACAGAACGGGAGAGGCATGCTCCAGAAAAAGAAACGCCGCATCAAAAGCGGTTGCCGAAGCCGACGCCACCAGGACAAAGAGCCGGGTGGAAGGCCGGGTAAGAAGAATAAGATGGGTCAGGATGAGCAGAAGCCCCGCGGTGTTCGCCTTGGCCAGCCCGGTTAAAGCGACCGCGAGCCAAAACGACGCCCGCGCGTAACGATCTCCCGGCTCGAGAAGAAGAAAAAATACCGATCCGAGATAAATCGCCTCAATGACCGCGGTGATCTGATTGTACCACCACCACGAAAGAGGCAGGAAAGTCATCGCCTGCAGCAATACCGTGAAAAAAAGCGACGCCCACGCCTTGCCCGTGGCGCGGATCAAAAGCGCGAAAATCCACGTGGAAGTGAGGACGGAAAAAACGCAAACCAACGCGGTGAGCGATCCCCAACTGGGCCCTCCCAGCAAAAAAGCCCAACCCGCCGGATAAACAAAAAGCGCCGGCATGGGAGTGGAGAAATCGCGATAGGCCGCCAGACCGGTATACTGCGCCCAGGCGACATTGATGAGATACCCGCCGTCAAAGCCGCCGAATTGAATAAAAGCCAAGCGCGAATGCCAAATGACGATCGCGATCATCAGCAAAACAAAAACGATCACCGGCGGCAATCTTTGCATCGTATGGCGGCCTTCACCTTAAGTGGGGCGGTCTTTGAGAAAAGATTTTTTGCATCGACCGCCCAAACAAATTTTTAACAAATCTTTACCAGGCAACTGACAACTGATCACACGAAAAGGGACATAGTGCCAGGCATGAAACCGAAATTTTATCAAGCGATAGGTATTTTATTCGTCACCCTTGGCGCTGGAACTTTGCTGCGGGCCGATCTCAACGACTGGGCCCGGCAGGCCATTTCCCCGGATCAGTCCACCGCCCTTTCCGCGCAGAATAGCCTGCGCGAGACAGGTCCGGCAGGGCTTGAGGCCCTGGAACAATGTTATGCCGGCGAAATCCAAAATCACCGGAACAGCCCCCGCGCAAATGATGATCGTTGGGAAAGAATCACCGCCGCCCTTAATCGCGTCGGCGGCCAATACGACGATTACGCCAGCGGACTTTATTGGTACACGGACCTCGGAAAAGCCGAGGCGGCCGCGCAGACGTCCGGCAAACCCATCTTGTCGCTGCGATTGCTTGGGCGCCTCGACGAAGAGCTAAGCTGCGCCAACAGCCGCTTCTTCCGCGCGACGCTTTATTCCAATGCCCGGATCAGCCAGATGCTGCGCGACAAATTCATCCTGCACTGGGAATCGGTCCGGCCCGTGCCTATCGTCACCATCGATTTCGGCGACGGGCGCAAGCTGATGCGGACGATCACCGGCAACAGCATTCACTATATTCTCGATACGAACGGGCGGGCCGTGGACGCGCTGCCGGGACTTTACGGCGCGCAGACGTTCCTCACGGAATTGCAATCCGCCGCCGATGCCGTGGCCCAGGAAAAACAGGGCGTCACGCCGGTGGCGCATCAGGGCGCGACCATCCGGCGGCTTCTCGCCGCATGGAAAGCCGATCTCTCCGCCGTGTCGGATGGAAATCCCGACTTAAACCAGGCCAACGAAACCACCCTCGAAAACATGACGGACGACACGCGCTGGCGGTTGATCGCCCAGAGGCACATCAGCGAAGCAAGCTTTGACCCATCCTCGTCAAAATTGATCCTGAGCAAATTCCCCACCGCGGTTCAGGCCGCGCCGCTGACCGCCAGCAAAATGATGGTCGAAAGTCCCATGCTAACGGCATTGCGGAATATGCAAAAAACGGTGTCGGTCGACACGGTGCGCGACAACTACATGCTGCGGCCCAAAATTCTCGGGTTTCTCCAGGCGTCCGAGGCGCACCGATTTTCCCTCGCTGAGATCAACAACTGGGTCTATGCCCAAATCTTCCTGACCCCCAAGGACGATCCCTGGCTGGGTCTGGCGCCGCAAGACGTGTTTTCCGGCATTGCCGAAAATGGCGAAGTAGGCCCGTAAAATCAATCCCTGCCAACGCTACCCGACATGGACTCGAACCATGAATAACGCCTCCAAAGGGCGCTGTGTTACCATTACACCATCGGGTAAAGACAGCGCGATTATCCTCGTTTCCCGGCGCCGATGTCAAACAGAAGCAAACAGACTCGACAACGCCCCGCCGGTGTGGTTTCTTAAACTCCCCCGCCCAAACGGGGACGCGAGCGTCTCAAGGTCCCATCGACTAGCTGGTTAGGTCACGGCCCTCTCAAGGCCGGTGCACGGGTTCGAATCCCGTTGGGACTACCCTTTCCTCTGGGGTATAACAAGGAACAAGGCGTTTCTCTTCCGAAGCCGGGTAAAATTCACCCGCAGTGCAGGAAGACTGTATGGGGTGATATAAGGTCGAACCATCCGCGGCGGCTTCTCTGCGCCGCATTTCGGAGATGGCTACGAAGTGACATGCGAGCCGTAAGCTTGCAATTCGGCACTCGAAATCTTCTCGGATGGAACAAGCTGGTAGTGCTTTTCGTCCACAACCTTAATCTCATCGTTTGCAGCCGTCAGTTCGAACATGGCGATGCGATTGTTTTCCATGAATTGCGCCGAAATGGGACGGCAAATCAAATTGGGATACTTTTCGCGGCAGCAGGCGATGTCTTGTTGCGTTTGGACGATTCCGTGGCGGTCGTTCCCGCCCTTTGCCTGAACTGGTACGACGAACTGACGCCCGTACTTGTCCACTCCAACGTAAACTTCGTCGATCTCGATTTGCCCGATGCTTTTGACCGTCGTGCGCAAGTGGTTTTGCAGCGAATAGGCGGTGATTCCCAAGAAAATGTCAACCAAGCGATTGTACCTGACTTTCGCCAAAATTGCCTGCTCGTCGCTTTGGGCATACGCCGAAATAATCTCGGGGGTGGCGTCGGGAATCTTGATGGTCAGCAATTCGTCGCGAGGCACGATTCTTGCAATTTTGACCTGCTTAAACTCGTATAGTCCGCGCCCTTTGCCGGTAATGATCCATTCGAAGCCGCTCTTTGCGGTGACACGAATCTCCTGCGGAAGATCGTTCCGATAGCGGAAAGAGTAAACGACATCGCCGATATTCTTTGGGAGCTTGATTTTGAGGGACTGCGCGATGGCAATGAACTCGTCGCGGAAGAATTCGACAGTCGTTTTGCCCGAGCGATAATGCCTCTTGAAAACATCCGCAATGATTGCCTGATAGCGATTAAGCTGTTGATCCTCGGAACTCATGGAAAGAGTTGCAGAGATTCTTCCGGCAAGGCAGTTCGCTTTCTAAGTGGCTTGCGCAAACGCTGTGGAATGACATCCGAACGAACACCAAAGTATCGGGCGGCAGCTTGCATGTCGAATTGCAATAATTCGGTATTTCCGAAGTCGCAAACGATAGTGGGCTTTTTCGGACGTACTCCCAAAGCTTTTACGATCTCTGCCGCAACCGCTCGTCCCAACAAAGGAGGCACACTGTTGCCCACTTGCCGAAAGCCGTGCCATTTGGTCGAATGAAAACGAAACCAGTCGGGATAAGAATGGAGCCGTGCCGCCTCCCGAACTGTAATGACTCTCGGATAATGAGGATGAATCGGACGAGGCGAAGTAAAAGCCCCGCGTGCGCTATCGGTTCCGGCCCGCAGGGTATTGCACACGCTTTCAGGATCGAGCTTGTGAAAGCGGCTAACGGGTTCTGTATCTCCGGCGAAAGTATTCAGAAAACGTTCTTTCGATAAATCCGTGTGCCTCGTGCGAAGGCTGGAAGAAAGAAGGTTGCGGTCGAAATTACGAGGATAGCCGAAATCCTCTGGATCAACTTGGATGTTTCGTAATTGCTTTGCGTAAAGACTATGCGAAGTCCATCGAACCGAAACAGCATCGGTATGATTCAAAACGTCGAATTTATCGGCATCTGGAAGATCGCCAATGGCATCCCATACGGTGGTAAGCATTTCCTTGGCCTTCGGATACGAGGGCAATTCCATGTCTGTCCGTGCGGCGATAAGAAAAAGGCGACGCCTATCTTGCGGAACGCCGAAATCCGCTGCATTCAAGACCCGATAGGGAAGCAGCACTTTGTATTTCGCGGCACGAAGTTCTCCGATTAGTTCGCTCAAAAACTTCGAATGCAACCCGAGAGTTAACCCTTTGACGTTTTCAAAAACGCAGTACTTGGGTTTAAGCCCTCGAATAAGACGAACGTAGTGGAAAACGAGACTGTTCCGAGGATCGTCCAGTGTCCGCTTCCCGATCATTGAAAATCCCTGACATGGCGGCCCCCCGAAAACGACATCGATGTCTTCACCTTGTAATCCCGCACGATCTCGAATCAGCTTTCCCGTCATATCGGCAACACTTGCGCAAATGGTCGTAGTATTCGGAAAATTGAATTCGTGAGTCGCACAATGTATCGGATCGATTTCAACTGCTGCTGCCACGTCGAAGCCCGCTTGTTCGAAGCTAAGCGATAATCCTCCCGCCCCTGCAAAAAGGTCGATTCCAATGGGACGCTTATTAGTTTTCCTTAAGGAAATCATCTATCTTCCTCACTAGCTTCTCCGGCCGTTTTAGTTCGCATTGCCAGATGATCAAAGTTTTCCATTCAAGTTTCTCCAACTTTCGAATAGTCCGCCTGTCTCTTGCCCGATTGCCTGTAATCTTCTCTTTCCAGAAATGGGTTCGACTCTTCGGCAGCTTGCCATAACGACAGCCGCGATGACCATGCCAAAAGCATCCGTGGACGAAGATTGTCTTGCGATGCCGTGCCAAGACCAAATCGGGCTTGCCCGGCAACTTCGAATCGTGGAGGCGGTAACGATACCCAAGCCCGAAAACAATCCGCCTAACGGCTACTTCCGGCTTTGTATGGCGTCCCCTTACCCGGCTCATGAGCCAACTACGTCTGGCGGAAGTGAGGCGATCCATCGAGACTGGTTATTTTACCATCGGAAAGCTTTGCAGGCTAGACCGATTGCTTTAGCTGACAGACGTGAGTCAAAACCGACCAGGCTCTTTGTCCGTAGCGCTGTGCGGACGACATACTACGCCATTGTTGCAATACTCTTGGGACTATTCCTTCCGATTCTTCCTTCCGATTCTCCAGAGGTGATTTTCGGTCGGTGTACTAAAATGTACTAAGCCGGCAAGCCTTTCCCGGCCCGCCTCCCTTTTTTCGGAAACTTTGCCGTGGGCGCACAGAATAGAGTAACCGTGGAAGTGCCGTGGTAGAAGGTAGGGGTTCGAGGTTCGGCACTCAAGTCCACAAAACATTGCGGCGCCCAGGTCATGACCCGGACGCCGCAACGGCGGGGATACTCAGCAGGAAAGCAAAATCAGGCCTGCCGGCGGTGGCGCAGCCCCAGCACCACGAGCAGCATAACGCCCGCCGCCATGAAGGAGAGCTCCGCGCAGCCCGGTTCGGGAGCGGCGACGAGACTTACGGTTACACCTCCGTCCGGGCTTTCGCTCGAGTAGGTGTTGACCGAAGGCAGCGTCATATTTGAGAAAATGGTCGAGGAAACCAATGTGCTGCCGCCGGATGGATCGGTCGTCGGGATATTATTCAGGCCGTTATCCAGAATCGCGATATTGAATTGATCGTCAATCGGAGTACCCGAACCGACCACTTCCGAATTCGTCGTCTCATCCACCCGGAAACTGATATTGGTCACGCCGGAGGAAAAGGCTTCGGCAAACTCGTTATCGGAGGCGGAATTGGTCAGCGCCACGCCGGAACCGGCAGCCAATGAGCCTGTTTCACCGCCGTTCGTGTAATCGGGCGTTCCCGAAGGACTTCCACCGGTAAAGGAAAAGTTATACAATCTGACGACATTGGTGACGTTGCCGGAACCCGTAACCAGCTGCAAATCGAGCGAAAAGGGCTGGTTCGAGTTGAGATCGAGCGAGCTCACATTGATGCTCACTTGATAGACTAAATCCGTCGGAGGCAGGATTTGCGCTTGAGATGCCGGCGCGAAGGCGAGGAGGACGGCCGTGGATAATAAGGCGCCGGCGGCGGCGCTCAGGATGCGTTTCGTTTTCATTTTCATAGTGCGTAAGGTTGGGGATTTTTATCCCGTCCGGCTCGCTTCGGCCGGACAGGACATCGGTTGGTGGTTGGATATTAGGGCTGAGCGGCCGTGTTAATCGGAGTCATGATGCTGGAGATCGTTCCAGTCGCCGTATATTGCAGCGAGACGGTCGCGGAAGCTCCCGCGGCCAGGCCGGTTGAGGAGACCGACACATAGGGGCTCCCGGGATAGGTGTTGACGGTCGTGCCCGCACTGTCAACCAAGGTGGCGTTGGAAGAGAGATTGCCCAAGACCAGATAGATCGGATTGGTAATCGCTGTGCTGAGAGTGTTGGTGATGGTCACCGTCTGTGAATAAGTCCCCGTATGGCGATTGTAGGCATAGCCGCTCGCGGACAGACTCAAACCCGGAAGCGCGGGAATGGTGCCGGGAACAAACAGGTCCGACATATCTTGCGCCACCCCAGTGCCGAATCCACCGGTCGGGCTGACCGATTGGGTGAAGGCGGTGCCAAAGGGAGCGGTGCCGGCAATTTGAGAAGTGCCGACTTGACCGTTCGAGCTGTTGGAGAAGTTCGCGGCGTCATTGAGGTACCCCGTCGGCGTAGTGGCCGTCACTCCGAAGATTTCCTGCATCGTGGCGATATCGGAAGAGTGGGTATAATTCAATTCGCTGTCGTAAGCATTGCCCTTGCAATACGGCGAAATGACGATCTCCGTCAACGTGTGATTGAAGTCGTTTTGATTGGCGCCTTCGGTTTCATCCGTCCAGATGAAAATCGCCGCATGACCCGCCTGATAAACCGGCGAATTCATGATTTCCGGAATGACAATCGAGAGGAAATTATCCCCCTGCGCGACCTGTTCGCTATCGGAGCCATGGGTGTAGGTGACGCCATTATAGACAAAGTTGGTGCTGAGAGCGGTATGCATGTCATTATACTGGTCAGGCGTAATGACGTTATAGGCCGCCACCGTGTTGTTGGCCAAATCGCTCGCCAATTGCTGCAACGGAGGATAATGGTAGGCATCGACATTCTGCGGCGAGGTATCGGCCGTGGTCACCGTGCTGCCATTGGTTGCCGGAAAAAACAACTGACCCGTGTGTTTGCAGGCGAAATTAAACTGATGCGTGCCGTTATAGGGATTGGTGTAGCTGGTGCTGGTGCCGCTGAAGCTCACCAGAGGAACCGTCCACTGCGAGGATGGGGCCGCATTGCTGGTCATCGTCCCGCCCGCGGTGTTAAAATTCAAGCCGTTGGAATTCAGCATCTGGGTGTCTTCGGAATAGGACTTCCAGGAAACGCCGGCAGCCTGAAGCAATCCGCTGAGATTTTCGCCCGTCAAATTCGGGTTGGCGCCCAGATAATCGGAAATCTGCTCCACACTATGGCCTGAGCCGTAGGGATCGTTGTCATCCAATTTGCTCAGATTCGATCCGTTTTCCATCCAAACGTAGTTGGGTTCCGAGGGATGGATGCTGGGATTGTTGCCATTGTAGGTGGAAAGAACTTCATGATAGCACGAACAATAAGAAACTTGCGCCGCATTGGGATTGCCCGGAGTGATCAGGCTATTGATATAGGGCGCCGCGGAACTGCCGACAATCTGCTGGCCTCCGCTCGTCTCATTCTCCGTGAAATTACGGTTTTCCAGGAGAATGTAGAAGACAGTGGTGATTTGCGCCTTGGCCGTGGTCAGCATCAAGCTGAAAGCGCAAGCAAAGGCCATCAGGGATTTTCCGATAAATCCTATATAGAATCGATTGGTGAATAGTGTTGTCATGGTAGTGTTCTGGCCTTAGGCGGTAGTGGTTTAGGTTTGGCTAGCGCGGACTGTCGTAAATTATAAATTGGATTCTCAAAATTGCTGAGAATTTGGGAACTATTAAAAAAAAGAAAGGCAGTGACAAGCCTTGTATTGTAATATTGAGATTGCGTTAATGTCAGATTTGTGACGTTTTACACAATCGGGTTTCTGCCAAAGAAACCGAATCTATAACGGCCTTTTCTACTTGGAGTGGTTTCGGTTCATTCCATAGCGCCGGCATACCCCTGGCTATTCTTACAAAAACGATCTGTCCATAAAGTGAAAGCAATCAAAAGATCTGCATCCTGGGCACAATTATCACTATAATCCAATTTCTATATTAGACGACAAAATGATATGGCCTCTGAATTGCATCAAAAAGCCTTCCACTTATTTCGTGGAAGCTAGGGGCCGCGATGGCGCCACAGTCAGCTTTCCGAAAAGGCCGTCGTATTCATTTTTCGGACCGGCCGTGAAATAGAGCGCATTCGCATCACCGAGGCTTACTCCGTTGCCGAAGGTCAGGCCCCAAATCCGGTCGATGCTGATGATCTTGCCCGATTGATCTCTTAGCCGGTCAACGAAGTTGCCTGTGGTGGAATCGAACGCCGCGATGGTCCCGTCGCCCAAACTGGCCACCAGTAGATCCCCTCCAAATTTGCCGAATTTTGCCGGAGCAATCGCCATTCCCCACGGCGCATTGAGCATTCCCTTGTCATGAAAATCCCTTACCAGCGTGCCATCCTCGTTGTACTCGACGATATGGCCATAGCCTGAGCCCAGTCCGTCTTCCTCCTCCATGCCCTCGTCGCTGTTGGTGCTGAACTTGGCGTAAGCCACATAGAGATGCCCGGCCAGGTCGAGTATATTAAAAACATGCAAATCCCGGGCGCGAATGTCTGAGGGTGTTTGGAAATGATAGGAAGCAGTAACGTTATTCCATTTATTGTCAAATACCACGATCTTGTCGTTGCGAAAATCGGTCGCAAAGAGATGATTTCCACCGGCTTTTTTATAAGCTGCCGATGTAGAAGCGTTAACCGTCATGGCCGCGCCACTAAAAACGCAGTTTGCCCGGTAGGGAAAATGAGAAGTCTTGGAGTAATCGATGATGATGGGAGCGGTGGCCATCGCGATCTTTGTATTGGAACGCCAGGCGTTGATACACCCGTCTTCCGTAACAAAGATAAACGCGGCTGAACCCGAAGCCCCCCCCTTAATAGGAGTGGGAGGAGTGGTTGAATTGTCGTTGGCGGGACCGGAGACGGGAAACTCGACCGGCTGCCCCGCGATATCGTGCGCCGAGTTGTAGACCAAGCCGGTCGTGAAA
>DATJMI010000112.1:0-10988 GCA_035508775.1 Methylacidiphilales bacterium
ACATTGCCTTCAGCCGAGACGACGAAAACGCGATTTTCCACTCGGACGACTTCGATCTCAAATCCATAAAGTTTGGAAAGAGAGTCCGAAGTGACTACGTCGTCGACTTTGCCCAAAGCGCCATGCCCTCCCGCCAGATAAAGAACACGGTCCATGACGTGCATCAGCGGATTCATATCGTGGGCGACAAAAAGGACAGTTGTTTGGGTGAGGCGTTTCACTCGCGCTACGCATTCGATCAGGAGCGCCTGATTTTTGGGATCGAGGCTGGCCAGCGGTTCATCCAGTACGAGAATCCGTGGATCACCCAAGAGGGCTTGGGCCAGCATCACGCGCTGGCGCTCTCCGCCGGAAAGAACGGGAAAGGGCCTCTCGGCGTAATGAGCGGCATCCGTGACCTCCAAAACGCGGTCGACTTCCTGCTTAGTTTTTTTGGAAGTCCACGGTATCCCCCACCGGTCGCCATGGCACGCCGCCTCCACCAAAGCCCGCGCGCTCAGGGCCGCGGAGTCAAACCCGGCATGTCCCTGAGGCATATAACCGATTTGGCGGGCGGCCTTGCCGGGTGCCGACCCGAGGATTTTGATCAATCCCCGGGTCGGCGGCAAAGTCCCGATAATGCAACGCACGAGTGTTGTCTTGCCGGCCCCGTTGGGGCCAAAGACCCCGATAAACTCACCCTCGTCAATCGTGGCGTTGAGACCTGATAAAATTTCATTCCCTCCAAGAGAAATAGTGAGGTCGGAGATTTGCAGGGCGGCGGTCATTGAGGTTATTGACTTTTAGCAGCAAGAGCGGCCTGGACGCCATCCAACTCGTGCAGCATCCACCCGACATAACTTTTTTGATCGGGAGGTTGAGTTTCCGTCACGCCCACAATCGGAACCCCTGACTGTTGGGCAATTTTCTTAATTCGGTCCGTTGTCGGGTCGGTCACCTGGCTGTTGTAAAAAAGGATTTTTGCGGTGTGGGAGGTGAGGCTCTTTTCAAACGCGGCGGTCTGATCCGCACTCGGCTCGGCGTCGTTCATAATATTCACCTGAAAATCGTAGTTGAGCATCTTGAACCCGAGGGCACCGGACATGTAACCGAAAACGGGTTCGGTTGCTGTTACTTCAAGTCCTGACGATGACGCCTTGATCTGCGCGATCTTGTCGAGCTCGGGCTTCATGGAGGCGTTAAAATCATCAAGCCGCTTTTGGTACACGGTTGACTTGTCGGGATTCAACTTGGAAAGAACCTCCACCAGCTTGGTTCCCAAGGCTGGCATTGTTTTCGGATCATACCAGATATGAGGATTGTCTCCGTCTTTACCTCCGATCAAATCAGCGACATTGATGACCACGCGATTGGGTTTTCCGGCAGTTCCGAGAAGCTTGTCCATCCACGGGTCGTAACTGATGCCGCTATAGATCACGATATCGGCATCAGCGACCGACTTTGCCGTGCTGGCATTGGTTGTGAACTCATGAGGATCTTGGTTTGGATTGGTTAGAATGCTTTTGACAGTCGCGCTGCTTCCGGCGATTTGCTTGGCGACCCCGCCGTAGAAGTTTTCGGCGGCCACTATTTTGAGGCCATCTGCGTACGTGGCCAAGGGGGGCAGCCAAAGAGCGGCGACGCAGGCAAGTTTCAGGATTCTATTCATAAGTTTTGGATGGTTGAGTTCTGATTTTGATGGGTTTTAGGGCCGGACAGAGGCATCGAAAGCGAGCACGGATGTGAATTTTGTTGATGTAACGAACGTCAATGGGCCGATCCCGGGCCAATTTGCGAATCTTTGAACAAAACAACGTAAGCAACGCCAAATTGGACAATCATCTGCGGACGTCCGGTCGGATTGGCGCTGCCCGTCTTCGTGGCAATCACCTTTCCTTCTGCATCTTTGACATCCACCCGAAAGCTGACCGCACGTCCGCTCCAGAAATGTGGCTTCAGCCATCCGCCGATATAAATTCTGTCTTGATAGCAAGAAACATGAGCGGTTTCGACATAGCCGCCATGGCTGTGGATTGTGATAAGCCGGAGGCCTTCCGCATAAACGGAGAGAGAGACCAGCCAAAGGCTAACCAGACCGGCGAACGGAAGCAGTGATTTCATCGTGGGTTAGATTGGGTTGATCCAATTCAAGGAACGTCAGAAAGTCAGGCAGCTCTTAAATCCATCGGTAAGCTCGCTGCGATTCAGGTTGCGCCCGATGAAAATTAGGGCGTTCTGCCGTAGTTCTTCCCCCCATGGCCGGTCCGGGCGGCCATCGAAGAGCATGTGAACTCCCTGGAAAACAAACCGGCGCGCATCTCCCTTGATGCTGACCACTCCTTTCATTCGGAAAATATCGACACCTTTTTGACGGAGTAAAGTGCCCAACCAAACATCAAATTTTTGAGGATCGAGATTGCCCGGCGTGGTAATCCCCACCGAACCGACTTCCTCATCATGCTCGTGGTCCGGTTTATACTCATGGAATACCACCGGCTTAATTTCTTTCGCACCTTGAATCAACTTGGCTTGAAATTCATCGGGGTGGTGCTGGGAGAAGAGCGCATAGGCGCCATCCTTGTCGACCGGCACAAGAAAGCGGGCCTCTTTCTCAAGCTTAAGAAAGCGCAGATTTTCGGAGGCACGCAACAACTGGTCACCGGTAACCTCTGTTGCTTCGCCCGAAAAAGCTACCACGGCCTTATCTTCCACTGCTTTCAGAGCGGCTCGATCTGTGCCACCCGCAGGTAGCAAAAGGATGTCCATGGCTGGGTCGGGACCGGGCTCGGTGACAAACTCGTATTTGCCCGATTTGAGATCGTAAATACCACCCCATTCAAAGGGGTATTCAGGTTCCATGAATTTGGGATCAACTTCGAGCGCACGATTCAGGTTGAAGCCGCCCACGCCCAAGACATGGTTGAGATCAATTGCGGCATCTTTCGTGCGGTATACCTGTGCCGCGCCGTTCATTGACCGAATGCGTGACTCCAGCTTGTCGAGATCGTGAGGCGGAACGAGGTCGGTTTTGTTCAAAAGAATGACATCGGCGAAAGCAACCTGCTCCTTAGCCTCGTCACTTTCGTCGATGTGTTGCCAGATGTGCTTGGCATCCACCACGGTCACGATGCCGTCAAGGGCCAGTTTCTCTTTGACTTCCTGATCGACAAAGAACGTCTGGGCCACCGGGCCGGGATCGGCCAATCCCGTTGTTTCGATAATGATATAATCGAACTTGTCCCGGCGTTGCATCAATTTCCCGAGAATCCGGATCAAGTCGCCGCGCACGGTGCAGCAAATGCAGCCGTTGTTCATTTCGAAAATCTCTTCGTCGGCCTGGATCACCAGTTGGTGGTCGATGCCCACTTCGCCAAATTCATTCTCAATGACGGCAATGCGTTTGCCGTGATTCTCGGACAGGATTCGGTTCAGGAGCGTGGTTTTACCCGAGCCAAGAAAACCTGTGATGACGGTGACCGGAACGCGTTTGAAAGTGTCGGGCATGGGGACTCCTTTGTTTAAGATTAGTCTTTGCGTGGGAAATAGGTGACCGTGGAAATCTTTCCGCACTCAATGGTGTTGATGATGTCGATCTCCTGAACATCGCTGATGGGCTTGAGGATTTTGATTCGCCGGGTACGTCGGTCCTCAAGAATGGCGACGACGGTTTCAAAACCTGGGCAGGACGGATTGTGGCAATCGACCTGACGCACAATAATGACCGTTTCCACATCAACGCCCAAATGCGGGCGAATCCAGCTCCTGATCATCTCGATTTGCTCCTTGCTCTCCAAACTAGACCCCGGTTTGGAAAAAATTGATTCGAGCGTGCCCATGAGAAAGAATGTCTCTTTTAACCCAGGCACAAGTAATTTGCAAATAGTTCTTGCAAATGAGTTGCGGGAAGCTAGCTCACTTTTATATGCAAACCATTTGCGCCTCCTCTTTCCTTGTCTTTAAACGTCTGGCTCTAGCCGTTCCTTTTTGGGCGGCAGTTATCTTCGATGGCACCCTTGCCAACGCGCAAACCGCGTCGAGCACGACCGCCCCGGCTTCAACAGCCGGAAGCCAGACGACGACAACCAACTCGACGACGTCCAGCACAACCGTGACCAGTTCTGGAGTTAAGGCCCAACCCGCAGTGCCGATAGGCTCGAATCAAGCGGTACAAATGCCAGAGGTTACGGTCATTGGTCAATTGGATCAGGCCCGGCAATCAATCGTGCCAAGTTTGGGGGCGACGGTTTACACCATCGACCAGCAGGACATCCAGAACCTCACCGGCGGCGACAATGTTCCATTCAGCAAACTGGTACTCCGTTTTCCCGGCGTGAGTCAGGATTCAGCCGCTTCGGGAAGTTTCCACGTCCGGGACGATCACGCCAACGTCCAATACAGGATCGACGATGTATTGATCCCTGAAAGCATCACCAGCTTTGGCAGCCAATTCGACACACGATTTGCCGACAGTGTCGATCTGATTACCGGGGCGTTGCCTGCGGAATACGGCTTCCGCCAGGCGGGAGTGCTCGATATCCACACCAAAAACGGGGTGGTCAATCCCGGCGGCGACGTCGACTTGTACGGCGGGAGTTACGGGACTATCCACCCGAGCTTCGAGTACGGCGGATCCCAGGGAAAGTTGAACTACTATTTTTCGGGCAGCTACCTCCAGAATACGCAAGGCATCGAGAACTCGACCTCAAGTTACAACCCCATTCACGACGATAGCGACCAGTACCGTGGTTTCGCGTATCTTTCCTACATCATCGACGACACCAGCCGGATCAGCCTCATCGCCGGGGAAGCCTACAACCAGTATGAGATTCCAAATACGCCGGGGCAATCGGCCGCAACGGACTCGAGTGGGACTCCCTACGTGATTCCCGGAGTGCCGACCTTCGATTCGGCGGACCTCAATGAGTCCCAGCACGAGCAAAACAACTTCGAAGTGCTGGCCTATCAAAAAACGATCGATGACTTCAGTTTCCAACTATCGCTTTTCAATAGTTACAGTGCCGCTGACTTTATTCCCGATTGGCAGGGCGATCTCTACTTCAACGGCGAGGCGGGAAGTCTCAACCGCAGCGTCATGTCCAACGGCATCCAGTTCGACGGCAGCTATGACCTTAACGAGGCCCACACGATCCGGGGCGGACTTCTGCTCAATGCCCAGGGCGCGGATCAAAACGCCGTCACCACGGTCATTCCCCTCAATCCGGATGGCACCCAGGTCGCGGGACCGGGGGGAAATCCCGTTACGTTCAACAACAGCGATTACATCACGGCGTACAGCTATGGCTTTTATCTCCAGGACGAGTGGAAAATCACCAAGGAACTGACGCTGAATTACGGCGGGCGGATGGACTTCTATCAAAGCAGTCTCATTCGGCAGAATCAACTGAGCCCGCGCATCAACGCCGTCTACAAATTCGATGAGAACACGACGATCCACGGCGGCTACGCGAGCTATTTCACGCCTCCGCCGTTGGAAAATATTCCGCAGGGCACAACCTCGGAATTCGTCAACACAACGGGTGCGGCCACGCCGGGCCTGCCGAATGACAATGTGGAATCGGAGCGAACGAACTATTTCGACGCGGGTGTCGTGCACAAGTTCACTCCCGAGTACCAGGTGGGACTGGACGGGTATTACAAGCAGGCGACCAATCTGATCGACGACGGCCAGTTCGGCACCGCGCCCATCCTAAGCGCCTTCAACTACGCGAAGGGACAAATTTGCGGCATCGAACTCAGTCAGAGTTATACCCAAGGCGGGTTCTCTGCCTATGCCAACCTCGCGGTGGAAGAGGGATTGGGCGAACAGGTCAATTCCGCCCAGGGAGTACTCTTCAACGCCTCCGATTACGCCTACATCCAGAACCACTATATTTATCTCGACCATAGCCAGACCTTCACCGGCTCGGCGGGCCTGATGTACAATATCACCCAGACCGAGACGAAACCCTACCTGGAGATGGTCTGCGGCAGCGGGCTCCGGCAGGACATCGACAGCGCGCCGAATGGCGGTTCCGTGCCGGCTTACGATTCGATCAATGTCGGATTCACTCAGGGATTCAAGTGGGCCGGAATGCCCAACCTGTCGGCCCGTCTTGATGTGGTCAATGTCGGGGATCAAATCTACCAAATCCGTAGTGGTTCCGGCGTGGGTGTCTTCTCCGCTCAATACGGCCAGCGCCGGAGCGTCTTCGCTGGGGTGACCTACTCCTTTTAATTCCGACCATGAAAAAAACTACCTCCCAAACTCCTTCAATCATGGATCAGGCACAGGAAATTCTCAACAGCCTGCGAAAGAAGTCCGCACGCAGTCAAAAATTGCCTGTCACGGTACTTTCCGGATTCCTTGGAGCCGGAAAGACGACTCTACTTAACCATGTTCTCAACAACCGCGAAAACCGGAAAGTGGCGGTCATCGTCAACGACATGAGCGAAATCAATATCGACGCGACTCTGGTTCGTGACGGAGGCGCTTCCCTCAATCGTTCCGAAGAAAAATTAGTGGAGATGTCAAATGGGTGCATCTGCTGCACCTTGCGGGAAGATTTGCTCAAGGAGGTGGCTGCCCTGGCTCGGGAAAACCGTTTCGATCATCTGCTTATCGAGTCCACGGGCATTTCGGAGCCGCTGCCGGTGGCGGAAACCTTTACCTTCCGCGACGAGCTTGGCCGCAGCCTCTCCGATGTGGCCCGTCTCGATACGATGGTGACCGTGGTCGATGCGTTCAATTTTCTGCGCGATTATCGGTCACGGGAGCAACTCAAAACCCGAAAACTGGAACGGGACGAGGCTGACGAGCGCAGTATTGTCGATTTGCTGGTGGATCAAATCGAGTTTGCCGATGTCATTATCGTCAACAAGGCTGATCTGGTTGACTTGGAGGACTTGCGAACGGTTTGCGGGATGATTCGCGCCCTGAACACCCGAGCTAGAATTGTCACCGCTAAAGAAGGCAAGGTGGATTTGGACACCGTCCTCGATACCGGCCTATTCGATTTTGAAAAGGCGAGCCGGCATGAGGCGTGGCTAGCGGAGCCTCGGGGGAGTCATGCTCCCGAAACAGAAGAGTATGGCATCTGTAATTTCGTCTATCGGGCGCGACGGCCCTTTCACCCGGAGCGGTTCCATCGTTTCATGAGCAAGCCGTGGCCCGGCGTCATTCGTTCGAAGGGTTACTTCTGGATTGCGAGCAGATACAACCAGGCGATCTTTTGGTCGCAAGCCGGCACCGTTTGCCGCTACAGTCCCGCCGGTCTTTGGTGGGCGGGCGCTCCGAAGCATCTGTGGCCGGAAGATAAGGGCATGCTCCAGACAATTAGCAAAATGTGGGAAGAGCCCTACGGAGATCGCCGTCAGGAAATCGTCCTCATTGGCACCGAAATGGATCAGGAAGCGCTTACGGCGTCTTTCGACAGATGCCTCTTGAACGATACGGAGATGGCAAAAGGCCCTCAAGTTTGGGAATCACTGCTCGATCCGTTTCCCCGCTGGGTTACGACGCCGGTCGAGGATGAACTTGACGACTCCACGTATCAGCACATCCATTAAGTATGTTTGATCTTCTCACCAAGGGCGGCCCCATCATGTGGCCGTTATTGGCCACCTCGCTCGTTGCCGTTTCGGTCGTTATTGAACGAATACTCTTCATCCTTGCCGAGAAATCCAAGCGCGATCCCGATGCGGTGGAGGCTGTTCTGAAGGCCGCAGAGGAGGGTAGGTTGACCGATGCGCAGCAGCTTGCCGAAAGAAGCCGGGACTTTGTCGTCCGAGCGGTGGGCTTTGCCCTACAACATGACCAGGAGTCATTCAGCAACGCGATGTTGCGCGGAGCGCGTCGCGAACTAAGACGGTTTAGCCGGGGACTTTCGGCCCTCGATACCATCGTGACCCTTGCGCCTCTCCTGGGCTTGCTCGGCACGGTTACCGGGATGATTCACGCCTTTGGCCTGCTGGGAACCCAGACCCTCGACACGCCCACTGCCATTACCGGTGGAATTGCCCAGGCGCTCATTGCCACCGCCTTTGGTCTTGGCATCGCGATCACCGCCCTCATTCCCTTTAACTACCTCAACACCCAACTCGAAAATGCGCGGGAAGATATTGAAGAAGCGGCCACGCGCTTGGAAATGGCTCTGAAAGTATCGTTACAACCCTCAGAATAGGCAGGCCATGGTCATTCCATCTCCACGGCAAAAACGGCGCGCCCGGATCGAAATCATCCCACTGATTGACATCATCTTCTTCCTTCTGGCGACTTTCATGATGGTGTCGCTGTCGATGATTCAGAACCAGGGCCTGAGCGTCCATTTGCCGGTCGCGGGTTCCTCCTCCCCACAGGATCGAAATGACGTTGTGACCATCAGCGTTTCCGAAAACGGAAGCTATGCCTGGAACAAGGAAGCTTTTGATCCGTCCGAACTGGCCTCCCGGCTGGTTCAACTCAAGGCCGAGCAGCCCGAAGCCAAGCTCATCATTAACGGCGACAACCGTGTCCAGCTGCAAAGTGTCGTCACGATCCTCGACGAAGCACGAAAGGCGGGGCTGGCTAAAGTCGTCATCCAAACCACTCCCAAATCCTGATGATCGCCTCAACGGATCGGCAGCGAGAGCTTGTCGGCTGGAGCGTCTCGATTCTCTTTCATGCCGCTCTTTTAATTTTTGGCGCGGCGCTGCTGATCCAGCCGGCTCGTTTCCACGTCGAACCGGGAAGAACGTCCACGGAAATTGAATTTGCCATTGCACCGGCACCGGAAGTTACTCCGGCACCGCCCATGCCTGTACCTGTTCCGTCCCCACCGGTGCAGCCGGCACCGGCTCCCGAGCCTGTTAAAGTGGTTATCGCACCCACGCCCAAACCCGTTGCCATACCGCCCCCGCCAACTCCACTTGTTTCGGCCAAGCCTCAGCCTCCCAGACCGCCGGCACCGCCGAAGGCGTCCCCGGTCAAAGAGGAGACCAGCGCTTCCAAGGGAGCCATCCAGGCGCAACCCGACGAATTGCATAATGAACCGCCGGAATATCCGGACGAATCTCGACTCGCCCACGAACAGGGCACAGTCATCTTGCAGGTTGAAGTCACAGCAGCAGGTGAACCGGCCAACGTCAGCATCCTGCAAAGTTCAGGTTATTTTCGGCTCGATCAAGCAGCAAGGCGAGCCGTCCAGCACTGGAAATTTCATCCCGCGATGACGGCAGGAATACCCGTGTCGTCCGAAGCCGACGTCCCGGTTCATTTTAAACTTCAATAGCTATGGCGGCTCCTCACTTACTACCCTTTTAGCACCAACCACGATAAAAACAGTAAACCGAACCCACTATATATGAGCAAAACCATTGAAACATTCATCGCCAACGAACCCAAAGCCGCCGCTAAAATCGAGCACGCGATCCGAGATTACAAACACGCCCGCAATGACTTGGCTCATGCCTTGAAAGACCTTAAACACGCGCGGGGAGATTATGCGCACGCCATAAAAGACTTCGACCACCTGATCCATGACTTCGAACATGCCCTTTCGGACTGGCAACAAGGCGGGAAACAGGCCGCGCATGCAAAGAGCGATATGGTTCACGCCGAGGGCGACAAAGCTCATGCCGAACGGGATCTCGAACACGCTCTTAAAGACATCACGCACGCCTTGAACGATTTTAAACACTCGGTACGCGATTTACGGCATCTCGATGAGGATTTGGCGGCTGTCTTCGAACTAGCCAAAAAAGCTGGCGTTAAAATTTCTCTCGCCGAGCTGAAAACCTACGTGGCGACTCACGCTAAAGGTTAGCGAATACGCCGTGTTCCGTTTAGAAGATGCAGCTAAGATAACACTGTGCGCTTATGAAACTGCAAACCCAACACTTTGATGCTTCCGCATGGCTGAGGCAAAACAAGCTTCGAGCCACCCATGCGCGCGTGAGCATGATTCGTCTTCTTGACGCCAGCGCAACACCGTTAACGCTTACGGAAATCCATGAGAAGGTTCGCGGTGAAGGCTGTGATTTTGCGACCGTTTTTCGGTTTATTACCATCCTGGAGCAAAGAGGCTTGGTCGATAAGTTACCCTGGGTCGACGGATCGACCCGCCATGAAATCCGGGCCCGCGACGGTCATCATCACCATCACTACCTGATCTGTCGCACCTGTCAGAAAATCGAGCCTATCGACGAATGCGTTGTCGGACGCTTCGAAGATCGGGTAGCCAAGGAGCGCGGTTATGCCTCGATCAGCCACTCCTTGCAGCTCTCCGGGGTTTGTCCCAAATGTCAGAAACACAAGCCCAATTCAAAACAGGGCTAGAGGCTGTCCTCTAGAAATAATAATTAGTGAACGGGCTCGCTCGACAACGGCCCGCATGAATCGAATCGGCTTCTTTTTAACCAGCCAGTTGAAGACGATATCTTAGTTCTACTATTTACCTCTGAAGCCTCGATAACTTCAAATCCTGCCTCCGCAATCCTTTTATTTTCTTATAAGAGGCTTTTTATCAGCTAGTTACGATCGAAACGAGCCAATTTTCAAATTTCTTTAAAACTCATTCGGACGGTTCTAATCATGCCTGAAATTATGCACAATTTGTCCGCCCAAACTCAGCAGATAGCGCACGCACCAAACCTGGCATGGGCTGGTGAGGACTTCGAGCATCGGACGGATTGGAACCGCGTGGACTTGGATATTGACGTGCCGCTCCATCGGCGGCTCCGACCAGGCTTCACTCTCCTCGGGACCGACGATGGATGGACAAACCCAGTCCAAACCTTAAATTGAACCCCATCCATGAGCCGAGGCAGCAAAAAACGTCCCAAAGAGACCAAGCCTTCTCTCGCGGCAGAGTGGCGGGCTTGGTACGAGAGCAAAGGCCCGGTACTGCGCTTCGTTTCGAAATTCGCCGTCCTCATCGCTTTATTTTACGGTGTCCTGGCGACGACCTATCTCGACCGCGCGTTCTATGCCTATCTCGAAGCGAACGCTTGGCTGTCGAATTTCCTGCTCGACG
>DATJMI010000113.1:0-11142 GCA_035508775.1 Methylacidiphilales bacterium
CTAGAGGCTGTCCGAAAAGTAGGCATGGGCCGCGTGACAAGGCGAATTTGGGTCGAATCGAGGCGCGAGCGACGAGCATACTCACAGTGGTCTGTAAGGAGCGAGCCACGAAGAGATCGGCCCAAATTCGACGTCACCCTGCGAACCGAAGTCCTTTTGCCTTGGGGCTGTGTCGCTCGCTCGTCACGTAGCACTCCAGCTATGCTCCTCGCTCGGCTCCTTGCCCCAAGGCAAAAATTCTTTCTGCGCGGCCCATGCCTACTTTTCGGACAGCCTCTACCGTGGTAACGTATGCGTTGCTTGAGCCAACCGACCGATGCCCGCAAAGAGACGCCCAGAATCAAGGTGCGTCTGGTGTGGCGGCTTGTCCTGGGTCTGCTGGTCCACTTGGCCCTGCTCCTGGTGCTGGCAATTTACCTGGTGATCTCGCTCAACAGCGTGGTGAGCTACACACCGATCGTTCGGGCCGCGGGAACCGAAATGGCCAGCCTGAACACTCTCCCGGCGCTTCTCCGGGCCATGGATGCGGAACGGCGCAGTTATCAAAGAGCAACCGATTCACGCGATCTGGCCATTTATAATCAAACCCGGCGGCAGGTGGAGAATAATCTCGCCTCGCTCAACAGCCCGTTTCTCTTGGCCAGTCCATCGGAACTGGAACGCCGCAAACTTGTCCATCAATGGATCCAAGAGGTGGGTTCCGCGACGGTCGATCATCCGGAGATAAATCCGTTGGCCCTAGGCCAATTGGACGCCCGCAGCACCGAGCTGCTGAAGCAGCTTGACGTCGTCACCGATACCGTCCGTCGGGAAATCGAGACGACACTGACCAGTCTGCAGCAGGAAGAGGCCAATGAGGCCAAGAGTCGGGTGGATATGATGTGGATTGGAGTCGGGACGGTGATCGTCATCACCATCATTCTGCAATGGCTGGTATCCAATTCGATCATCAGTCCCATCCAAATGCTGGCGGCGGCCGTCCGGCGGTTGCAGGGAGGCGATTACACCGTCCGCACCCGCATTCACTCAGGCGACGAGCTCGAAAGCCTGGGCGAAACTTTCAACGCCATGGCCGCCAACATTCTACGCACCCAGCGCGAACTGGAAGAAAAAAACGAGCGGCTCTCGGCGCAGCAAGAGGCTCTGCGGGGGGCCAATCTCGGCCTGGAGGAACGGGTGGCGGAAAAAACCCGTGAATTGGAAGACAAAAACCAGAAACTGCGCGAAGCGGCGCGGCTCAAAGACGAGTTTCTCGCCACGTTGAGCCACGAATTGCGGACGCCCTTGACGCCGGTGATTTCGTGCGCGCATTTGCTCGGCACCGATCCCCAGCTCGGGCCGGAGCAGCTTCGCAACGTCAACGTGATCGACCGGAACGCGCGCGCCCTCTCGCGCATGATCGACGAATTGCTGGATCTCTCCGCCGTGATGAACCGCAAACTGCGACTGGCGCGCGAAAGAGTGGAAATGAACGAATGGACTCACCTGACCATCGAAACGATGCGCCCGGCCTGGCGGAAAAAAGAGCTCGAGATGACGTTCATTCCGTCCACCGAGCCGGTGAAACTTGAGATCGATCCGGCGCGTTTGGCGCAGGTCCTGACCAACCTGATTAACAACGCCATCAAATTCACCGAACCGGGCGGAAAGATCACCGTGCGGCTAACCGCAGATGAAAACGAAGTCCGGATTGCGGTAACCGATAACGGGGTGGGTCTGAAGCGAAGCGAGATCAACAAAATTTTCGAGATGTTTCACCAGGCGCGCCGCCAGCGGACCGGAAACACCGGCGGACTCGGCGTGGGGCTGACGGTTGCCCGTTCCCTGGCGGAATTGCACGGCGGCAGGCTGATGGCCGAGAGTTCCGGCCCCGGCCGGGGCGCGACGTTCACACTGTGGCTGCCGCGACAGGCTCCTTCCGCAGCCGATCCGCCACCTCAACCAGCGACAAAACCGGTCGCGGATTTGCTCCCACTCAAGGAAAAACGTATCCTGCTGGTGGAGGACGCGCCCGATACGCGGGAGGCGCTGCAACGAATTTACCAACGGCGCGGATGCGACGTGATCACGGCCTCCAGCGCGGAAGAAGCGCTGGAACTCGCGGAGCGCGTGCGGCCTGACATTATTATTTCCGATATCGGATTGCCGAAACTTTCCGGCCTTGATCTGATGAGCCGGCTGCGGACCCGGCCCGAATTTCACGGTGTGGTGGCGATTGCGTTGAGCGGTCTGGGCCGCGATCAGGACATCCAGGCGTCAAGGGAGGCCGGTTTTGACGCTCATTTGCTCAAACCGGTTGAATTGAATGTGCTGGATCAAACACTGATCGATACGTTGCAGAAACGGATGAAGTTTACCGGAAAATCCACTGAAAAATAGATCCAGCCGGGGTGTTTTGACCGTCCGGCCCGCCTGACAGAAGAGATTTGTCATGATGAGTCTTTTCCCTCAATCTTCGGCCTTCTTCCATGGACCGCTCCGTCTACTATCGTCAAATGCGCCGCATCCGCCGGGTGGAGGAGGAAATCGCGCGCATTTATCCCTCCGACAAAATCATGAGCCCGGTCCATCTTTCCATCGGCCAGGAACCGATTTCGGTCGGTGTCTGCCAGGCGCTGGACGCGAACGACGTTGTGTTCGGCACTTACCGCAGCCACTCCCTTTATCTGGCCAAGGGCGGCGATCTGCGCGAAATGATGGCCGAGCTTTACGGCAAAGCCACCGGCTGCGCGCGCGGTAAAGGCGGTTCGATGCATCTCATCGATGTCAAACATAACGTCATGGGCGCATCGGCGGTCGTCGCCACGACGATTCCTCACGCCGTTGGGTACGCCTATGCGCTGAAGCTCCGGAAAAGTCCTCATATTGTCGTCTCTTTTTTCGGCGAAGGCGCAACTGAAGAAGGAGTCTTCTACGAAAGTCTGCAATTTGCCGCCTTGAAAAAGGCGCCCATCATCTTCGTCTGTGAAAACAATCTCTACGCCATCCATTCCGCCTGGGCCGACCGCCATGCCCACATCCATCTCTGCGACCGCGTGCATGGCTTCGGCATCCCCGCGCAGCGGATCGAGGATAACGACGGCGAAGAGCTCCATGCGGAAATCGTCAAGGCTCGCCGCGCGATTTTAGAACAGGGCGGCGGACCGTTTTTCTTCGAAGCGATGACTTACCGCTGGAACGAACATGTCGGCCCCGGAACCGACTGGCATCTCGGTTATCGCGATGAAACGGAATTCGAGGCCTGGAGGGGCAAAGATCCGCTCATCGCCTTAAGCCGTGAACTCGATCCCGGTCTTAAAGCGCGCCTCGATGCGGAAATCGAGGAAGAAATTCAGGACGCCATCGCCTACGCCGAGGCGAGCCCCTTCCCGGCGCCTTCCGAATTGTACGCCGAAGTCTTCGCGTAGAAACCAACCCAAATCGTGCTCCCCATGGAACGTGTCATCAAATGCAGCGAAGCGATTCGCGAAGCTCTCGACCAGGAAATGGAGCTGGATGAACGAGTGATCGTGATGGGCCAGGGCGTCGACGATGCCAAGGGCATGTGGGGCACCACGCTGGGCCTGCAGAAAAAGTATGGCGCCGGGCGCGTCTTCGATACCCCGCTGGCCGAAGATGGCATGACCGGCGTGGCCATCGGCGCGGCGCTCGGCGGCCTGCGTCCCGTGCATACCCACATCCGCATGGATTTTCTTGTGCTGGCGATGAACCAGCTCGTCAATATCGCCGCGAAATCGCGCTATATGTATGGCGGAAGTGTGAAGGTTCCGCTCGTGGTGCGGGCGGTGATTGGGCGCAGTTGGGGCCAGGGCGCCCAGCATTCGCAGGCACTCCATGCTTGGTTCGCCCATATCCCCGGGATCAAAGTGGTCATGCCCGCCACCGCCTACGATGCCAAAGGCTGTCTGATCCAGGCGATCCGCGACGATAATCCCGTTCTTTTTGTCGAGCATCGCCTGGTACACCAGGCCGGGAGCCATGTCCCATCGGAACCCTATGCCGTGCCACTGGGTCGCGCACGCATTCTCGTGCCCGGCTCTCAATTGACCATCGTGGCCACCGGACACATGGTTATGGAATCGATGCGCGCGCAAGCCACCCTGGAAAAAGCCGGCCTATCGATTGAAGTCATCGACCCGGTCACCATCAGCCCGCTCGATACCGCGACGATTTTTGCCTCGCTCGAAAAAACCGGCCGTCTGCTGGTGGTTGACAACGCCTGGCTCAGTTGCGGATTCAGCGCCGAGATCATCGCCCGTGCCGTGGAACATTTTCCCGGTGGCGGCATCCAGTATGCCCGCATGGGGTTTGCGCCGGTGACTTGTCCCACGACCAAGGTTTTGGAGAAGGAATTTTATCCCGACGCCCGCCGTATCGCCGCTCGCGCCGCCGAAATGATCCAACCCGGCCTACCCACGCCTGTCGGCCCGCAGGAGGAAGCGCCGGAAATCACCCGGTTCAAAGGTCCTTTCTAGAATCTAGATAAAAATCTCATGAGCATTTCCGATCATATTCGCCGGGGCATCGACGACTACGTCGGCGCCAATTTTGATTTTACTTTCAAGCCGGAAAAGCCGGCGGTTCGCCTGCACGAATGCGCCTACGGCGCGGAGGAAATCGCCGCCGCCCTCGAATGCCTGCTCAGCACCTACGTCACCATGGGCGCCAAGACGCGCCATTTTGAAGCGGAGTGCAACCGCCACTTCGGATTCGAGCACGGTATCATGGTCAACTCCGGTTCCTCGGCCAATCTTCTCGCTGTGGCCGCGCTCGTCAACCCGGCCCTGAAACGCCGCTTCCATCCCGGCGATGAGGTCATCGTGCCCGCGCTTTCTTGGTCAACCACGGTCTGGCCGCTGATCCAATGTGGCCTCATTCCGGTCATCATCGATATCGATCCCGGCACGCTCAATCTTGATCTCCAGGAAGTTCTCCGCGCCATCGGCCCGAAAACGCGGGGCATCATGCCCGTTCACGTCTACGGCAACCCCTGCGATATGGACGGCCTCATGGCCATCGCGAAGGAACACGATCTCATTGTCATCGAAGATTGCTGCGAAGCGCTTGGCGCTCTTTATCGCGGAAAATCGGTCGGCTCTTTTGGCGACGTCGGCACTTTCAGTTTCTATTACTCGCACCACATCACCACCCTGGAGGGCGGCATCTGTCATACCAATCATTTTGAATTGGCTGAACTTATGCGCATTCTGCGCGCCCATGGCTGGGTGCGCGAAACCCAGGACCGCGAAAAATACGAGGCGCAGCACGCGCACATCGATCCGCGTTTCCTGTTCGTCAACATCGGGTTCAATCTGCGCCCGACGGAACTTCAATCGGCCTTCGGTCCCATCCAGTTGAAAAAACTGGAGAAATTCATCGCCATCCGGACCGGTAATGCCGCCTTTTGGCGCAAGGCCATGGCCCCGTTTGAGAAATATTTCCGCTTCCAGGCTGAAACGCCGCAGGGCCGTCACTCCTGGTTCGGGTTTCCGCTGGTTGTGAAGGAAAACGCGCCATTTACGGCGGCGGAGTTGCGCGCGTTTCTCAAGGAGCATCACATCGAGAATCGCCCGCTGATTTGCGGCAACATCGCCGACCAGCCCGCTTTCAAACTTTTTCCGCACCGGGTCAGCGGCAAATTATCTGAATCAAAACTGGTCATGACCAACGGCTTTACCTGGGGCAATCACCAGGCCGTCGACGAGGCCGCGTGCCAGTATGTTTTTGATGTGGTGGTGAAGTTTCTGAAAAGCAAAAATCTTGCGTGATACAATCTATGATGGCCACCCCAAGAAAAGGGACGCGATTGATGCGCTAGCGCCCGGGCATTTCAAACGGCTTTTATGATCACCGCCTTCGATACCATCATTCTCGCCGGCGGCGTTGGTTCCCGTCTTCGCAGCGTCGTGAGCGACCGGCCCAAGTGTCTCGCGACCATCAACGGACGCCCTTTTCTCTCTTATCTGCTCGACCGGCTCGCAAGAGCCGGCGCGAACGAAGTCATCCTCAGCACAGGCTACATGGCCGAACAGGTCGAAGGCGCCTTCGGCCATCAGCACGGCCCCCTCGCCTTGCGCTATTCGCGGGAAGAAACGCCTCTCGGCACCGGCGGCGGCGCCAAACAAGCCCTTCCTCTCTGCAAGCATGATTACGTTCTGATCATTAACGGCGACTCATTCTTCGATTTCGACTGGCTCGATTTTTTCGCCTGGTTTGAGCCCGCCACCATGCGGCTGGGCATGGTTCTCGCCCGGATCGAGAACAGCCGCCGTTACGGCCAGGTGATTGCGGATGCCGATGGCAAAGTCCTCCGTTTTCAGGAAAAAAACGAGGCGGCTGGTCCGGGATGGATCAATGCCGGTGTTTATCTCACCGAAAAATCGGCGCTGGCCGGTTTCTCCTCCGATGGGCCATTCTCCCTGGAACGCGATTTCTTCCCGGCGCAAATCGGCCACGGTTTCTTTGCCCGCGGCTATCAGGGCAGATTTATCGACATCGGCACGCCCGAATCGTATGCCGCCGCCGGGGAATTTTTTGCGGTCATGAATCCGCCGTGAATAAGCGGAAGACACGCGCTGCGCCAAGAATTGACTTCCTAAGGGCCCAGCCCTTTTTTACTCTCCCGCGATGACGATTTTAATCACCGGGATCACAGGCATGGTGGGGAGTCACCTTGCCGAGTACGCCCTCAAGCACCATCCCGAAGTCCGCATTCACGGCCTCGTCCGCTGGCGCAGTCCGCTCGATAATATTCATTCCATTCTGCCGCAAATAAGCCTGCACCAAGCGGAACTGCGCGACTTGAATTCCCTGGTCAAGCTGCTGCGCGAAGTCCGGCCAGACTGGATTTTTCATCTCGCGGCCCAGTCGTTCGTCAGCAGCAGCTTCGATTTGCCCGCCGACACGCTGCACACCAATGTCATCGGCACCACCAATCTGCTCGATGCCGTCCGCATCGCCGACATCGATCCCCGCATTCACATTTGCAGTTCCTCTGAAGTTTACGGCCAGGTGAAGGAGGATGAAGTTCCGATCACCGAAAAGAATTCCTTCCGTCCGGCCAGTCCCTACGCCGTCTCCAAGGTCGGGGAAGACATGATCGCGCTGCAATATTTCCTCTCTTATAAACTCAAGACGCTGCGTACCCGCATGTTCACCCATACCGGCCCGCGCCGGGGGCCCGTCTTCGCCGAAAGCGCCTTTGCCAAGCAGATCGCCGAAATCGAGGCTGGCCTTCATTCAGGCCCGGTGCGGGTGGGCAATCTCCAGAGCGTGCGCACCCTGGCCGATGTCCGCGACGCCGTGCGCGCCTACTGGATGCTCATGGAAATGGGCGAACCGGGCGAAGTTTACAATATCGGAGGCGAGGAGACGATGACCGTTGGCGAGGTGCTGGAAAAGCTCAAAGGCATGGCCAAATGCCCCATCCGGCACGTGGTGGACCCGACTCTGCTTCGTCCATCCGACATTACCCTCCAGATCCCCGACGTGAGCAAGTTCAAGAAGGCAACCGGCTGGAAGCCCCAAATCAGCGCCAAACAAACATTGTTCGACCTTCTCAACTATCACCGCGAAAATGTGGCCCGATACTTGCGATAGCCCCTCGTCCATTCCATTATGATCATTTCCCGCACACCTTTCCGCATCTCTTTTTTTGGTGGAGGAACCGATTACCCGGCCTGGTTCCGGGAAAACGGTGGTTCCGTACTCTCCACCACGATCAACCAATATTGCCATATCTCAGGCCGTTATCTGCCGCCCTTTTTCAATCACCGGCATCGCATTGTCTGGTCCCGGATTGAAGAAGTCTCCGGGCTGGAGGAGATCGTGCATCCTTCCGTGCGAGAGTGCATGCGCTTTTTGAATATGGATGGCGAGGGTCTGGAAGTTCACCACGACGGCGATTTGCCCGCCCGGGCCGGTCTCGGATCGAGCTCCTCCTTCACCGTCGGAATGCTCCACGCCCTGTATGGGCTGCAGGGGCGCATGCCCGATAAGCAGCAACTCGCTCTTGATGCTATCCACGTCGAGCAAAACATGATCCGGGAGAATGTCGGCTGCCAGGACCAGATTGCCGTGGCTTTTGGCGGCCTTAACCGCATCGATTTTTATCCTCCCGGCGGATTCAACGTCTTTAAAATGATCCTGCCGCGGGAACGCCTGGAGGTTTTACAGGATCATCTTCTTCTGATGTTCACGGGCGTCAGCCGCACCGCTTCCGATATCGCAGGCGAGAAAATCAAGGCGATCAGCAACAAAAGGATTGAACTTACCACCATGCAGCAGATGGTCGCGGAGGGCGTGAAAATCCTCACGGGCAATGGTTCCCTCGACAACTTTGGCCGGCTCTTGCACGAGTCGTGGCAACTCAAGCGTGGCCTGACCGCGCGAATCAGCACGTCCCATATCGATGAAATCTACGACCGCGCACTCAAGGCCGGCGCCATCGGCGGGAAACTGCTCGGCGCCGGCGGCGGCGGCTTTATGCTCTTCTTCGCCGCTCCGGAACGGCAGGCGGCTGTCAAGCAGGCTCTGTCGGAATTTCTCCATGTTCCGTTTCGTTTTGAAACCAGCGGATCTCACGTCATCTTTTACGAAAAGGCGATGATGGTGAAGCACGGGATTGGGAACCTGTCTCAAAAATAGCCAAGCGCATCAATATTCCGCCCGCTCGGGAGCGGCGATACTGCCGCGAAGCGGACGTTCGGGAAGGAAGAGAGCGATGACGAAGGCGAGCGCGGCAACCCCGGCGCCGGTCAGAAATGTCGTGGCGATGGCATGGCGGTAGGCGTTGAGCAGGACCGCGTGTTGGGCGCCGGGAATCTGGCTGATTTGTTGCACGCCCATTTCGAGAAGGCTGGGGCGTCCCACGCCCGGTGTGGTCCATTCGGGTGGCAGCTTGCATCGTAACCGGAAGGCTACCACCGCGCCCGCCACCGCAACACCGAGCGCGCCACCCAGGGACCGGATAAAGGCAGTGACGGAAGTAGCCACACCCATATCGCTCCGTTCAACCGAGTTTTGCAACGCGACGGTAAGATTGGGCATGACCAGGCCCAGACCGCAACCGAGTAGAACGAGCGCAGCTTCAATCACTGCGAGACTGGCATCGGCTCTCGCCGCCCAGGCCAGCGTACAGAAACCACAGAAACCGGCAATAAGTCCCAAAATGGGGAAGATTTTGTAGCGACCAGTGGCCGAAACAAGACGTCCGCCGGCGACCGAAGCAGCAATAACGCCGCCCATCATAGGAGCCATCATCAGGCCGGCGTGAGAGGGCGACGCGCCGAGGACAAGCTGAAAAAACAAGGGAAGAAAAACGAGGCTGCCGAACAGGGCCATGGCGTTGAGCCCGGTCACGCTGACCGAAATGGTGAAAACGGGATTGCGAAAGAGGCGGGGCGGAAGGATTGGTTCCGCGGCGCGGCATTCCTCCACCGCCAGCAGTCCATAAAAAAGGGGAACGGCGCAGGCAAGAGCGAGAATGGCCGGCGAAAACCACGGATAAACCACGCCACCCCAACTCAAAAGGAGGAGGAGGCTGACGGTTCCACAGGTGAGGAGTCCGGCGCCGGCGTAATCAATGCGATGAGTGACCGAGCGGCAATGGTGGCGCAGTCCTACGGCGATAAGACAAAGCGCGGCGGCGCCGACGGGAAGATTCACATAGAAAATCCAGCGCCACGACAAGGTGTCTGTGATGACACCGCCGAGAAGGGGTCCGGCCACGCTGCAAGCGGCAAAGACGGCGCCGAACAGACCCTGGTAACGGCCCCGCTCGCGTGGCGCGATGAGATCACCCACCGTGGTCTGGGCAAGAGTAATGAGGCCGCCCGCGCCGAGGCCTTGTATCGCGCGAAAGACGATAAGCTGGAGCATGGTCTGCGCCGTGCCGCAGAGGATCGAGCCGATCAGAAAAATGATGATGGCGGTAAAGAAGAGACGTTTGCGTCCGTACATATCGCTCAACTTGCCGTAAAGCGGCGCGGTCGAAGTTGAAGTGACCATGAACGCCGTGACGACCCATGAAAGATGCGCCAGGCCGCCGAGGTCGCTCACGATGCGCGGCAAAGCGGTACTGACGATGTTTTGATCAAGCGAGGCCAGGGCCAGGGCCAGCATCAATCCCGCAAAAACGGTGTAGAGTTCGCGCCGGGAAACAGGCGCATCTGTTGGACGGGGCGGAGTAGTCATTGCCAGAGATCACTTTACACGACATGACCAATTTGTCATGGCTCGCCATTTGCAAAAACCGGCGTCTGCATGATGATGGGGCAAGAACTTAATTCCATTTATGAGCGCCATCACTTCTATCAAACGCCCGGCGAAGGCGCGGGGCCATATGAAAATAGATTGGCTTGAGAGCTGGCATACCTTTTCGTTCGGCGATTACTACGACCCGAATCACGAAGGCTTTCGTGAGTTGCGGGTGATTAATGAGGACTACATTGCGCCCAGAAGCGGATTCCCCATGCATCCGCACCGAAATATGGAGATTTTGACTTACGTTATTTCCGGCGAGTTGACGCATCGCGACAGCATGGGCAATGCCCGGACGGTCCACGCCGGCCAGGCGCAATATATGAGCGCCGGTAGTGGAGTCACTCATAGCGAGATAAACGATTCGGCGGAGAAAACGGCGCATATTCTCCAAATCTGGATTTTTCCCGAAGCTTCCGGCGGAAAACCGGCTTACGCAGAGTGGTCTCCGGCCAAGACCGGTCCGGTACCGCTGACGTTGATGGCCTCATCCGATGGCAAGGACAGAAGCCTGACCTTGCGGCAGAATGCGGAGATTTATCTTGGCGAACTCCAGGCCGGTCAAACGGCGATTCACGCAACCCAGCCGCAACGCAGCCTTTGGTTGCAAATGATTTCGGGCGAACTAAAAGCAGAAAAGAAAGATCTCTCTGCCGGCGATGGGCTGGCGATTGAGAATGCTTCTGCATTTGAGATCGTGGCGAAAACCGGTGCGCGGTTTCTTCTCTTCGATCTACCGTAAGACGGCGCCTTTAAACGGCGCTTGGTTTCATTGGATGACGGCGCTTGACCAATTGAAGTGGAAAGCCCCAGGGATCGCGGAGCATGGCCAGTTCATCGCCATCGGGTGTAGTGCTGATGTTTTCAGCCAGAGTCGCCCCA
>DATJMI010000114.1:0-16471 GCA_035508775.1 Methylacidiphilales bacterium
TAATGATCCCAGTCGTCGTGTTCAGACTGGCCCATGAAGGCAATCCGGTAGCGCTGAAAGTCGGCGCTGGAGTGCCGGTAGCCGTTATGGTAAAGCTGCCCGGTACTCCAACGGTAAAGGCAGCGGTATTGGTGCTGGTGATGGTGGGTGACACCGTGATGATGTTCCATTCCTGATTGGTTCCACCCGTGGCAGTGGCTTGATCCATTTGGGTATTCGAAGAGGGACTGGACCCCGGATCATCGAGCACCAAGCCGCTGTTGAGATTATAAAAAGTATAGGTGCCGTTGCTGTTTTGCACCGGTTCCCATTGATCGTCGCCCGTCGTGCCGAATGACCATTGATCGATCAACGCGCCGGGGCTGGTGGAGGCATTCACCACGGCGACATCCGAGCCGCTCTTCAAACTGATGATTTGATAATAGCCGTTACCGGTTGGAGCGAAGGTCCATTGCGAGTTCGATTGACCATTGCCAAAGGGATATTGGACAATCTCAGCGCCATTGGAGGTCGATCCTCCCTTGACGTTAAGCGCCAAACCACTGGTTGCATTTTGCAATTCATAAGTGCCGGAGAAAGGAGGTTCGGAGATCGTAATGGTGAAATTTTGGGAAGCGTTGGGACTGATGCCGTTGCTGGCGGTGACCGTTCCGGTGTAGGTGCCTGTAATAATGGGCACGCCGCAAATAACACCGCCCGAAGAGAGGGTAAGCCCCGGCGGAAGACTGCCGGAGGTCAGACTGTAGGTGGAGGCGGGATAGCCCGAGGTTTCATAGGAGAAGCTGTAGATCGTGCCAACGGTATCGGTGGAGGTTGGCGGCCCGTTACTGAAGCCAGGCGGGGTCGAATTCGTCACCGTCAAAATAAAGGTTTGGGTGGAATTGGGAGAAATGCCATTGCTGGCCGTGAGGTGGACGGAATAGGGCGAGCCGCTGGTGCTTGAGGGTGTGCCGCTAATGACCCCGGTGGATGAATTCAGGCTGGCCCAGGAGGGGAGGTTTGTGGCGCTAAAGGTTGGCGCCGGGGCGCCATTTGCCGTCACCGTAAAGCTCCCGGCTTGGCCGTTAGTGAAGGTGGTGTTGGTTACGCTGGTGATGACGGGGGAGAGACTGACCAGGTTCCATTCCTGATTTTTTCCGCCGCTGGCGGAGGCTTGGTCCATCTGGGTATTTGGGGAGGAATTGGATCCCGGATCATCGAGAACAAGACCGCTGTTGAGATTATAAAAAGTATAGCTGCCGTCGCTATTTTGCGTGGGTAACCATTGGTCGTCGCCCGTCGCTCCGAAAGACCATTGGTTGATCAGCGCCCCGGCGCTTGTGGAAGCATTTGTTACGGCTGCATCCAATCCGCTCTGTACATTGGTTATTTGATAGTAGCCATTGCTGGTGGCTGTGAAGTTCCACTCCGCGTTTGGGCTGCCGTTGCTATAGGGGTACTGGACCACCGCGGTGCCGTTTGCCGTGGAAGCACCGCTGACTTCCAAGGCCAAGCCACTCGATACATTTTGCAATTCATAAGTGCCCGCAAAAGTCTGTACCCAATGAATCACATTTTTGAGTTGCACCCATGATTCCGCAGTGGTCGGCATGCCGTTGTCATAAGCCCCGGTTTTGAAGTACCAATTGCCATTGGGCCAAATGAATCCCGTCTGGTTGTAAACGCGCGAGCCGTTGTAATAGAGATTCATTACTCCCGTGGCGGGATTATATTCGCTGTTAATGTGAAACCATGTGCCGGCGATGCCGGTGGCGAAGGCTTTCCCGACACTTTGGCGCAGAGTACCGGGCGTGTTGACTTGCATATAAATAGCCTCCCCTCCGCTGCCATTGCCCTTGTTGTCGCTCTTGATTTGATGAATGCAGGTGTTTTGAGTCTCCGCGCTGAACATCTCGTCAAAAGCGAGCTGATTCATGAGACTCTGATTGGGCCAGGTTTCCCAGCGCATCTCCGTCCGCTGAAGCGTGTTCGAGGTTTGCGCATCAGGTGAATCTGTGCCGTAAACCCAGCACGTATAGACCCCATTGACGGCGGTAAATCTTTGCGATTGAGTTACATTGGATGGATATTGGACGCTGTAACTATCCGAAATCTGCCGGAATCCGGCAGTTGGATCGGCTTGCGCCAAGCCACTGTCAAATGAGAAACTGCAGAGACTTAGGGCAAGAATAATAAGTCCATGAGCAATTTTGGTCATGATTTTGCTTTTGCAGTTTTCTTGCAAAGAGCCCCTAAAGAGCCCCCGTTTACACGATTGAAAAGTTGACGTTCGACAAAAGATAATGTTCAAACTTTCAGCTTATATCACTCCTTTTGCGTATATGCCATAGTTATTAAATGCATCTTGATAACTCATCTTAACTGCGTTTTCCCATCACTTAGTAAGGTTTTTGCTGAGATCATAGGGTCGGCGAGACAAGGCAAGCGGAGAGGAAATGATGGGGCCCTTTGATTTGGGCTGCCAGAGTGGCTTTGGCCCAGTTCAAAAGCTGCTGAACAGAATAACTGCGGATACAGATGTGGATGATACGATTCGGGGTTTCCGACTTGAGGCAATTTCAGGTTGAAGCCTTAAAACGGCTTTCAAGTTGGCCGGTGTGTGTTGCAGTCACACACCGGGACTTCTACCCATAAATAGGGGTACCGCTGCTGCCTGGCTTCAGCCGCCCCCAAAGTACTTTGCTTTGGCTTCAGTGCGGAAATTGGCGGCGGATATCGAGCCAGGCCCTCAGTCCCGAATCGCTTCCCGTCTTGAACCGGTTGATCCGAAAAAAATTGCGCTGCAAACATTAAGAAGAAGGCATAAACATGCGAATCGACTTTTTTTGACCTCCCTCAAAATCGATTGCCGCTTTAGTATATGCGGTCATTCATCTGGAGAAGCTTGCGAGGAAACGGTGGCTGGCGTAGGCTTGCCCGCTTATGCTTACCCTGGCAGAAATCGCTAAAAGTTTCGGCGGACGCACGCTTTTTGAAGACGTATCACTCAGCATCAATGTGGGGGATCGGATTGCGCTGGTCGGACCAAATGGGGCGGGCAAATCGACGCTCTTCTCGATCATCCTGGGCACACTCGAAGCCGACAATGGATCGATAGTGATCGACCGCAGCACCACGCTCGGCTATCTGCCCCAGGAGACCGCCACCACTGGCGAGGAAACGGTGCTCGAACTGGCAATGGCGATTACACCGGAACATGCTGAGCTGCAGCGCATCCTGGCCGAGGGCGCACGCACAGGGCAAACCGATGCGGAAGCTTACCACGATGCGCAGGGCCGCTACGCGGAACTGGGAGCCTTTCAACTCGAACCAAAGGCAAAGCGAATCTTGAGCGGACTCGCTTTTCGCGAAAGCGATTTCAACTCTCCGGCAAAAACGATGAGCGGCGGCTGGATCATGCGCGCCCACCTCGCGCGGCTTCTGGTCATGGAGCCTGACCTGCTCATGCTCGACGAGCCGACAAATCATCTTGATCTCGAGTCACTCGGCTGGTTCCAGACTTATCTCGAGTATTATCCGGGCGCAATCCTGATGATTTCGCACGACCGGGCCTTCCTTAACGCGCTGGTTGATTCGATTTTGGAAATCCGGAATCGGCAGGTGTATCGTTATCGCGGCAACTACGACGCCTACGTCGAGCAACACGCCGCCCGGCACGAGCAGCAGCTTGCGGCTTACAAAAACCAGCAGGCGGAGATCGCCAAGCTGCAACAATTCGCCGACCGGTTTCGGGCCAAGGCGAGCAAGGCTTCCCAGGCGCAGAGCAAGTTGAAGCAGATCGAGCGCATGGAGAAGATCGAGGCTCCCGAAACCAGCGAAAAGAAAATACATATCAAGTTCCCGCAGCCGGCGCGAAGCGGCCAGCGGGTGATGACACTCGAAAAAATCCACCACGCCTACGGCGATCTTGCCGTCTACCGGGGAATTGACCTCGAAATCGAGCGCGACCAGCGCATCGTGCTGGTCGGACCGAACGGCGCTGGCAAATCGACGCTGCTGAAAATTCTCGGAGGCATATTGCCGGTCCAACAGGGCGAACGCAAACTGGGCCATAATACCGAAGTCGGCTACTTCGCGCAGAACCGGGTCGATATGCTCAATCAGAACCGGACCGTTCTCCAGGAAGTCATGAGCATCCCGAACCCGGTGCCGGAAGTGGTGGCGCGGACGATTCTCGGCTCGTTTCTTTTCCAGGGCGACGATGCCTACAAGAAAGTCAGCGTCCTCTCGGGTGGAGAAAAATCACGGCTCGGCCTGATCAAGCTACTGCTCAATCCACCAAACCTGCTCCTGATGGACGAACCGACGACGCACCTCGACATGGCCAGCATCGATGCGCTAATCGACGCGCTCAGGCAGTATCGCGGAACGCTCGTGTTCATCAGTCACGATGTCTATTTCATCCGCGCCATCGCGCAGACCGTCCTCCATATCAGCGCGGGCCATTTGACACTCTACGCGGGCGATTACGATTATTATCTCGACAAGTCGGGGGCCGGCTCCGCGCGGCAGGCCTTGGTCGCTGGTGAGAAGCTTTCCGACGAACGTCCGAAGGAGAAGGCGCCCGAGCCGCGCGCAAACGGGGTGCCCTCTTTGGTAAAATCGAAAGAACAAAAGCGGCGCGAAGCGGAAGAGCGGCAGGCCCTGTCGGCCTCGCGCAGGAAAGCGCAGGTGGAATTGGAACGGATTGAGCGGGAAATTGTCGAGCTGGAGAAACGGCAAAAGGAAGTGGCAGCGAAACTCGAAGCGCCCGAAACCTATCAGCCAGACGGCGACGCGGTGAAGCTGAACCGTGAACTGATCGAAAATGCGGAAAATCTCGAACGTCTCAACGAAGCATGGAATGAAGCCAGCTCGGAAGTCATGAGGATCAATTCGGGGTCGGCAGAAGCTTTAACCGAATTGCGGAATTAGCAGACTATTGGATTATTTATAGTTGGGGTCGCTATTCCCTGCGTTGCTTTGGGTAACTCAGGGAGTAACCAAAAACAACCTCGGGCTCATTCAAGCCCGCCGGATTCAAGCCAACGTGAGGGTGCGCGGCATTAGCGCAACACTCCCGGATGATGTTGATTGAAGGCGGTTCGGTCTGCTTTGGTGAGGACTGTATTTCATAAATTGGTAATTAGTAATTCGAGCGATGGTTTACCCGGTTTTTCCCTTTCGCGTTAATGCATCATCACCTCTCTGTGGCCCTGCCCCTTCCTGAACAGGAAGACCAGGGGAGTTGAGATGGCACAGATTAGAGCCAGCCAGCGGAATTCGTCCGCGAAGGACAACATATTGGACTGTAAGATGAGCGACTGATAAATGGTCTCCAAAGCCCCGGCATGTGCTTGGGCGGGCCCGAGTGAAGGGGCCAAAAGGGCTTCGCCCATGCGCACCGCGTTCTGAAAAGGCTGATCGTAAGGCGTGAGATGCGCGACGAGGTACGCTTGATGTTTCAGTGCGCCCCGAGCCTGCATGGCAATCGCGACGGCAATGCCAATACTGCCCGCCAGGTTACGCGCGAGGGCAAACAATCCCGTTGCATTGCCCATTTGCTCGTTGGAAATCGTGGCGAGCGCGACGGTCATCAGGGGAACGGTTGTCAGCGCCATGCCCATGCCCTGAATGAAGTTGGGCCAGAAGAATTGGTGACTGGAAATGTCGAGGTTAAAATCGCCCATGAGAAAGGACGCTGCCGCCGTGAGGATCATCCCCAGGCCGATGAGCAGCCGATTGTCCACTTTTCCCGTCAGGACGCCCACGAGCGGCGTCAGGATCATCATGCCCAAACCTCGCGGAGCCTGCGCCACACCGCTGGCAAATGCGGTGTAGCCCAACAGGCTTTGGGCCAGGAGCGGTTGCAGATTCATGATGCCATACAACAAGAGGAAGACGATAGAGATGAGAATGGTGCTGAACAAAAAGTTCAGGTCGCCGAAGACCCGCAAGTCGGCCAGCGGCTCGCGGGCGCTAAATTCCCGAATCAAAAACGCGACGAAGGCGATGGCGGAAATCACCGAGAACCAGCAGATGAAGTTGGAGTTAAACCAGTCTTCATCCTGCCCTTTGTTCAGGACGGTCTGCATCGTGGCGAGCCAAATCCCCAGGAAAAGGAAGCCGGGCGCGTCAAGCCGCCCTGGTTTGATGTTACGGAGGTATTCAGGGTCAAAAACGAATAGTTGGACCAGCCACATGGCGATTAGGCCGCACGGTATGTTGATATAGAAAATCCAGCGCCAGGAGTAATTTTCCGTCAGCCAGCCTCCCAACACCGGCCCCAGCACGGGTGCCAGGACGACGCCCAACACATAGGCCGCCATCGCCGAACCTCGCTTGGCCGGTGGGAAACTTTCCATCAAAATGGCCTGTGAGATGGGCTGCAAAGCGCCGCCGCCCATTCCTTGTACAACGGAAGCAATAATGAGCAAGGTGAGAGTGGGTGCAGCGCCACATGCGAACGAGGCCAGCGTAAAGATGCCGATGCAGGTGAGAAGAAAACGCTTTCTCCCGAATACGGCCGAGAACCAAGCCGTGGCGGGCAAGACGATGGCATTCGAAATGAGGTAGCCGGTCTGAATCCACGTCGCCTGGGACACGGTGGACGCAAGGTTGCCGGCGATGGTTTCCTGGGCAACACTCACCACGGTCGTATCCAGGACTTCAATGAAAGTCGGCAGGATGACCGCGATGGCAATAAGCCACGGATTGATTTTAGGCTGGAAGGAATCGTCGGCATTCATGGCAGGATGAATTAGGGTGTTGGGTTTGCTGGTTGGTTATTTCACGCGCACGGTGGGAACCACGGACATCCCCGGCCCAAGGGCGACTTGAGGATCGGGGTTGTCATCCAGCACGATCTTCACAGGCACGCGCTGGACGACTTTGATGTAGTTGCCGGTGGCGTTCTCCGGCGGGAAGAGACTGAATCGGGCTCCAGAACCGCTTTGAATGCTCTCCACATGGCCTGTGAACGTGTATTGCGGATAGGCATCCACTTTGATTTCAGCCTTCTGACCGACACGCATGTGCGTCAGTTGCGTCTCCTTGAAATTGGCCACCACCCACATTTCGTTAGGCACGATGGCGAAGAGAGGTTGCCCGGCCTCCACGTACCCACCCGGCTCGACGTTTTTGCGCGTGATCTTCCCGTCCGCCGGTGCGGTGATGCGGGTGTACTCCAGATTGAGCTTGGCCTGGTCCAGCTTCGCCGAGGCATCTTCGAAGGCCGCACGGGCCGCGTCGAGGTCCTGTTTGGAAACAGCGCTGCTGGCCACCAACGCGCGGTCGCGGTCGTAGTCGCTCTTCGCCTTGTCATAGTTGGCCTGGGCGGAATGGAGCGCCACCTCGTAGTCGCGCGGGTCGATCTCGACGAGCAGTTGGCCTTTCTTGACCTGGTTATTGTCGTCGATCAGAACATCCTTGACCGTGTTGGAGAGCTTGGCGCTGATGGAGACGACGTGATTCTCGAGGAAGGCGTCGTCGCTGGATTCATACGGCGCGACGAACTGAAAATAATAGAAGGCCGCCCCCACGCCCACGATGAGGCCCGCGAGGGCACCCAACGCGCGCGTAAGTCGTTTCTTGTCCGCGCCCTTGTGGGCGGGCGAAGGCACGGGAATTTCTTCGCGGCCGTTGGAACCGGGCGTCCGCACGGTCTCGTGCGTTTCAATCAACGCATGATTACGCTGGAAACTGGTTCCGTTCCGGGCCGAAGGCGTCGACGAGGGGCTTGTTTCAATGGTGGTGTTCATAAGGGTGTTCTTTCTGGGTTGTTGAGGGTCTACCTATTTGTGGATTGGGGTGGGGTTTGTGGAATTGGAGAGTTTGGCGAGGGTTGCTTTCATGTTGTCCGTGCCGACAATCCTCGAGGTCTCTTTTCCCTGGCTGAAGAAAAGCAGCATGGGCACCGAATGGATGGCGTACACCATCCCAAGGTCGGGGTTGCGATCCACATTCACCTTGACGATTTTCAGGGGAGCGGGGAGGCGCTCGGCAAATTCAGCTAACCCCTCCGCAAGAAGGCGGGAGGGTTCGCTCCACCCTGAGAGGAAGAACGCCAGTACAGGCACCTCGGATTGGAGAACCTCTTTTTTGAAGGAGGGGGGAGGGATTTCGAGAATGGATATTTGATTTTTCATATACAAGGACATAGACCTATATTCATGCGGCGTGCCAAGTGTCTAATATATTTGTAAGATGCTTATTACAAACGAGATGTAATTTTAAAGCTCCAGAGGAAGTAGGTGCGCAATATTGAACGTTCGGAATTACGAACCATCTTAAGGTTGCAAATCCGCACTTAGGCTATTAAATGGAATCCCATGAAAACGGTTCGCGATGCCGCCCCGTCCGCAATCTTCGATCCCACTTTCACTGGGAATTTGCTCATCGAAATCGCTCAGGAACGCTCGGTAGAGAATCTGATGAAAAAGGTCGTTGATTCGTTTATGGGCCGCCCCGGCGTGGCGAGGGTTGAAATTTGGCTGATCGAAAAGGGGGACCTTTGTTCGAGCTGTGAGCAACGGCCCAATTGCCCCGATCAAACCCGCTGCCTGCATTTGGCCGCCTGGAAAGAAAGCTCCCTTCCCGACAGCAACAGCGCCGCATCGAGGTCGTATTATTCAGCCATTAGGATTCCGCTCGGCTTCGGGATCATCGGGAAGATTGCCGCCACCGGAGGCACAATCGAATTGCGCCACGTGGACCAAGACCCGGGCGAATTGGCCGACCACGAGTGGCTGCGGTGGCAGCAAATTCGCGCCTTCTCTGGAACCGCCCTTGCGTTCAAAGGTGAAATTTTGGGAGTTATCGATGGATTCGCTCGCGTGAACCCGCCCGAAGAGATGGGGCCGTGGAGGCAAGTGATCGCCGATCACATTGGCAGCGCCCTCGTCAACGCGCGCGCCTTTGAGGAAATTCAGCGCCTCAAAGCGCAGCTCGAGGCGCAGAACACTTATTTGCAGGAAGAAGTGGTGGAAGCCAAGGCCTTCGGGGACTTGGTCGGCCAGAGCCAGGAATTGCGCCACATTATAAACCAGATCGATCTCGTCGCTCCCACCGAAGCTTCGGTATTGATCCTGGGTGAAAGTGGCACGGGCAAGGAACTGGTCGCGCGCGAAATTCATAATCGCAGCCGGCGTAAAGACAAACCTCTCGTCCGCGTCAATTGCGCGTCCATCCCCAAGGATTTGTTTGAGAGCGAATTTTTTGGTCACGTGCGCGGTGCCTTCACCGGGGCGATCAAGGACCGCACCGGCCGTTTCGAGGCGGCGGAAGGCGGCACGCTCTTTCTCGATGAAATCGGGGAAGTGCCGTTGGACTTGCAGAGCAAATTGCTTCGTGTTTTGCAGGAAAAGCGCTTTGAACGCGTGGGCGAGGACCGCTCCCGGCTGGCCGATGTGCGGGTCATCGCCGCGACCAACCGCGACTTGAAGCAGGCCGTGGCCCAGGGCCGTTTTCGGGAAGACCTCTATTATCGTCTCAATGTCTTTCCGATTGAAGTTCCGCCCTTGCGCGAAAGGATGGAAGATATTCCGCTCCTGGCAAAACATTTCATTCGAGCGTCGGCCAGGGAATTATGTTGCCCCGAACCGCGCTTGACGCGCGCCGGTCTAGCCAAGCTTCAAAATTATCACTGGCCCGGCAATATCCGGGAATTGCGCAATATAATCGAACGGGCGGTTATTACTTCACGCGGCGGGGCACCGGACTTCGATTTGCCGACTGCGGCGCCGGCGCGGGTTCCGTTGCGGGTGATTGCCCGGGAAGGAACCGAGACCGAGCCGGAATTTCTAACGGAAGCTGAACTCCAGCGCCGCGAGCGCGAGAATCTCCTGGTCATCCTTCAGAAGACCCATTGGAAAATCAAAGGCGCTGACGGTGCGGCGGAGCTTCTGGGAGTCAAACCAACTACCCTGATTACACGGATAAACAGAATGGGGCTAAAGCGACCAAATTGAATTTTATCCCCTCATGACCACAGTCCTCATGCGCTTTTCCCTCCGGATATCTTCGCTATTACGAGAGGGGGAATCGGTTCTGAGAGCACAAAAGGCATGTCTGCAAAGAGGCCCTGCTCCCCCTCTCCATGGGCGATCTTTTTATTGTGAAGATGGTTCGATTCGCGATTTCTAGGCATCTTCGAGCAGGAACCCGCGCAGACGTTGATGAAGCCGGGCAACACTTTCACGCACTTCCACGGGAGAGAGCTTAGTGATCGTGGCTACGTCGCCGACTTCAAATCCTTCGACGAAATGCAATTCGAAAACGTCGCGTTCTGGCCGGGGCCATGATTGAATCCGGGACTGCAAAAGTTCCAAAATTTCCTTCCGCGCGACGGCCTCGTCGGGCGGTACGGACGCCGGGTCCGGCACCAATTCGCGAAGCTCGGCGACAAAAGGCTCCAATTCGTTTGCGATGATCTCCAGCGGTTGTTCGGGACTATAGCCCTCGGCCAATTGAGCTGAGCCAGGGAGCGGTTCGATTTCTTCGAGAGAGCGGCTGGAGGATTTGTTGTGGGTTCGCCCTTGGCTCCGCATTTCTGCCCGGATCAACTGATAGAACCAGACAAGCCAATCGGAATTTGCCGGTTTCTCCCGCCAGCCATTCATGACCTGACGGACGACCTCATCGACCACCTCCCGGGGATCCACGGTGTTAATTGGGGCTTCACCATTGAGCTCGAGGTGCCGGACATGTCGGCGGGCGTGCCTGACCAGGCTTTTGTAGTGGTGCCGGAGAAAATCGGCTACCACCTCGCCCTGTTCCTGTGGACCGTGGCCCTCGGCTTGGGGGAGATCGGCAAAGCCGAGGCCCTTGATTTCATGACGCAGGCTTTTACGGCGTTCCTTGCGTTTCCAATCCGACTCGTGTCGCAGATTAGTTTTGAGGCCTTCCAGTTCCCGCAGCAACGCCTTTATCGCCAGGTCGAAAGACTTGATGAGATCGGGGCCGGACTTCTTGCTGTGCAAAATATTCGACGGCATCCGCAGGGTCAGCTTGGCCGTATGCAGCAGCTTGCGGGGATGCCGTTCCAGCGCGATATGGAGATGGACCGCGTCGTGGGGGAAGGGACGCAAGTGTTTCTGGAGCTTCCCGATCTTTTCCCGAAGTTTTTTGCGCAGCAATTCGTGACCGACAAGGTTCTTGGTCACAAAATTCCAGGGTATTTCCAAACGATCTTGGTTGTTTGATGCAGCGTGCGCTTTTTGTTCTTTTTCTTCCAGGGTTGCGGTTGATGTCTTCATAAGAGGGTGTAATTGCGCCGAGCATTTGAGGAATTGGTTCAAGCTCCATCAGTGCCAGTTGCGGAGGCGACAGGCTCACAGGAAGTTTCCACTGCGGATGCTTCCTTGAGAGAAGGTTGCGGCAACGTATAGAAACCGATTCCGCCCATAGTTTGGATTTCCGCGAGGCTGGTAATTCCGTCGGCCGCCTTGAGCAGGGCATCCTCGACCAGGGAGAGCATGCCCTGATGCCGGACATGGCGGCGCAACGTGTGTTCGTCAGCATGTTGGAGAATCAGGTCGGCATCGGCTTCCTGCAGCCGGTACATTTCAAAAACGCCAATTCTCCCCTGGTAACCACTGTGGCGGCATTGGGGGCAACCCATCGCGTGCCAGGTCAGCGTAGGCACACGATAACCCCACGACTTCAGCCAATGAACCTCGGCTGGCGTCGGTGGTGCATGCTGGCGGCAAGCGGGGCACAGTCGGCGGATGAGCCGCTGGGCCAGAATCAGGTCAAGGGTGGCCGCGATCTCATGGTCGACAATGCCGAAATTACGCAGAACGGTGACGATGCCGGCCGTATCCCGTGCATGAAGAGTGCTGAGAAAGGCGTGACCGCTGTCGGCGGCATCCAAGGCCGCGCGGGCCGAGGCGTGATCCCTCATTTCCCCCATGAAAATGAGATCAGGATCGAGCCTCAGAAGCCCCTTAACCCCTTCGGTGAAATCGAGACCGTGCTTTTCGTCGACCTGGATCTGGGTGATGCTATCAATGACATACTCCACAGGTTCTTCAATGGTCACGATGGAACGATTGGTGTTTTGGAGTTCATGCAACAGGGCATAGGCGGTGGTGGTCTTCCCCGATCCGGTGGGACCGCTGACCAGGATCATGCCGCGCGCATCGTGGATGGCTGCCGTCAGCACCTCAAAGTTAGGAGGACTAAGCCCCAGCTCTTCGATCCCCAGGCGGGCCAGCACCGGCTTGAGCAGCCGCAAGGCTAGTTTTTCTCCGCTGACCGTCGGGATGGTGGCGACTCGGACGGCCACCTTGCGGTCGCCGATCAAGAACTCGGCCCGTCCGGATTTGGGCGCTCGCGCGGTGCCCGGGTCGAGGTCGGCATGGGTTTTGAAAGCGCGCAAGACCTGGAGACCTTGATCCCGGGTGAAGTTGGCGGCGTCCACCAAAACCCCATCGATACGGAGCCGAAGCTGATAACCGTTTGACCCCGGATCGAGGTGGAGATCCGATACGCTTTCGCGTAGAGCGTCCTCCAAAATCGCACTGACCAAGGCGGGGATGCGCGTCGGCGCATCACGCAGAAGCTTGTTCAACTCCCGCGTGATTTCCGGCTGGTTAACCCGCACTGTCTTCACGGAGACCTCCGGTTACTCTTTCATCGGTACATCAACGAGCGGTCAGTGAATCGGAACCTGCGTTCCCGAAGCGGCTTGATCGGCCTTGGGCAGGGTGAGGGTCAGGACTCCGTTGTCGTACTTCGCATCGACCGACTCGGCCTTGACCGGGCCCGGCAGTTCCACGGTACGGACAAACTGGGCCATGCTCCGCTCGGAGCGAACGACTTTGTCGTTGTCCTTGGTTTCATCAACCGTGGTCCGGTCCCCGGAGATGGTCAGCAAGCGCCCCTCGACATTAACCTTGATGCTCTCTTTGCTCGCCCCCGGCATGTCGACCCGGACGGTGTAATGATCCTTCTCTTCCCGGATGTCGAGGTTGGGACTGCTCACCGCCGCAAGCAGCGGTGAGCTATCCATCGGGAACTGGCTGAACGTGTCGCTGAACAACTGGTCCATCTGCTGATGGAAGTGGTTCAGTTGATCCCACGGGTCCTCCGCCGCCAACGGACTGTTGGGAAGGCCCCAGTCGTCGGTGGGCAAGGGTGACGATTTGACGGTCGGCGTGCCGGGATGGGGCAGCGCCGGAACCCGGACCGGCGGCGCGGGGATCGTGTCACCCAGATGAGAGGCCTTGTAGAGAAAATAAGACTCAACCCCCATCGCGGCAATCAGGATCGCGACCAACACCGCCAGGCAGGCGGACAATACTTTCCAACTCTGCGCATGATTTGAATCGAAGGTTGCTGTTGTCATGGTTGATTCTCCTTTCATTTGTTTGCAGGTGCTTTGACTGGCCCCTGACCGGGTCGGCTCAGACTGTCCGACCCGGTCCCGCAAGGATCAACTCACCTTGATTTCGATGCTTTTCGGTTTCGCGGCTTCACTCTTGGGCAGATGGACCTTCAACACGCCGTTCTTGAATTCGGCCTTGATCTTGGTGCCGTCGGCATCATCCGGCAGGCTGAAGGAGCGGAGGAAACTGCCATAGGAGCGTTCCACGCGGTGATATTTCCGGTTCTTTTCTTCGTGTTCACTCTGGCGCTCACCGGCGATCAGCAAAATGCCGTTCTCCACGGTGACCTTGACCTGATCTTTTTCGATGCCGGGCAATTCGGCTTTGATCAGGTACTCCTGTTCATCTTCGCTGATATCGACCAGCGGTACCCACTGCGCCTTCGTGAACCAACCGTTCTCGTCTCGGTTTGGGACCTGATTGGGCCCAAAAAAGGTTGAAAGCCGATTCGAGAATTCGTCGAGTTCCCGTAATGGATCCCATTTGGCTAAAACACTCATGGTTTTCAATCCCTTCTCGAGCGAGAGATCGGTTGCTCCGTAGCCGCGCCTCGCTCATTCACGCGGAGCGGAGCTGGAAATCCAGGAGGCCACACGGCGTTCTCACAAAGACTTCCGAATCATTAATTGCAAAAGCTGTTCCAGTTTGAGTCGGCAAGAATTACGTTTTTGAAACGCGCGGAAGTTCCTATTTTTCAGCCATTTTTTAAAAAGAAGGCGGTGCATTGGGTCTCCCTAGCCGTCAACCGGCAATGCCGTACTGGAACAACTTGACCCTATCTCGCTGCCCGTTTTGGGAAAATTTGACACACCCAGGCGAAGCCAGATGTCCCCTAATGCCCCTCCGCCAACTTGGGTCTCGCGGATTTGACGTATTTCGCAAAGAAGGCCGACGTCAGCACCTGCACCTGGGGATCGTGAAAACCGCCGTGCTTCGCCCCCTTCACGGTATAGAAGGTCACCGGCACACCTGCCTTCTTCAAGGCCGCCGCCAGCAACCCACTTTGGGCGCAAGGAACAATCGGATCGGCATCACCATGGACGATGAGGAAAGGTGGGCAATCCCCCGTTACGTAGGTGATCGGGCTTGCACGACGCGCCTGGTCCGGATGGTCCTTGATCGCACAGCCGATGAACCTCGATTCCGGGGAACCTGCCAGCAGATGGTCGGGCCGAAGCCGGGTCAAGTCAGTCGAACCGAAAAAGTCGGCTACGGCTTGTACGCGGCTGGAAAACGAAAGGTTTTCCCCCACATCGAAATCACTGATATGGCCCGTCGTCCCCAGCATTGCTGCCAAATGGCCGCCCGCCGAAGCTCCCCACGCAGCAAAATGGTTCGGGTTGAGCCGGTACTGCGCGGCATGCGCCCGTAGCCAACGCACCGCCGCCTTGCAATCCTCGATCTGCGCCGGAAACACCGCTTCGCCGCTCAATCGGTAGTTAATCGAAGCGATGGCATAGCCCTGGGTGAGATAACTCAGCTCGTAACTTATCCACTTTCGCTTATCGCCCATGTAGAAGGCACCGGCATGGACAAAGATGATCAGCGGTAAATTACGACCCTCTTTCGGCAGGTAGAGATCAAGCTTCTGACTCGGTGATCCGTGGGTCACATACGCAAGATCAGGATACACAATTACGCCAGGGGGAACTGGCGGCAGCGGCCATAAGTTGGGCACATCCTGTGCATTCCCTGAATCGGGCAAAGCCAGGATACCCATCACCGAAAGGAAGAATCTCAACCCTAAACGAGCCATGGCGAATACGGCAAACACCGTGGGTTATTGCACCGGCACCTCCGTGGGCTCGGTTGCCGTCTCATCCTTGGGCAGGCGCAGGGTCAGCACCCCGTTCTCGTAGCGGGCTTCGACGGCGCTGACCTTCACCGGTCCGGGCGGAGCAGCGGCCAGAAGAACGAGGGCAAGGTGCTTCCTGCGAAAACCGATATTGAAAAAAAAGCGCATTGCTTTTAATCTCCTTGGGCGAACGTCCTTATCGACTCCGCACCCTCCGCGCCCCTTGGAACGGAAACCATCCCGCCATTTTCCGCGAGATCGTCAAAAATCAGACCCTCATTTTTCACTGTCCGTTTACTACAAATTCGTCATCTTTTGCGACCGACCATATCTTGGTTGAGGATGCCTCAATTACGGGAACGTCCGCTCAAGAGCATAAAGTAATAGGCGAAGTTGAGAATGGTTCCCACCAACGCGGCGACATAGGTAAGCCCGGCGGCAAAGAGCGTGTCACTCACCGCTTTGGCCTCTGGCCCCGCGCGGACAATTCCGAGCTGCTGAAGAACCGTTTTGGCGCGCGCGCTGGCGTCAAATTCGACCGGGAGCGTGATCAGGTTGAAGAAAATAAGAACGGCAAAGCAGAGGGCGATCAGCCAGAGGGCGATGAAGGGGCTCAGAATATGGAAGAACAGGGAGGCGAAGGCCACGACCGTGACTCCCGTACTGGCAAAATTGGTGGCGTAGACCGCGCCCATGCGGATGTTGAGCGGCGCGTAGTTATGTTGATGCTGCATGGCGTGACCACACTCGTGGGCTGCCACCCCGACATGAGCCGCCGAAGTCCCATGATAGTTTTCCGGCGACAGAACCAGGGTCTTCTCCATGGGATCGTAGTGGTCCCCGAGGAAGCTTTCTCCCTCGGCCACTTCCACGTCGTGGATGCCGGCCCATTGCAGGATCCGTTCGGCGGTTTCGGCGCCGGTCAACCCGGACACCACCGGCACTTGGGAGGCTTCGGCGTAAACGCTCTTGAGGTACGCCATCGCTCCGAAGGAAATTAGCAACGTGAGACCCAGAATCAGCAGTGACATAAAATTCCTTTTCGCGGCCCAATATCGAGCCGTGACCAATCTCCTTCAAGTGGCGGCCCGATTACATTTTGGTAAATCAAATTTGATGGTTATGGTATCAAATCGAGGGCAAAACCTGGTCAGCCACCGAATCGATGACAATTTCCGGCCAGCTGAAACAACGCCAACCGCCCGATTTTTTCTTGATTCTGGTTGTCACGCGCTTTCTTATGCGGGCCCAGTGCGGTGAAAATCTCAAGGCGCTACGGTCGAAGATTGACAGTCACGTTGCTCTCAGT